>NZ_CP110395.1:640719-961079 GCF_029910215.1 Paraburkholderia sp. D15 | reverse complement strand
TGGTTGCGGCGCATCGCCAGGATGTTGATGCCGGGGTTGGCGACCGGACCGTTGAACGTGAAGAAGCCATTTTCGATGTTCAGCTTGCGGCCGAACGCGGTGTACGTCGATCCCTGCGTGACGCGCACGTTGCCCACCGCGCGCAGCGGCAGGTTCGGCGCGCTCAGCGCGGTGATCGTGCCGGTCAGGCCAAGATCGGCGCCCTGACCACGGAAGCGGAAGTGATCGCCGAGGCTGATGTCGATATCCGCGCGCGGCGCGAACGGGCCGATCGGCTTGTTGGTGCCGGCCACCTGCGGCGTCCGTTCGCCCGCGACCGTGCCGTCCGGACGCACGATCACCACGTCGTCGCCGAGCTTCGGCGCGGCCTGTTCGGGCAGGTCGAACAACGCGTGATCGACGGCGAATTTGCCGTTGATCGCGAGGCCGCCCTGCGCGCCGGCATTCGCGACGCTCGCGCTGCCCGACAGCGACAGATTGCGGTCCGGCGCCGCGAACAGTTCGAGCTTGTCGGCGACGATGCTCGCGGTCAGGTCCGGTTCCGCGCCGTCCAGCCGTACGCGGCCGGTGGCGCGCAGCGTGCCGCTCGCACCGTGGAATTCGACCTGCTGGAAGTCCACCAGGTTATGCGACAACGCGATACGTACCACGCCGTCCTTCAGCTGCACGCCCTGGTCGACGAGTGTCGCGGACAGACCGTCGCCGAGCAGCGAACCGGTCAGGTTCGGCTTGGCCAGCGTGCCGCCCAGCGCGACCTTGAGCGCGAGGTGACCGTCGAGCAGATAGCTTGGGCCGAACAGTCCGCCGGTCGTTTTCAGCGACGGGATATTCGCGTTCACGTTGCCGCTGAGCGCGCTTTCCTCGTCGACGGTCAGAAAGCCGTCGCGCGCGACCAGCGTGGTGTGCGCATCGGCATCCAGTACGCCGATGCGGCTCGCCTGCGCATGCACGGTGGTGTTGAGCCGGTTGCCGCCGCTGAATTCGGCGCGCGCGGTCATGTCGGTGATGCCCAGCGACGCCAGGCCGCGGCCGATTTCGACCGTCACGTCACCACCGCGCCGCTTCAACTGGATGTGGCCGCTCGCCGTGGTGCCAAGCGCGAAATCCCAGTCGCCGTCGAATACCAGATCGGTCTTGACGACGGCCGGCTCGCCGGTGATCTCGTGGCGCAGATCCTGCAAACGCGCGAGCGAGATATCGGTCAGGCTACCGGTCGACTGGATCTTGCCGTGATCGAACGCGAAGGTTTTCAGGCTCAGCACCGCGCCTTCGAGCGTCAGGCGCGTGGCCCCGAGCGTCAGATGCTGCGGCCCCGCGCTGACCGCGAGCGGCGCCTCAAGATTCAGCGCGGGCGTGCCGCGATTCTGCAGACGCGTGAGCGTGCCGTCCCAACGCGTGCCGTCGCGCGCATCGGTCAGCTTGCCGTTGGCGGCGAGCGTCAGGTCGAGCGGACGGCCCTGCAATTTGCCGGTCGCCGCGGCTTCCAGCGTGTGGTTGGCGCGCGTGCCGGAGAGCCGCGCGGCGAGCGTGGCCAGGTCGACACCGCCCGCGCTCAGATCGCGCGCGTCGGTCGTGAAGGCGAGCGCGCCGTTCGCGCCGTCGCGCAACTCCGCGTGGCCTTCCGCGTGACCGACGCGATTGCCGCCGAACGCCACGCCGTCGGCCTTGTAGTTGACCACGACGTTCGGATGCGCGAAGGAGCCGGTCACGTCGCCGTCGGCGGCAACGAGGCCGGCGAGGCCGAAACCGAGACGCTCGAGCTGCGGCGCGTCGATGCGGAAACGCAGACGATCGCCCGGCGCGCCGAAACTGCCTTGCAGGTCCACCAGGTTTCCCGCCACCGACACATTCGCGCGGCTCGGCAAAATGCGTGAGCCCGCCAGCTGGACGGTGCCGCCGCCGGTCAGCGGCAGGTTGTCGTAGACGCTCGGACCGAGTTTGAATTCGGCCCTGGTCGTGAAGACCGGGCCGAGCATGCCGGCCGCCGTGAGCGTGCCGGTGACGCGCGCTTCGATCTTGCGCGCCGCGGGCGCGGGCGCGGCACGTTTGGGTGCGGACGCTTTGCGCTGGACGATTTCCGTTTTGACCGCTGCCTTGGCGGTATTTTTCACGACAGCGGCGGCCTGGTCGGTAGGCGCCGCGCTTTTCGCGCCGGCCGTGCTGCCGAACTCGGCGGCGGCTTCGGTCTGGCGGTTTTTGGTTTGGCGTTGCCCGGACGCTGCCTCGGTCTGTTTGGTGTGCCCGCTTCGCGCTTCGGCCGCGCCTTTTTTGCCTTTCGTGTTCCCGCCGGTTTTACCCACATCCGTGGCCCCAGACGCCGACGCCGTCACCGGTTTGCGCGACGGCATCTGCGAGGTCAGCGTCAGCGGATCGAAGTCGGTGAGCTGCGCCTTGAGGTTGTAGGTGGAATTCGCGTCATGCTTCAATGCGCCCGACAGTTCGATGCGGCCCTTGCCCGAGGTCACGCGCACGTCGTTGAAGCTCATGCGGGCGGGGTCGAACGTGATCTTGCCCTGTGCGCGCAGCGCCGCTTTCGGATCGGCGAGATCGAGCGTCAGGCTCTGTATGTCGTCGTTCAGGCGAATGCCGATGGGACCGGACAGTTGAGTGGGCCGCACGGTGGCTTCGAGCGCGTTCAGGTCGAGCCCGGCAACCTGCAGGTCGAACTGGCCGCGCTTGCCGGTCAGTGTGCCGCCGCCCGTGAGCGTCGCGCTTTTGACGAGCCGCACGGCGAGGTTCGAAATGCGCTGCGATTGCGCGTCGAGGCGGACGTCCGCGTTGGCGTCGATGACCGGCAGCAGGTTCTGATCGATCGCGCCGGGTTTGGCATTGACGATCGACACGTGACCGGCGACGGCGAAATTCGCGGCGGTAGCGCCCGCACCACCGGACTTGCCGTGGCGATCACCGCCGGCGTGTTCGTGCGCTAAAGCGCTGCTGGCCGCGCCGGTTGCGCTTGCCGTAGCCGCGCCGCTCGCCCCCAGCACAACCGTTTCCGCCCCCGCCTGCCCCACCGGCTGCAACTCCGCCCGCACCGCCAGATCGGCCAACGGCGCGCCCGGTGCAAACGCCTGCGGATTCACGTGATCGAAAGTCAGCGTCGCGCGCTGCAACGGCACCGCGCCGAACGGCGTGGCCTCGACCCGTGCATGCCCGGCGAGCTTCATGCCGCTCGCGTCGAGTTCGGCGACGAGGTTTTCGAGCGACCCGCTGAGATGGCCGCCCACCTGCACGGCTTCGTCGTTGACCTTGCCCGAATAACCGACATCGCCCGTCAGCGCGAATGGCCGCGCACCGTCGAGCTTCGCCGACGCCGTGACCGCGCCGAACGGCGTATCGAGCCGCTCGATCGCCGCTTCGTGATGCCGCCCGTCGCTGCGCCCATGGAACGCGAAGTGCGAGAACTCGTTCGTCGACCCGCCGTCGTGCAGCAACAGCCTGTCGAGCTGCACGTCGCGGATGTCGAGCTGCATCGGCAGACGCAGATCTTCCGGCAACTTCAACGGTTCGCTGCTGCTCGACGACGAAGAACCGATGCGCGCATCGACGGTGCCGACGTGCAGATAGTCGATGGTCAAGCGCCACGGCGCACGCGTCAGCGCCCAGCGCGCCGCCACGCGATCGACGCGGATATCGGTGCCGCTGCCATCCAGACTGCGCCAGCGCACGTCGCGCAATTGCAGGCCGTTCGCGAGCGAACCGCGCTCCAGCGTGCCGGCCAGCTTGCCGCCGAGCAGCTTGACCGCCGCCTGCCATGCATAGGCCGTACCGCGCTCGGTCGTCAAAGCGCCATATACGAGGCCGACCGTCAGCGCGGCCAGCAACACCAGCACGACGAGCGTCCACGCAAGCGTCTTCAGCAGTACACGGCCAAGGCCTGGACCGCGCCGACGCTTCGGCGGCGGCGCATCAGGCGACGGCTGCCCAGGCGGCTGGGCGTCAGGCGGCTGCGTGGGCGGCCCGGGCGGCCCGGCAGGCGGTTGAGCGGAAACGTCCGTGGTCATGCGGAAATCATGTCGAGGCGAGTGTTCATCAGAAGGCAATGCCCAGCGTCAGGTACGGCCGCACGCTCTTGTTGCGGATGCCGTAGGCGACGTCGACATTGACCGGGCCGACCGGGCTGCGCCAGCGCGCGCCCACCCCGACGCCGGGGTAAAAGACTTTTTCGCCCCAGGTGTCGGTGGCGGTGCCGATATCGAAGAACGCCGCCGCGCCCCAGTCGTGCGTGAACCAGTGCTGGTATTCGGTCGCGGCCGTCACGAGATATTTGGTGGGCAGCACCGAACCGTCCACCTCGTTACCGATGCTCTGATAGCCGTAGCCACGCACCGAGTTCGAGCCGCCCGCGCGAAACAGCAGCGAGGCCGGGACGCCGCTCGAACTGCCGCTGGTGAACACGCCGCCGAGTTCGGCGCGGAACAGCACGAGATCCTGCTTGCCGATGGGCAGATACTGCTGGCCGCGCGCATAGCCGCGCACGAAGGTCTGATCGGTCAGCAGGCCCTTCACCGCGAAGCCCGCCTCGACGTGAATCAGGTTGCCCTTGCGCGGAAACAGCGGGTCGTCGGTATTGCGGCGGGTCCACGACCACGCCGGCACCAGCGCGCGGCTGGTGGTCGGCGCGATCGCGTTCTGGTCGAGCCGGTCCTGGTAGTACAGGATCGAGTAGTTGTAGTCGATGAACTGCGAGGTACGGGCCCGCTGCACGCCGCCCCGGATGCTGTAGATGCGCGTGTCGGAGACATCTGTGGTGGTGTAGGACGCCAGCACGCTATTGGTCCACGCGCGCGGCCCCGGCGGCATCGCCAGTTGAATCTGGCCGTACTGCTGGATCTGATCGGCGCGGCCCTCGACGGTGAACGGCCACGCCTTGCCGAACGTGTCGAGATACGAGTACGCGCCCTGCAGCAGCGGGCCGTTGTCGGTCGAATAGCCGAGACCGCCGCGAATGCTGTTGTACGGATACTCGGACACCTTCACGTGCACCGGCGTGTCGACTGGTTTGGCCGGGTCGCTGTCCACGTCGATCGCGACGCTCGCGTAGTACGGCGTGTTCTGCAACTGGCGCTGCAGCTCGGCGACGCGCTGCACGTCGTAGATATCGCCGACCGAGATCGGATTGACGTTGTCGACGATCTGTTCGGGATAGCGCCGCGTGCCCGAGACATCGAGCTTGCCCATCGTGAAAGTCGGACCGCTGTCGAACTCGACCGACAGCTTCGCCTCGTGCGTGCGCGGATCGATCAGCGCCTCCGAGTGGTAGATCTTCGCGCCCAGGTAACGGCGCGCCTGCAAGGCCTTCAGCGACGCGTTCTTCGCGTCGTCCCAGTCGCCCTGCGAAAACGGCTCGCCCTCGTGCAGCGAGAACGCGAAGCGCGCGGCGTTTTCCTGGGCAGGGTCCTCGGTCTGCACCGGTCCGCGAAACGACAGCGACACCGACGAGATACGCGTCTGCGGACCGGGGTCGACGCTCACGGTGACGCGTTTGGTGGCGTCGACGGTGCGAACGTCGGTCCGCACGACCGGCGTGAAATAACCTTGGGTGGCGGCCAGATCGCGCACTTGTTGCGGCGTGGCCGTGATCAGAAACTCGAACTGGTCGTCGCTGACGTCGGGCCGTTTGGCGAAGCGCGCGATATCCAGGTGCGCTTCGAGCAGCTTGCGCAGCGAGCGCGGCGTGGCTTCGATGTCGACCTTGTAGCTGGCGGCGGCACGCGCCGCGTGCGCCGCGCCCGAGGCCAACGACAGCATGACGATGCCGAAGGCCAGCCACGCGCGCAGCCAGCGCGGCGCGGACGATACGGCCGAGGCGGCCGAGGCCGTGCCGCGTCCGGAACCGGCCTTGCCGCGCCGCGCCTGCGGCTTAACGATCGCACATCCCGCCAAACAGGACCTCCGGCCACGGTTGATGATAGTTGTTGCTGAATGGATGCTGGCTTGTCGCCGAGCCGCGCCACGGCGGCCGAAGCACGCTATTTGACCACATCGGCGCAAGGCCGCGACATCTCTAAAGGGTTCGATGCACGCCGCCACGCGCCCGGCTTTGACGCACTGCACATAAACCGGTTCCGGGGAATTTTCCGGACGATGCGACGGCATTGCCGCGCCTGTAATCGGTTGCGGCCGGTCATTGCCCGGCATCCTCCGACCTTTTTCGACCGCGCGCGGCGCATGCGGTAAAATTATGGAATAACGGCGCCGCCACCCGGCCACGATTGGCAACGATCTGCAAGCCGCCCATGCGGCGGCGCAATCCGGGCGAGCAGCCGCCATTTCACCCACCACGGACGTCGAGCCATGTATCAATCGGACATCACCCAGTTCCTGAACCAGCTCAAGCAACAGAAACCCAATCTGGAAGCCGAGCAACGCCGCGGCCGCGCGCTGCTGTGGGACAAACAGCCGATCGATCTGGAAGAACGCGCCGAGCAGAAAGCCTCGCGCGTCGAGCAGACGCCTTACTCGTACTACCAGAACTTCTGACCGGGTGAGCGTGAGTCACGCCGACGAGGCTCACGGCGTACCGCCGGCGTCGCCCGACGCCGCGCTCGCCGCGCCCGCCACCGATTCGACGCCCGACACCGTCGACGGCATCGCATTTGCACGTCTGTACGGCGAGCCGCTCTTCAAGCTGCCCACCGACCTGTACATCCCGCCGGACGCGCTCGAAGTCTTCCTCGAAACATTCGAAGGACCGCTGGATCTGTTGCTGTACCTGATCCGCAAGCAGAACTTCAACGTGCTCGACATTCCGATGGCGGATGTCACCGCGCAGTACCTCGGTTATGTCGACCAGTTGCGCCAGACCAATCTCGAACTCGCCTCCGAATATCTGCTGATGGCCGCGATGCTGATCGAGATCAAGTCGCGCATGCTGTTGCCGGTGAAAAAGGCCGACAGCGGCGAGGAAGCCGAGGACCCGCGCGCGGAACTGGTGCGCCGCCTGCTCGAATACGAGCAGATGAAGCTCGCCGCGCAGCGCATCGACCAGTTGCCGCAGTTGGGGCGCGACTTCCTGCGCGCCGAGGTCTACATCGAGCAGAGCATCACGCCGCGCTTCCCCGACGTGAACAGCGAAGACCTGCGCGCCGCGTGGGCCGACGTGATCAAGCGCGCGAAGCTGGTCCAGCATCACAAGATTTCGCGCGAGGAACTGTCGGTGCGCGAGCACATGAGCCTGATCCTGCGGCAGTTGCAGAATGCGCGTTTCGTCGAGTTCTCCGACCTGTTCGACACGAGCAAGGGCGTGCCGGTGGTGGTGGTGAATTTCATCGCCGTGCTCGAACTGTGCCGCGAGTCGCTCGTCGAAATCACCCAGGCGGAGCCGTTCGCGCCGATTTACGTGCGGCTTGCCTATTCGCCGGCGTGAAACGCGCCGGGTGCACCAGCACGATTCGATCCGCCTCATTCCGGTGCGCCGGGCGTGCAAATCCACTACAATCCCGCGCTCCGAACATGTCATTACCAGTGAGGCGGCGGGCCGTGCGATCTTCCTGAAAGGTCGCGTCGACCGAGTCTCGCGCCGCGCGAGGAAACCCCTGTCCGATCATGAAAGTCATCAGCTCGATCCATGAATTGCGCGACCAGTTGCGCGGCCAGAATCGTACGGCCTTCGTGCCGACCATGGGCAATCTGCACGAAGGGCATCTATCGTTGATGCGCCTCGCGCGCCAGCACGGCGATCCGGTGGTGGCGAGCATCTTCGTCAACCGTCTGCAATTCGGCCCGAACGAGGATTTCGACAAATATCCGCGCACGCTCGAAGCCGACATCGACAAGCTGCAGAAGGAAAACGTCTACGTGCTGTTCGCGCCGACCGAGCGCGATCTGTATCCGGAGCCGCAGGAGTATCGCGTGCATCCGCCGCACGATCTGGGCGACATCCTCGAGGGCGAATTCCGTCCGGGCTTCTTCCAGGGCGTGTGCACGGTAGTGATGAAGCTGATGTCGTGCGTGCAGCCGCGCGTCGCGGTGTTCGGCAAGAAGGATTATCAGCAGTTGATGATCGTGCGCCGCATGTGCAATCAGTTCGCGCTGCCGACCGACATCATCGCCGCCGAAACCGTGCGCGATACCGACGGCCTCGCGCTCAGCTCGCGCAACCGCTATCTGCAGGCCGCCGAGCGCGCCGAGGCGCCGGTGCTGGCCGCCGAGCTGCAACGCGTGCGCGAAGCCGTGCTGTCGGGCGATCGCGACTTCGCAAAAATTGAACAGGCCGCCATGTCGACGCTCGCCGCGCGCGGCTGGCAGCCGGACTACATCGCGGTGCGCAAGCGCTCGAATCTGTTGCCGCCGGGTCCGCAGGACACGGAAGCGGAACTGGTCGTGCTGGCCGCCGCCAAGCTCGGCGCGACGCGCCTTATCGACAACCTCGAAATCTGACGCAGCGTCCGCCGCCGGATGCGCCAGGGCCCCATGTCAACCATGGCGGCCTCGGCCGGCGCGGACGACAACAAGTAGCCTTAAGGGATTGATTGGTCATGCAACGCAACATGCTGAAGTCGAAGATCCACCGCGTCGCGGTCACGCACTGCGAGCTGCACTACGAAGGCTCGTGCGCGATCGACGAAGATTTGCTGGAAGCGGCGAACATCGTCGAAAACGAACGGATCGACATCTGGAACATCAATAACGGCGAGCGTTTCTCGACCTACGCGATCAAGGGCGAACGCGGCAGCGGCATGATTTCGCTGAACGGTTCGGCCGCGCGTCGTGCGCAGCTGGGCGACCTGGTGATCATCGCCGCGTTCGCGGTGGTCGATGAGGCCGAGCTGAAGGCCGGCTGGAAGCCCGACCTGGTATTCGTCGACGACAACAACAAGATCAAGGGCAGCCGCGACCACGTGCCGACCCAGAGCTGGACCTGAGTCGAACCCGAGCGACGCCTTGCGCGCTCGGCCTGTCGCGCCGGCCCTGCCGGCTTACTCTTTTCTGGCCGCGCCGTTCGTCCATTCGACGATCGGCTGCCACTGCTCCAGATCCTTTTCGACGCGGCTTTTCGCGACGTCCCACAGCGTCAGCCCGTGCGCGGCGAGCTGCACGTAGTTCTGCGTATCGCGCAGGAAGCCCAGCACCGGCAGCTTCAGCCCTTCCACGAAGCGGTGTAGTTGCTCTGCGGAACGCGTGCGCGCGTCGACCCGCATGCCCACCACGCCTATCTCGATCGCCCCTTTTCGGACGGCCTTTTCCTTCGCGAGCCGTTCGAGAAATTCCTGCGTGGCCAGGATATCGAACATGGACGGCTGCAGCGGCACGATCACCTTGTCCGCGAGATCCAGCGCGATGTTCAGCCGGTTGCCGTGCAGGCCGGCCGGCGTATCGATCACCGCGTGCTCCAGGCCCTTGGGCGGTTTGGCCGGCGTGTCGGGATTGACCTCCCAGGTTTCGATGGCCGGCAGCGTGTCGGGGCGCAACGACAGCCACGCGTGCGCGGACTGCTGCTTGTCCAGGTCCGCCAGCGCGACCCACTCGCCCGACGCGGCGAAATAGCCGGCCAGATTGGTGGACAGCGTGCTCTTGCCCACGCCGCCCTTCGGATTCGCCACCACGATCACCGTCATGAATTCTCCCGGAAAGAAGGCTGGGCGCCGCCAGCCGGTTTGCCGCCTGCTTGCCACTCTTCTGCCACTCTTCTGCCGCTTGTTTGCCGCTTTTCTGTCGCTTGCTTGCCGCTTTTCCGCCCCGACCGCGTGCCGGCCCGCGCCGCGCGTTGCGGATTGACGGCTGAGCGTGCCGATCCAGCCGTTGATAATATCGACAAATGCCGCGGGGTCGAAGCCCCGCCGGTCAAATGCGCGTCACGCGTCGTCGAATTTTTCCATCGAGGAATGGCTACTCCATGAGCAATCTGCGCCCGGAATACACCGTCGAACGTCTGCACGAACGCCAGCAGGGCAAGCTGCCCGGCTTGCTGGGCGTGCGGGTCCTGTCGCTGGAACAAGGCGGGTTGAGCGCGGAATTGACCGTGCGGGAGGAATTGCTCGCGCCGAACGGTTTTCTGCACGCAGCGACCGTGATCGGGCTCGCGGATACCGCGTGCGGTTATGCGTGCCTCGCCCATCTGCCGGAAACGGCGCGCAATTTCACGACCGTCGAACTGAAGAGCAATTTTCTGGGTACGGCGACCGAAGGCACGATCCGCGCGGTCGCCAGGGGCGTGCATCTCGGGCGCAGCACGCAGGTGTGGGATGCGACGGTCACCGATCCGAACGGCAAGACGATCGCGCTGTTTCGGTGTACGCAGATCGTGTTGTATTGAGGGAAGACGTCACGGCTGCCATCGGTGTTCTCCCGACGGGTCAGCCGCGACTCGCGGCATCGTCCGGAAAGATCAGCCGATAGTTTCTCAAGTCTTCCTTGAAAGCGTTGCCGCGAGCAAGCTGACGCTGTACGTCGTGCCGCTGCTGGCCATAGTCAAAACGCGACGTCCAGTCGTGAATACGCTGCATGCTACGAACATAGGGCACCGCATCCCGGTCATTGGTCAGTCGCTTCAGCGGCAGCAAGTAATCCTCCCGATACACGGTCGGAATGATGATCCGGCACATGCCGGCCTCACTGAGTATGCAGTTCATGGCTAACCGTGCCGTGCGTCCGTTGCCGTCCTGAAAAGGATGAACCTCCGAGACGACGAACATGGTCATCAGCGCTCTCGCGACAGGGTCCGTCAACGAAACGATTCGTTCGAAACCTTCGGCAAGAGTCGCAGGAACCTGCTCCGGCAACACGAAGAGGGTGTTGCCGGCCATATTGCGCTTCTCCTTCCACTGCCCAGGCCGCTTATCCGGCCGCGCCTGCATGACCAGGGCATTTACGCTCTTGAGCCAGTCGAGAAAACCGTCGGGCATCGACGCGGACTGGTTTCTCCACGGCGTTGAGCTCGCCGCCCGGAAGGTCCCCAGAATGTCGTGAGAGTCTTCGGACCGGTTCGCGATAATGGCTCCAGCAAAGACAATCTGTTCAGCCTCTTCCACCTCGAACGTCGTTCCTTCGATGAAATTCGAGAAATAAGCCTCGAAGAACGCGAAATTCTCTAACGCCACGCCCCTGTTCGATGCGTCGACGGGATGCGCGAACACACTGCCAGACAAGGCGCCATGCAGTACGTCGAAGAGTTCGAGCCGATCCGGGTCATAAGGTTTTCCTGCCACCCGGGCAAGCGCGAGCTTGCTCCGCAATTTCTTTTCTTCGTGCGTGCCTAGCAGTGCGCCGACAATGCCGTCAAAACGCTTCCCCTCTGCCCCCAGGTCCAGCTTCTCAGCAATGGCTTTGGCCTGATCTCGCAGATCGTTGAGCTTGAAATCGCCTCGAATGGTCAGGATTTTATCGAGTCGAGTCTCAATATCCTCCTGAGGCAGCACCCGCCGGCTTGCGCCTCGAGCCGCCCCCATGTTTTCCAGAAAGCCACGGGCTTCGCTTGGCAAATAAATCGTTCGATGCAGTAAATCTGGGGCAGGCGGGTCAAGTAGCGCAGGCGCACCCGCCCCCGAGAACACCTCGACAACGAGCCCGGGAAGTTCGAGCTTGCGACGGGTGCGGCCACGGCGGACGTAAATCACCCCATCGACCGGCCGCTGCTCCAGGGCTGACCGGTACGCCAGCACCGCACCGGGGAGAAGATGGCTGACAATCGCGGCCCAGTTGCGAAGCACGATGGCTTCGACGGGACTATCGAGATTGCGTGTATAGATACCTGCGTAGATGCGCCGGATTGTCCCCGCATCGGCGAGACGGCGCAGCGCTCGGGCAAATGCGCCGTCTCCGATGGAGAATAGGATTTCGGCCGTATCGCTGTCCGAAATTTGACTCATTGTGGGGTCGACATTCATCTCGATGTCCGAAAAATAATGCAATTAAGTGCATTATTGTCCGAAACATAGATGATTTTCGTAGCCGTCTTCCTAGCTGACCGCCGGAAACTACTTAATTTGCTTAGCCTGGTGGCGCCATATGTCCGAAAACAAAGCGATTGCCCTACGTTTTCGTCCGAAAATAGCGCATTTAGCGGTCGGTCGAGGCAAAACCTCTAGGCCGCCACCGTCCGCGCCACCTTCGCGCTCCCCAGCGCGAGCGCCCCGCCGCCCAGCAGCGACTGCACCGCCAGCGTCACTGCCCAGAACGCCGGGTATTCCCAGCCGCCGTTCGGCGATGCGAAGCCCCAGCCGTTGTGCAGATGCGCGGACATCGCGCCTAGCATGAACGGCAGCAACGCCAGCGCAACCCAGCGGACTTGCACGCCGAGCAGCAGCGCGATGCCGCCGAGCAGTTCGACGAACGCCGTCACGTAACCGAGCCAGCCCGGCAACCCGAGCGAGACGAAGAATTGCGCCGTTCCCGGCAGCGTGAAAACGAAGATTTTTTGCAGGCTATGGGCGAGATACAGCACGCCCAAGGCGACGCGGAGCAGCAGAGCGGCCAGATCGGCGGAGCGGTTCGAGTTCATGACGTGTCCTTGATAAGAGAAAGGCGGCGCCGTGCGCGCCGTCGGTATCAGGACTGTATTCGAACCGTGGAGCGTGAAAAACCACGTCGCAGGCTTAGATTAATTCTTATTGGGAGTTAATTGCCTACCGAGCCTACCGAGCCTACCGAGCCTACCGAACAAACCGAGCCAACCGAGCCAACCAGGCAAGCGAGTCGATCCCGCTAACGCTAACGCGCACGTTCAGGTCAGCCGATAGCCCCGAACAGCCTGGCCAGATCAAGATGCTCAGCCAGCGTATCCGCCAGCCGTTCCAGCGATGCCTCGCGCAGCGCCGGATAATCGATCGCCTCGGCATCGCTCAATCCGGCCCACGCGAGCAACGCGGCGCAGGCAGCGGGTGTATCGAACAGCCCGTGCACATAGGTGGCGAGAATCTGGCCATCGGCGGACAGCGCGCCATCGGGACGCGAAGCGGAAGCGGGTGACGTTGCCGTCAATACGTTCGCAGCACATTCTTGTGCCGCATCTGCGTCATCAGCCTCACCCGCCGCGCCAGCAGCGCTTACCGCATCGCCGAGATACAACGCCGGCGCATCCAGCGCCGGACCGCGCGTCTCGCCCATATGGATTTCGTAACCCGCCACCTCGGCCGCTTCCGGCAACCCCGGCAACCCCGGCAACGCCAGACGCCCGCGCACGTTCTTCAGCGTCTTCTCGCGCGTGAGCACGGTCGAATAATCGAGCCAGCCGAGCCCCGCCCACGTCCCCGGCGCGCCTTCGACGCCATGCGGATCGGCCACTTCGCGCCCCAGCATCTGCATGCCGCCGCAGATGCCGATGACCCGTCCGCCGTAGCGCAGATGCCGTTGCAGCACCGCGTCCCAGCCCTGCGCGCGCAGAAACGCGAGATCGCCGGGCACGTTCTTCGAACCCGGCAGAATGATCAGATCGGCTGGCGGCATCGGCATGCCACCGCGCACGTAATGAAAATCCACCTGCGGATGCGCGCGCAACGCGTCGAAATCCGTGTGGTTGCTGATATGCGGCAGCACCGGCACGACCACGCGCAGCATCCGTTGCGCGTCGCCTCGTTGCGCGGCGCGCAGCTCGGGCGGCAGCATGTCCTCGGCGTCGAGCGTCAGGCCGTGCAGATACGGCACCACGCCGAGCACCGGCTTGCCGGTCTTCGCTTCGAGCCAGTCGAGCCCGGGCTGCAGCAGGCTCACGTCGCCGCGAAAGCGGTTGATGATGAAGCCCCGCACCCGCGCCTGCTCGCTCGCCGACAGACACGCGAGCGTACCGGTCAGGTGCGCGAACACCCCGCCTCGATCGACGTCGGCGACCAGCACCACCGGACAATCCACCGCTTCCGCAAAACCCATGTTGGCGATGTCGCGATCGCGCAGATTGATCTCGGCGGGACTGCCCGCGCCTTCGACGAAGATCGTGTCGTAGCTCGCCTGCAAGCGCGCATACGAAGCCAGCACCGCCTCGAACGCGACCGGTTTGTAGTCGTGGTAAGCGCGCGCGTCGAGATTCATGCGCGCCTTGCCGTGGATGATCACCTGTGCGCCGCGATCGCTGGTCGGTTTGAGCAGCACCGGGTTCAGATCGGTGTGCGCGGCGATGCCGGCGGCCACCGCCTGCAGCGCCTGGGCGCGGCCGATCTCGCCGCCGTCCACCGTGACCGCGCTGTTGAGCGCCATGTTCTGCGGCTTGAACGGCGCGACCCGCACGCCCGCGCGCCGCGCGAGACGGCACAGGCCGGCGACCAGCGTGCTCTTGCCGGCATCGGACGTGGTGCCCTGAATCATCAGCGTGCCGCGCGGTACAGGTGCGACGTCTTGCGCGGCTGAGGGCGTGGTCGAAGCAACGGCCGATGCGGCGCTCAAAGGAACAGTCGAAGTAGCAGTCACGGAATAGCGAGGGTCGAAAACGGCGGCGTGAACAAATGAACGAACACAGGGACGGCGGCACCGTCCGGACGCGGCATTATCCCACCCCGCCGCCACGATCCACGCGCCGGTACAATCACGCGATGACTCCCCGCGACCTCACCTTCGTCCTTGGCGGCGCGCGCTCCGGCAAGAGTGCGCACGCCGAACAACTGGCCGACCGCAGCGCCCTCCCCGTCACCTACATCGCCACCGCGCGCGTCGGCAACGACGCCGAATTCGCCGCGCGCATCGCGCATCATCGCGAGCGGCGTCCGGCGCATTGGCGGCTGGTCGAAGCGGACGCCGATCTGGCCGGTGCGCTCGCGCAAGCCGACGCCGCCGGGCATTGCGTGTTGATCGATTGCCTGACGCTGTGGCTCGCGAACCTGCTGTGTCCCGCCGATGGCGAAGCGGTGTCGCTCGATCGCTACCACGCGCATGTCGCGGCACTCGAGGCGGCGCTGGTCGCCGCGCGCGGCAAGGTGATCGTCGTCAGCAATGAAATCGGCCTGGGTGTCGTGCCGCTCGGCGCGGCCACGCGTCTTTATGTCGACGAACTCGGGCGGCTCAACCAGCGCATCGCCGCGTTGAGCACGCAAGCCACCTTCATGGCCGCGGGTCTGCCGCTCGCGTTGAAAACGGCGGACCACGTCTGATGCTGTCGCTACCTCTCATCGTCACGCTCGCGACCGCGGGCGTCGCCGTCGATCGTTGGCTCGGCGAGCCGCGCACCGCGCATCCGCTGGTCGGTTTCGGTCATTGGGCGAAGCGCCTCGAAAAGCGCTACAACACCGGCCGCCGTCTGCGCTTGAAGGGCCTGCTCGCGTGGTCGCTCGCGGTGCTGCCGCCGGTGCTGATCGCGTGGCTTCTGGTCTCGGTGCTGCCGTTCTTCGAGGCCTGCGCGGTGCACGTCGCGTTGCTGTGGTTCGCGCTCGGCGCGCGCAGTCTGCACGACCATATCGAACCGATCGCCAGGGCGCTCGCGCAACGCGACCTCGCGCAGGCGCGTCTCTTGACCGCGCGCATCGTATCGCGCGAAACCACCCATGCCGATGAAGGCGCGTTGTCGCGCGCCGCCGTCGAATCGGCGCTCGAAAACGGCAACGACGCGATCTTCGGCGCGCTGTTCTGGTTCGCGATCGCGGGCGGCCCGGGCGCGCTCGGCTTCCGCCTCGCCAACACGCTCGACGCGATGTGGGGCTATCGCACGCCACGCTATCTACGTTACGGCTGGGCGGCCGCACGCATCGACGACGTACTCAACTGGATTCCCGCCCGCCTGACCGCGCTCAGCTATGCGCTGCTCGGCGATACGCGCACGGCATTGCGCTGCTGGCGCGAACAGGCGCCGCGCTGGGACAGTCCGAACGCGGGGCCGGTGATGGCGTCCGGCGCGGGCAGTCTGAACGTGCTGATCGGCGGGCCGGCCGTGTATCACGGCGCGCTGGAGCAAAGGCCGACGCTGGGTTTCGGTCACGCCGCGAAGGCCTCGCATGTGACGGCCGCGCTGATGCTGGTGGAGCGCACGCTGATCCTGTGGCTCGCGATGCTGATCGTGCTCGCGCTGCTGAGCGTGCCGTTTTCAACATGAGCGCCCCCGTCGTCCACGGCGGCAATCTGCACGAAGCCGCCGCACGCTACGGTATTCCCTACACCGCCTGGCTCGATCTCTCGACGGGGATCAATCCGCACGGCTATCCCGTGCCGCCGGTTCCCGCCGAAGCATGGCGCCGCCTTCCCGACGACGGCGACGATTTCGCCGCCTGCGCCGCGCGTTACTACGGCGCCCCCGACGCATCGCACGTGCTACCGGTCGCGGGCAGTCAGGCGGCGATTCGCGCGCTGCCTGCGCTGCTGCCGCGCGGCGAAACCGGGATTGCGCCGCTCACGTACAGCGAATACGCGCCCGCTTTCGAGCGCGCCGGTCATCGCGTCGTGTCGCTCGATGTGCGTGACGACCGCCTGCCGGCCACGCTCACGCACGCGGTCGTCGTGAACCCGAACAATCCGACCGCCGAGCACCTCGACGCCGCGAAGCTGATGCGGTGGCATGCGCAACTGAGCGCACGCGGCGGCACGCTGCTGATCGACGAAGCCTTCGCCGACACGATGCCCGAGGCGTCGCTCGCGGCCCAGACGCATCGCGACGGTTTGATCGTGTTGCGCTCGCCGGGCAAGTTCTTCGGGCTCGCGGGTGTGCGCGCGGGCTTCGTGCTTGGCGCGCCCGCCTTGCTCGACACGTTGCGGCGCACGCTCGGCGCGTGGACCGTCAGCGGTCCGGCGCGGCACGCGGTCAAAGCCGCGTTCGCGGATCACGCATGGCAGGAACGGATGCGTGCGCGACTCGCTATCGACAGCGCGCGTCTCGTCACGTTGTTGCAGGCGCAAGGATTGGCCACGCGTCACACGCCGCTATTCGCATGGACCGCCGATCGACACGCGCCCGCGCTGCACGAAGCGCTCGCGCGACGTGGCGTGTGGACGCGGCTTTTTGCAGCGACGGAAAGCGTGCGCTTCGGCTTGCCCGCGAACGAAACGGAGTGGCTGCGCTTCGAACAGAGCCTGTGCGAAGCAGTGCGGGAATACAAAGCATGAACCTGGAGAAGTCCATGACCGCCCCACTCCGCTTCGCTATCGCCGTCTCGCTGTGCGTGGCCGCGATTCAAGCGCGCGCCGCGATAACGGTCACCGACGACACCGGCGCCGCCGTCACCCTGTCCGCCCCCGCGCAACGCGTGATCAGCCTCGCGCCGCACGTCACCGAACTTCTCTACGCGGCGGGCGGCGGCACGAAGATGGTCGGCGCCGTCTCCTACAGCGACTATCCCGCCGAGGCCCGGCAACTGCCGCGCGTCGGCGACAACAAGGCGCTCGACCTCGAACGCATCGTCGCATTGAAGCCGGATCTGATCGTCGTGTGGCGGCATGGCAATGCGCAGCGGCAACTCGATCGCCTGCGCGAACTGCATGTGCCGATGTTCTTCAGCGAGCCGCATCGTCTGGACGACGTCGCCGTGTCGCTCGTGAAGCTCGGCCAGTTGCTCGGCACCTCGACGCAAGCCGATGCGGCGGCCGCCACGTATCGGCACGACATCGCGACGCTACGCGCGCGCTATGCGAGCCGGCCGCCGGTCGGCGTGTTCTATCAGGTGTGGGATCAACCGTTGATGACGCTCAACGGCGATCATATGATCAGCGACGTCATCGCGCTATGCGGCGGGCGCAATGTATTCGCGAAGCTCGCGCCGCTGGTGCCGACGGTATCGACCGAGGCGGTGCTCGCGGCCAATCCGGAAGCGATCGTGACAGCCGCGCCGGGCGCGACGCAGCCCAACACGCCGTTGCCGCAACTCGCAACGTGGCGCGCGTGGCCGAGTCTGACGGCGGTGGCGAACGACAATCTCTTCGCGATCGACGGCGATCTGATCAACCGCCCCGCGCCGCGCATCGCGCAAGGCGCGAAACAGTTATGCGAGGACCTGGAGCTCGCGCGCTCGCGGCGCAAGCCGGGCGCGCAGTAAAGCAAACGCCTTCACGCAGCCGCCCTCACGCGTTCCACCGCACCAGCGCCCACTGCTGCGTTTCATCGTCGCGCCGTAACCAGACGATGCCGGTCATATCCAGCGCCCAGCGCAAACATCGCTCGAGCGGCACCTCCAGCACGAGCGACGCGATCACCCGCATCACGCCCGCATGCGTGACCACATACGCGGGCGACAGCTCGCGCGTCTGCGCGAACGCATCGAGCCAGGCCCGCACCCGTTCGACGAACTGCGCGACGCTTTCGCCGCCGTGCGCGCGCGCATGTTCGAAGTTGGCCGCCCAGTCGTCGAGCAATTCGCGATCGATCGCATCCCAGCGCTGGCTTTCCCACGTGCCGAAATCCATTTCCTTCAGACGATCGTCGTGACTCACCACGCACCCGAACGCATTCGCCATTTCGGCCGCGAGCGCCGAGCAGCGTTTGAGCGGACTCGACATCAACACGCGCGGCGCGGGCACCTGCAAGGTGGCGAGCTTCAACGCGAGCGCGTCCGACGACACTTCCGCGTCCTCGGCGAGCGCGACGTCGCTGTGGCCGTAACACACGCCCGCATCGAGCGCGACGGCGGGATGGCGAATCAGGACGATATCCATGCGAGCCCCACCAGATAAATGCTCAGTTCAAAGATCTGCTGCGCAAAGCCGAGACAGTCGCCGGTATAGCCGCCGATGCGTCGGACGAAATAGCGGCCCAACGCGAAGCGTAGTGCCAGCAGCACGACCAGCGCGGTCACCGCGAAGCGCCATGCCGGCGCATCGGGCGAGACCGGCCCGTTCGGCCACCACAGCCAGGGCAGGCCGAATAGCGCGGCACACAGCAAGGCCGGCCCGCTCAGGCGCTGCGCGACCGGTTTGGCCCTGCCTTCGGCGCGCACGTAATCGAGCGTCGCCAGATAGCTGATCGCGCAGGTGCGGCTCGCCGCGTGCGCGGCAATCATCAGACTTGCCGCACGCAGCGGCGGCAATGCGGCCAGCATTTGCCACTTCAGCGCCAGCGCGATCACCAGGGCGATGGCGCCGAAGGCGCCGATGCGCGAGTCATGCATGATGCGCAGCACGTCGTCGCGCGTATAGGCGCCACCGAACGCATCGACGCAATCGGCGAGACCGTCTTCGTGGAATGCGCCGGTGACGACGAGCGATACCGCCATCGACAGCAGCACCGCGACGCCCGCGGGAAAGACGTGCAACGCGGCCAGGTAGACGAGCGCGCTCAATGCGCCGACCAAGGCGCCGACCAGCGGGAAATAGCGCGCCGCCGCGTTCAGATAGTGCGGTTCGAAGCCGACCCAGCGCGGCACCGGCACGCGCGTGAAGTAACCGAGCGCGGTGAAGAAATAGCGCAGTTCAGCGAGCGGATTCATGGGTAGCCTCGCGCGGTGCGTGGCGCGCAGCCTTGTGCGCTGCGCTGTTCGCTGGGTCGCTCGCTGGGTCTGTTGCTGGGACTGTCGCTCGGTCGCTCGCTTCGCATGCGCCGAATCACCCTTCGCGATTCGCGACGCCGGCCGATTCGAAGCTGGCCATCTCGTTCACGAATGCCACCGCCGCGCGCAGCAACGGCACGGCGAGCGCCGCGCCCGTGCCTTCACCGAGCCGCAGGTCGAGCGACAGCAACGGCAGACCGCCGAAATGATCGAGCATGCGCCGGTGCCCCGCTTCGTTCGACGCATGCGCGAACACGCAGTACTCGCGCACCTCGGGCGCGAGCGCGTCGGCGATCAGCAGCGCGGAGGTCGCGATGAAGCCGTCCACCAGAATCGTCATGCGCGCCTCGGCGGCGGCGAGATACGCGCCGGCCATCATCGCGATTTCGAAACCGCCGAAGGTGGCGAGCACCGTGAGCGGATCGTTCGACACCGGATGACGGGCCAGCGCCGAAGCCAGCACGTTGCGCTTTCTCGCGAGGCCCGCGTTGTCGAGACCGGTGCCGCGTCCGACGCATTCGTCGATCGGCACGCCGCACAGCCGGCTCATCAAGCACGCGGCCGCCGACGTGTTCGCGATCCCCATCTCGCCGAAGCCGATCACGTTGGTGCCGAGCGCCGCGTGATGACGCACGCGCGCCGCGCCCGCCTGCATCGCGGCAAGCGCCTGGGCGGTGGTCATCGCCGCTTCGTGCGCGAAGTTGCGCGTGCCGGCGGCAACCGGGATGTCGACGAGTCCTTCCGTCGACGGCAGCGGTGTCGCGATGCCTGCATTGACCACTTCGAGTTCCATGCCCGCGACACGGCTCAACGCATTGATCGCCGCGCCGCCACCGAGAAAATTCGCGACCATCTGCGCGGTGACCGCCTGCGGATAAGGGCTCACGCCTTCGTTGGCAATGCCGTGATCGCCGGCGAACACGATCATCGCCGGACGCTGCACGCTCGGCCGCGTGGTGCGCTGGATCAATCCCATCTGGCGCGCGAGCGTTTCGAGCCGGCCGAGACTGCCGGGCGGTTTGGTCTTCGTATCGATGAGGTGTTGCAACTCGGCCCGCAGCGTTTGATCGAGCGGTGCAACCTCGGGCAAACCGGCCGGATAGGACGAAGAAGTCATAAGCGTGTCTTGAAGAAAATGTTTGAGTAAAACGTCAACCTGCCGGTGTGTCATGGTTGGCCTGCGATTCATGACGTTCCTGACGTGCACGCGGCGCCGGTATCAAGGCCTCGTGCTCGCCGTCGCGAATCAGAATCAGCGGATAGCCGAACGCGCGGCTCGCGAGCGCCGGTGTCAATACGTCATGGACCGGGCCGGCATAAGCGCTGCCCTCGCCGTCGAGCAGCAAGGCATGCGTCGCGAAGCGGCGCGCCAGATTCAGATCGTGGCACGAAAACAGCACCGTGCGGCCCGCTTCGCGCATCCACGCGGCGAGCGCTTCGAGACACTCGATCTGATGATGCAGGTCGAGATGCGATAACGGCTCGTCGAGCAGCAGCAGCGGCGCGTCTTGGCACAATACCGCCGCCAGCGCCACGCGTTGCCGCTCGCCGCCGGATAGCGACAGCACGTCGCGCGCGGCGAATCCGCCGAGACCGAGCAGATCGAGCGCGGCGCGCGCGGCTTCGCGATCCGCCGCGCCTTCCCAACCCCAACCGTTCAGATGCGGAAAGCGGTTCAGCATCACGATATCGAGCACGCTCGCGCTGAATGCATCGGCGACGCTTTGCGGCATCAGCGCGCGGCGCTGCGCGAGCGGCAACGGCGGCCAGTCGGCGACGCGCACGCCGTCGAGTTCGACCTGTCCCGCCGACGGCGACCGCAAGCCCGCGAGCGTCGCCAGCAAGGTGGTCTTGCCCGCGCCGTTCGGCCCGGCGATGCACCACATCTCGCCGGCGTAGAACGTGTGCGTGAACGCGTCGAGCAAGGTGCGCGGGCCAGCGTGCAGGCTCACGCGCTGCGCGCTGAGCGACGTTTGGGAAGTCGTCGGGGGCGGCGAGTTATGAATCATCGGCGTTTTAGTCGTCGGCGTTTTAGTCATCGGCGTTTTAGTCATCGGCGTTTGCGCAGCAGCATCCACAGAAACACCGGCACGCCGACCAGCGACGTAATCACCCCCACCGGCAATTGCGCCGGCGCAATCACTGTCCGCGCGATCAGGTCCGCGCCCATCACCGCGACGCCGCCGCCCAGCGCGGCAGCCGGCAACAGCATGCGCTGGTCGTTGCCGAACGCGAGCCGCAGCATATGCGGCACCACCAGCCCCACGAAGCCGACCGTGCCCGCGGTTGTCACCGCGGCCGCCGCCGCGAGCGATGCCACCAGATACACGCGCAGTCGCAGCGGCATCACCGCGACGCCCAGCGCCTGCGCGGCGGCGTCGCCGCGCAGCAGCACATTCAAACGCGGCGCGACCGGCACGATCGCCGCCAGCGCGACCACCAAGGCGGCCAACGCGAGCCACGGCATCGCGCCGCCGTTAAGGTCGCCAGTCAACCAGAACAGCATGCCGCGCAAACGATTGTCGGGCGCGAGATTCAGCAGCAACGTAATCAGCGCGGCCCAGCCGGCGGCGATCACCGCGCCGGTCAGCAGCAGACGCGGCGACGTGTCCTGCGGTTCGCCGCGCCACAACTCGCGACGCGCGAGACCGAGCACCAGCAGGATCGACACGAAGGCGCCGGCGAAGGCGCTCGCATCGACGATCCACCACGCGCAACCGGCGATCATCGCCACCAGCGCGAAGGTCGCCGCGCCGCCCGACACACCGAGGACATACGGCTCGGCCAATGGATTGCGCAGCAGTACCTGAAGCAGGGCGCCACCCAACGCGAGCAGCGCGCCGCACGCGAAGCCCGCGATGGCACGCGGCAGGCGCAACGAACGAACGATCTCGCCGGCCAGCTCGCCCGCGCCGCCCGGCACCGGCGACGCGGTTCCGAACCACGCATGCGACGGCAGCAACGCGGCCAGCACGCGCGTCGGCGCGAGCGACACGCTGCCCAGCGCGAGCGACGCCATCAGCACGGCCAACGCCAGCAGCGCCAGCACGAGCCAGATGACAGCCGCACGTTTCGCGTTCATCACGCGCAAGGTGGCGGGCGGAGAACTCGCGTGACGGTTCATCCGCGCGATCCTGACGTGTGCAGGACGCGCGGCGCATGGGGAACATCAGGCCAGCGCGATTCGCCCGCGCAGTGATGAGGGAAAGGCCGGTTCATTGCCGTGGTCGTGGTCTTGATCAAAGTCGAATCGATTCCGATGGCGCGCGAAACAGCCCCGCCACGCCGCAGCCGAGATAGTAACTGCTCGGCCCGCCCCGAACGCGCCTTCCCATGCGCAACGCACAATGGCACACTCGCGTGTTGAACTTCGAACAGACGATCCGGACCGGTGAATCCGCGCGCGCGATCTGTTCTGTTAAATGCAGGTTATTGTCCGATGCTCGCGTCCCGATTCATCGTAGGGTCGATAAAAGCCTGCACAAAGCGATGTTGTTACGTCTCGAAACGAGACATTTATCGGAACCTGCGACATTCCGCGCTAAAATGCGATGTCTTTAGAGGACGCAGCAGATGCTCACCGAACTCGAATCACTTTCACAGAATATCGGCAAGCTGATTGCGATCAGCCAACGCCACAACGAAGCGCGTGTCGCGCTCGAAGAGCAGCTCGCCCAATCACGTGCCGAGGTGGAAGCCACGCGCACGGAACTTGCGCTGCTGCGCGAGGAACGCGATGCGCTGCAGGCGGAACGCGACGCGCTGTCCGCGAAGATCGACGACGCTCAGGTGCGCCTGAATGCGATTCTCGAAAAGCTGCCGCGCGCCCGTTCGCACAGCGAGCCGGATAACCAGCTCGATCTGCTCGAACCCGAGCAGCAGGAAGTCGAAGCACAGGCCGACGCGACCCGCCATGGAGAAAATGCATGACCACCAAGCAGATCGAAGTGTCGATTCTCGGCGTGCCCTATCGTCTCGCCTGCTCGCCGGAAACGGAAGGCGCGCTGCTCGAAGCCGTCGCGCGCGTCGACGCGGAAATGTCGAAGATCCGCAATAACAGCAACGTGCGTGGCACGGATCGTATTGCCGTCATGGCTGCGCTGTCGCTGGCATCGGAACTGCTTAAGCTGCAATCGAGCGTGCGACACGGAGAAGCATTTCCCGCAGAGGAAATCCGGCGTACAATGCATCAAATGAACGAACAACTCGGTACTGTGATTCAGCAGTACAGCATGCAGTAAATCATCGTTCAAGCTTCATCGGTTTAGCTTCCCTGCCTGGTTCGCCAAGGTCATATATTCCTTGAACCAATGCCATGTGCACGGTTGCGGAAATTTGTAGCACGGGTGTGCGCGTCACTCTGTCTGATGTACCCGAAGTGTTGCTAACTGCGACCAATTCTGAACCCCCGGTTCAGGATGCCGGCCTAGCGGCTAAGGCGGGGACCTTATCTAGAACGGCATCGGACTTCGGTTCGATGCCGTTTTTCTTTGGGCCGCGTTTTCGTTAGCGCTTCTCCAACCTTCCTCTCACGTTCAATTCGATTCATGCGCTACTGGCTAATGAAGTCCGAACCGGACGAAGCAAGCATCGATCATCTCGAGCACGCACCGCAACGCACGTTGCCGTGGACCGGCGTGCGCAACTATCAGGCGCGCAACTTCATGCGCGATGTCATGCAGGTCGGCGACGGCGTGCTGTTCTATCACTCGAGTTGTCCGGAGCCCGGCATCGCGGGGCTCGCGGAAGTGTCATCGAGCGCTTATCCGGACCCGACGCAGTTCGATAAGAAAAGCCCGTACTACGATCCCAAGTCGTCGCAGGAAACGCCGCGCTGGTTGCTCGTCGACGTCGTGTTCAAGAAGAAGATTCCGTTGATTCCGCTCGCCGCCTTGCGCGAGCACGAGGAATTGAAGGACATGCGGGTACTCGCCAAAGGCAACCGTCTGTCGATCACGCCGGTGACCGAAGCCGAGTGGCGTTTCATCACCAAACGACTTGCGTGAAATTGTCGCAGTTGCGAAAGCACGCGTTGTTTCTGTTCGAACCCGCCGCGTGCTTTGCGTAACGCTCATGCGCGATGCGTGAGCGCTATGCAAAGCACGCGCCCTGACCTGCGGATTTGCAAGCAATCGTGAGCACATTGTCAAATCAGGGAACCAGATGAAGGTTACAAGCGCCTAACGGTCGCGCAAATGTCGTGCGACTGCACGGCGTTCGCTTTTATTGCACAACCTGTTCAGGCAAGGAGTCCAACAATGACGAAAAACACCGCACGGGCACTCGCTCTCGCACTCGCATGCGCCACGCCGGTTGCGCTCGCACTCGCGCCGACCATCGCTCGCGCGCAATCCGTTGCACCGTATCAACCCGCCGGCGTGCTGTCGCTGAATGCGCAGGCGAGCGCGGAAGTGCCGCAGGACGTCGTCGATATCACGCTGTTCTTCGAGCAGGAAGCGAGCGATCCGTCAGCGCTCACCGCCACGTTGAATCAGCGCGCCGATGCCGCGCTACAGAAAGCCAAGGGCGTGAGCGGCGTGACGGCCCGCACCGGGTCGTTCTCGATCTATCCGTCCACCGATCGCGACGGCCGCATTTCCGCATGGCGCGGCCGCACGGAGATCGTGCTCGAATCGCACGACTTCGCCGCGGCCTCGAAGCTCGCGGGTCAAATGGCCTCGATCATGCAGGTCGGCAACGTGCAGTTCTCGTTGTCGCCGGAAGCGCAGCGCGCGGCCGAGCAAAAGCTCACGGGCGAAGCGATCAAGTCGTTCCGTCAGCAGGCGGCTTCTTCCGCGCAGGCATTCGGCTATAGCGGGTATGCGATTCGTGAAGTCAACGTCGGCCAGAACGGCGGCGTGATGCCGCGTCCGGTGATGATGATGAGCGCGCGTGCGATGAGCTCGGACGCGAAGATGTCGGCGCCGGTGCCGATCGAAGGCGGCACGTCGACGGTCACCGTCAACGTGTCTGGTTCGGTGCAGATGAAGTAATGGCCGCATGAGACGCAGAGCGCTGCGGGCGTTGTCTGTCGCGCTGCGTCCCTCGCGAATGTATAAAAAAACGCCACGGCATGCCGTGGCGTTTTTTTTTGCGTCAGCCCAGCGCTTAATTCGCGCTGACCGCCTGCGCCGGTTCGCGACGCGCGCGGCGATACGACCACACGAGCATGCCGATACCGACGAGGATCATCGGCAGCGACAGCCATTGGCCCATCGACAGCCCCATGGCCAGCAGACCCAGGAAGTCGTCGGGCTCGCGCGCGAACTCGACCGTGAAGCGTGCGAGGCCGTAGCCGATCAGGAACACCGCGGAAATCGCGCCCAGCGGCTTCGGTTTGCGCGAGAAGAAGATCAGCACGAAGAACAGCGCCACGCCTTCGAGCGCAATCTCATACAGCTCCGACGGATGACGCGGCAGCATGTGATATTGCGCGAATACTTCGTTCAGATGCCATTGCGCGGCCAGTTGCGGATGCGCGGCGAGCCACGCGGCGTCGTCCGGCGCGGCGCCGGGAAACAGCATGGCCCACGGCGCCGACGGGTCGGTCACGCGGCCCCACAACTCGCCGTTGATGAAGTTGCCGAGACGCCCGGCCGCGAGCCCGGTGGGCACCATCGGCGCGACGAAATCGGTGACTTGCAGCCACGAGCGCTTGCGTTGATACGCAAACAGCACCATCGCGATCGTCACGCCGAGAAAACCGCCGTGGAACGACATGCCGCCTTCCCACACCTTGAAGATGTCGAGCGGATGCGCGAAATAGAAGCTTGCCTTGTAGAACAGCACGTAGCCGAGACGGCCGCCGAGGATGGTGCCCAGCACGCCGTAGAACAGCATGTCGTCGATATCCTTCGCGGTCCAGCCTTGCGCGGCGACGTACGGCAAGCGCAGCCGCAACCGGCCGACGACGATCGCCGCGATGAACGCGACGAGGTACATCAGGCCATACCAGCGGACTGCGAGCGGCCCCAGATGAATGGCAACGGGGTCGAAATTCGGGTGAATGTGCATCGTGTTGTTATGGGCAGTTCAAGTTGAGAAGCAGGTGGGTGGATCGCCGGTTAGTCTTGGGTCGCTGAGGTTGCTTCGGTTGCCGCGGTTGCGCCTCTCATCGCGGCGGTCGTTCATGAGGCCATCGCCGCCTGCGCGCGGGCAACGTCGACGAAGCCCGCCAGCACCGGACTCACCTCCGCCGTGCGCCAGACGAGCCCGGTTTCGATCGCGGGCACCGACTCGACCAGCGGACGATACACCACGCCGGTGCGGCGCAGATTACGTAACGATTGCGGCACCAGTGCGACACCCATGCCGGCCGACACGAGGCTCACGATCGTCTGCATCTGGATCGCCTCCTGACCGACACGAGGCACGAGGCCCGCGACGCCGTAGCAATCCATAATGATGTCATAAAAGCCAGGCGCCAAACGCCTTGGAAAGATCACGAGCGGCGCATCGGCGAGTTCGCGCAAGCTGATGGGCGCGTCGAGCCGTTCGGCGGACGGCTCGCCGCGAAGGCCGATGCTCGCCGCCATCTCGGTCGACATCGCCACGATCAGCGGTTCGCGCGCGATCGGCAGCCAGGTCAGTTGCGTCGCGTGACGCGACGGCAGCGGTGCGATCACGAGCCCGGCATCGATACGTCCGGCGATCAGTTCGTCGAGTTGCACGTCGCTGGTGGCTTCGGTCAATTCGAGCCGCACACGTGGATGCCGCGCGCCGAAATCGCGCAGCAGCGCGGGCAGCAGCCCATAGTCCGCGGTCGAGACGAAAGCCAGCGACAACACCCCCGCCTCGCCGCGCGCGAGACTCTGCGCGAGCGGCCGCAGCCCTTCGGCGGCCGCCAGCAAGCGGCGCACCTCAGGCAGCAGATCGGCGCCGACCGGGGTCAGCTCGACCGAGCGTTTGGTCCGCGCGAACAACTCGGCGCCGAGCGTTTCCTCGAGCGCGCGGATGGCCTGCGACAACGGCGGCTGCGTCATCGACAGACGCACCGCCGCGCGGCCGAAGTGCTTTTCCTCGGCGACGGTCACGAAATAGCGCAACTGGCGCAGGTCGGGGACGTTGGGCAGCATGATTGATACATTTTACGACCTAATAGACCGCCAATAATATATTGGACACGTGTTTTACAAAACCGCATCCTTGCATTGGGCGTCGCGCACTACACTGAAACGACGCATCGCGCGGCTCCCGGCCGGCGAACAGAAGCCAACGTCAAGACAAGAACAGAGACGCGGCACGCATCAAAACAAAACCGACTGGAGTTCCCCATGGCATACAACCGTCGTTCGAAGAACATCACGCAGGGCGTGGCGCGTTCGCCGAATCGCTCCATGTTTTACGCCCTCGGCTATCAGAAGGAAGACTTCGACAAGCCGATGATCGGCATCGCCAACGGCCACTCGACCATCACGCCGTGCAACGCCGGCCTGCAACGTCTGGCCGACGCGGCCGTCGCCGCGATCAAGGGTGCCGACGCGAATCCGCAGATCTTCGGCACGCCGACCATCTCCGACGGCATGTCGATGGGCACCGAAGGCATGAAGTACTCGCTCGTGTCGCGCGAGGTGATCTCCGACTGCATCGAGACCTGCGTGCAGGGTCAATGGATGGACGGCGTGGTCGTGATCGGCGGTTGCGACAAGAACATGCCCGGCGGGATGATCGCGCTCGCGCGCGCCAACGTGCCCGGCATCTATGTGTACGGCGGCACGATCAAGCCGGGCAACTGGAAAGGCGTCGACCTGACGATCGTGTCGTCGTTCGAGGCGGTCGGCGAGTTCACCGCGGGCCGCATGTCGGAGGAAGATTTCGAAGGGGTCGAACGCAACGCGTGCCCGACCTCGGGGTCGTGCGGCGGCATGTACACCGCCAACACGATGAGCTCGTCGTTCGAGGCGCTCGGCATGTCGCTGCTGTATTCGTCGACCATGGCCAATCCGGACCAGGAGAAAGTCGACTCCGCCGCCGAATCGGCGCGCGTGCTGGTCGAGGCGGTCAAGCGCGATCTGAAGCCGCGCGACATCATCACCAGGCAGTCGATCGAGAACGCCGTCGCGCTGATCATGGCGACCGGCGGCTCGACCAACGCCGTGCTGCACTATCTGGCGATCGCGCACGCGGCCGAGGTCGAATGGAGCATCGAGGACTTCGAGCGCATCCGCAAAAAAGTGCCGGTGATCTGCAATCTGAAGCCGTCGGGTCAATACGTCGCGACGGATCTGCATCAGGCCGGCGGCATCCCGCAGGTCTTGAAGATCCTGCTCGACGCAGGTTTGCTGCACGGCGATTGCATCACCATCACGGGCAAGACGCTCGCCGAAGAACTCAAGGACGTGCCCGGCAAACCGCGCGCCGATCAACAGGTGATTTTCCCGATCGGCCAGGCGCTCTACGATCAAGGCCACCTCGCGATTCTCAAGGGCAATCTCGCGGAAGACGGCGCGGTCGCGAAGATCACCGGCTTGAAGAACCCGGTGATCACCGGCCCGGCGCGCGTGTTCGACGACGAGCAAAGCGCGCTGGAAGCGATCCTGGCGGATCGCATCGTCGCCGGTGACGTGGTGGTGCTGCGCTATCTCGGACCGAAGGGCGGCCCCGGCATGCCGGAGATGCTCGCGCCGACATCGGCGATCATCGGCAAGGGGCTCGGCGAAAGCGTCGGGCTGATCACCGACGGCCGTTTCTCGGGCGGCACGTGGGGCATGGTGGTTGGGCACGTCGCGCCGGAAGCGTTCGTCGGCGGCACGATCGCGCTCGTGCGGGAAGGCGATTCGATCACCATCGACGCGCACCAGTTGCTGCTGCAACTGAACATCGACGATGCGGAGATGCAGCGCCGCCGAGCCGCGTGGCAGCAACCGAAACCGCGCTACACGCGCGGCGTGCTGGCGAAGTATTCGGCGCTGGCGCTGCCCGCGAACAAGGGGGCGATTACCGGTTGACGCCGTAGCAGGGCTACGTAAAAGCGAAGGGGCGCACGGAAAAACCGTGCGCCCCTTTCCTTTTATAATGCGTCCACCACGAGTCGGGCATCTGCACCGACGGAGACCAGAATGAATTCCATGTCGCACGCAGCGCTTGCGGTTGCCGGTCTGCTGGGCGCGCTTCTGAGCGCCGCCAGTCCGCTCGCGCATGCCGAGGCCGCCCCCGGTCTCGCACTCGCCCAGCAGCAGAACTGCATGAGCTGCCACTCGGTCACACGTCCGTTCATGGGACCGGCACTGCACGACGTCGCCGCGAAATATGCAGGCCGCGAAGACGCCGCCACCTATCTGAAGCACAAGATTCTGGACGGCAGCGCCGGCGTGTGGGGACCGGTGCCGATGCCCGCGAACACGCAGCTCACGCCCGATCAGGCGGCCACGCTCGCGGACTGGGTGTTGTCGTTGAAGCAACCCACGCCCTGAACCTCGCAGTCATCCACATTCACGCGTGGCCGTTGCGCCGCGCGATCTCTTCCTCCACCGCTTCGCGCACCCACGCGGTCATTTCCGTTTCCAGCGTCAGCGCGACTTCACGCGTGATCTGATTGACGAGCCAGCCGGTGTGTTCCTGCAACGCATCGCGGCAACGCGCCTCGATGATGCCGCGTCCCTCGCCGGTCAGGAAACCCGCGAAGCGTCCACGCAAACGTTCGGCGATCAGATCGGCATCCAGACCCGGCTGCGGTGTCGCGCCGGCTTGATGCGCGAGATCGGGCGGCACGATCGCGCCGGCTTCGGCGGGAGGCAACGGTTCGGTACGGCCGAACACGCCGGCGTCGCGCTCGGGTGTTTCGTCATGCGCGTGATGACCGCGCGCACGCTTCTTCGCGTGCGCAAGCGCATCGGCGTCGTGCGCGGCATCCGCGCCGATGCCGCGTCCCGGCGCGAGCACTTCGTCGAGCGTGGGCAGCGGCGGCGGCTCGTCCATCGGTTCCGCGGGCAGTACCGGTTCGGCCGCGAGCATGTCGTCTTCGGTCAGCACCGGCTGCGGCGCAAGCTCGGGGTCGAGCTCGGGCTCGGGCTCGGCCTGCGCTTCACGCGCAAGCGTCGGTTCATGCGCATGGTCCGACGACGGCGTGAACACCGGTTCCGCGCGAAAGCCGGGTTCGCGCGGCGCATGCTTGTCGTGCGGGGAGGTCTCGTCGGCAGCGGCATCGCCTGAAGGACGACGCGTCTGCACAGGATTGCCCGGCACGAGGATTTCGTGCAGAACCGGAATCGAATTGTCGTGGGGATCGGACACGTGCGCTCTCCGTGTTTTGGGTCGAAGCGGGCAGCCCGAATCGACGCCGACTCCCTGCAACGGGAGACCACGCGACGCGGCAAAAGGGAATCTAACTGCCCTGCTTGTAGTTGTTCAAAGCATAGCCGCGATCGCGATAGAAACGATAGCGTTCACGGCCGGCAGTGAGTTCGTCGTGTGCGTTACCGACCACTTCGAGCAATCTTTCGAAGCGCGCGAACTGCGCAGGCACCGTGGCGCCCAGATTGAGCAGCACCTGGTGGTGCGGCAGGTCGTCGAGCGACGACGTCAGCACGATCGGCGTTTGCGCGGCGAGCGGGGTGCCCGCCATGCAGTGCGGCACGAAGTCGAGCGGCGAGAAAGTCCAGAGCTGTTCGTCGAAAGCCCGCAGCCGCGCGGGCTCGGCCAGCACGATGGTCGGCTGGTTCGCCTGATACGCCTTGCGGATCAGGCGGCACGCGTACAGCAACGAGTCGCCGACGTTCGAGTGAAAATCGATTCTCGTCACCGGCGGCTCCCGACGGCGTCCGCGGCCCCATCGGCCAGCGGGCTTGCGGACGCGCTTGCCGCGTTACTGCATTGCGTCATTATGCGGTCCGGCCATCCGCGGCGCGGTCGATCAGGAACTGCGTGAGCAAGGGCACCGGACGACCGGTCGCGCCCTTCGCCGCGCCGCTCTTCCAGGCCGTACCCGCGATGTCCAGATGCGCCCACGGATACGACTCGGTGAAGCGCGAGAGGAAGCACGCCGCCGTCACGCTGCCGCCAGGACGGCCGCCGATGTTCGCCATGTCGGCGAAGTTCGACTTCAATTGCTCCTGATACTCGTCGTCGAGCGGCATGCGCCAGGCCGGGTCCGATGCCTCGCGCGATGCGTCGAGCAGTTCGCCCGCCAGCGCGTCGTCCTTCGAGAACAGGCCACTGTTGTGATGACCCAGCGCGATCACGCAGGCACCCGTCAACGTGGCGACGTCGATCACGGCAGCCGGCTTGAAGCGCTCGGCGTAGGTCAGCGCGTCGCACAGGATCAGCCGGCCTTCGGCGTCCGTGTTCAGCACTTCGATCGTCAAACCCTTCATGCTGGTGACGATGTCGCCCGGCTTGGTGGCCGTGGCCGACGGCATGTTCTCGACCGCCGCGACGATCGCCACGACGTTGATCTTCAGGCCCAGTTCGGCGACCGCGCGGATCGTGCCCAGCACCGAGCCGGCGCCGCACATGTCGTACTTCATCTCGTCCATGCCTTCGCCCGGCTTCAGCGAGATGCCGCCGGTGTCGAACGTGACGCCCTTGCCGACCAGCACCACCGGCGCGGCCTTCGCGGCGCCGCCCTGGTACTGCAGCACGATGAACTGCGCCGGTTCGACCGAGCCGGCCGTGACCGACAGGAACGAGCCCATCTTCAGCGCTTCGCATTGCTTTTCGCCGAGCACTTCGACCTTCAGCTTCCAGTCCTTGGCGAGCTTCTTCGCGGTGTTCGCGAGGTAGGTCGGGGTGCAGACGTTGCTCGGCAGGTTGCCGAGGTCGCGCGTGAGGTCCATGCCGTTGGCGAGCGCGGCGCCCTGCTTCGCGGCCAGCTTGGCGGCCTTCTCGTCGCCGGTATCGACGCTGAACACGACACGCTTGAGCGCGCGCGGCGTGGTATCCGGCTTGCTCTTCATCTGCGTGAACTTGTAGGTCAGTTCGCGCAGCGCCAGGATCGCGGCACGCACGCCCCAGTCGGCCGTGCGTTCGAGGACCGGCAATTGCGCGAGCGTGAAGGTGACCTGGACGATCTTGGTGGCGAGCAATGCGCGCCATGCGGCGCGGGTCGCTTCGGCGTAGGCTTTCTGACTGAAAGCGTCCTGCTTGCCGAGACCCACCAGCAGCACGCGCGATGCGCCGATGCCCGACACCTCGTGCAGGAACAGCGTGGAGCCGGCCTTGCCTTCCATGTCGCCGGCCTTGATGACACGGGTCAGCAGCCCCTTGGTGGCCGCGTCGATCTCGAGCGCCGCGCCCGAAAGCGTCTGCGACTCGAACACGCCGATCACGATGCAATCGGATTTACCGGTCAGGAAACCGTTTGACGAGCCTTTGGTCCAATCACAGGCTTTTATGCTAAAGTCCATCGCGCTTGTCCTCGGATAAAATCTGGGCTTAGGATGAAAGCCGCAATTATCCGCTATTTTTCCCGCGGCGGCTGCATTGGAGGTGTGACGGGAAGTAATCCGCGCGCCACTGAGAGCGCCCCCTCTCGTCATCAATAATGATCTTCGAACGCTCCCTCCAGCGCGAACTCGCGTATACGGCTGGTGCCGTGTTCATGGTTCTGCTCACGCTCGTGCTGACGACGATGATGATCCGCATCGTCGGCTTCGCGGCCTCGGGCGAGATCGACCCGCGCGACGTGCTGGTCCTCATCGGCCTCACCGTGATCGGCTACCTGGCCATCATGCTCGTCGCGACCCTGTTCGTGTCGATCCTGTTCGTGCTCACACGCTGGTACAAAGACTCCGAGATGGTCGTGTGGCTGTCCTCGGGCGTCAGCCTCACGCAGTTCATCAAGCCGATCGGCATCTTCGCCACGCCGATCATCATCCTCATCATGTTCTTCGTGTTCGTCGGCTGGCCGTGGTCGAACCAGCAGAGCAAGCTGATCCGCGCGCGCTTCCAGCAGCGCGATGAAGTCTCGCTGCTCGCGCCGGGCCAGTTCCGCGAATCGGCCACGAGCCATCGCGTGTTCTTCATCGAGAAGATGTCGCCCGATCAGGGGCACGTGGAGAACGTATTCGTCACCAGCACGGAGAACGGCAAGGTCAACGTGGTGGTGTCGAAGAACGGCCACACCGAGACGCACAAGAACGGCGACCGCTTCGTGGTGCTCGAAAACGGCCGGCGCTACGACGGCGAGCCGGGGCATCCGGATTTCCGCATCATGGAGTTCGAGCGCTATGGCGTGAAGATCCAGAGCCAGCCGGTCGTGAATACGTCGACCACCACCGGCACATCGACGCTCGCGCTGCTGCGCAACCCGACCAATGAAAATCTCGCCGAATTCGCATGGCGTGCGGGACTGCCGCTGATCGCGATCAACCTGATGCTGCTGGCGATTCCTCTCGCGCACCAGAATCCGCGGCGCAGTCGCACGATCAATCTGGTGATGGCCGTGCTGATCTATCTGACGTACTCGAATCTGTTGAACGTGGTGCAGTCGTGGATCGAGCAGGGCAAGATGTCGTTCGGCGTCGGGCTGGTGTGTCTGCACGTGATCGTCGCGGTGATCGTCGCGTTTATCTTCTGGCTGCGCGTGCGCAACCGGCCGCTGTTCACGCGGGCCATGTTCAACCGTTCGCAAGGAACCTGACCGATGCGCATTTATGAAAGGTATTTCGCGCGTCAGATCTACCTCACGTTCATCTTCATTCTGTTTGCGTTTTCGGGTCTGTTCTTTTTCTTCGACCTGATCAACGAATTGAATTCGGTCGGTCACGGCAACTACAAGTTTCAGTACGCGGTGCTGCGCGTCGCCTTGCAGACGCCGTCGCGCTTTTACGAAATCATTCCGGTGGCCGCGCTGATCAGCGCGATCTATGTGTTCGCGCAGATGGCGGCGAATTCCGAATACACGATTTTCCGTGTGTCGGGGCTGGCGACCAATCAGGCGTTGCGCTCGCTGCTGAAGATCGGCATTCCGCTGGTGTTCCTCACCTATCTGATCGGCGAAGTGGTCGGGCCGTATACGGATCAGTTGTCGGAGCGGGTGCGGCTGGAGGCGTTGGGCTCGTCGGTGTCGAGTAATTTCCAGTCGGGCGTGTGGGTGAAGGACACGCTCACCGCGCGCGCCGATGGCGAGCAGGTCACGCGCTTCGTGAACGTCGGCGAGTTGAAGCCGGATGCGACGATCAGCAACGTACGGATTTACGAGTTCGATTCGAAGTTCCGTCTGTCGAACGTGCGGATCGCGAAGAGCGGCAAGTATCAGCCGCCGGGGCATTGGCAGTTGACCGATGTGACGGATACGCAGTTGATCGACGTGCCCCCTCCTCCGGGCACGCCGGCCGATGCGTTGAATCCGGTGTATCGCGCGACGCAGGTGAGCTTGCCGGAGTATTCGCTGCGCTCCGAGTTGACGCCGCAGATTCTGTCGGTGTTGCTGGTGTCGCCGGATCGGATGTCGATGTTCAATCTGTTCCGGTATATCCAGCATTTGACGGAGAACCATCAGGATACACAGCGGTATGAGATTGCGTTGTGGCGCAAGATTCTTTATCCGTTCGCGGTGTTCGTGATGCTGGTGCTGTCATTGCCGTTTGCGTATTTGCATACGCGGGCTGGGGTGGTGGGGGTGAAGGTTTTCGGCGGGATTATGCTGGGGATGAGTTTTCAGTTGTTTAATACGCTGTTCTCGCATATCGGTACGTTGAATACCTGGCCCGCGCCGTTGACCGCGGCGACGCCTGGGCTGGTTTATCTCGTGCTCGGGTTGGTTGGATTGAAGTGGGTCGATCGGCATTAGGAGCTTCGCCATGGCTACGCGTGGGATTGTTCTTTTTGCGCATGGCGCGCGGGATGTGAGGTGGCGGGAGCCGTTCGATCGGCTGGCCGGCAAGTTGCAGGCGTTACGGGCCGCCGCGGGTGAGGCTGGGCCTGTTGTGGTGGCTTTTCTGGAGTTGATGGAGCCTGGGCTCGTCGAGGCGGTTCGGGTTCTTGCCTCCGGCGGGTGTGATGCTGTTACCGTTGTGCCGGTTTTTTTCGGACAAGGGGGGCATGTCAGGAAGGATCTGCCGGCGCTGGTTGAGGAGTGTCGGGGTTTGTTTCCTTCGGTCTCGGTTCGGTGCGCTGGGGCTGTTGGGGAGGATGATGGTGTGCTTGATGCCGTTGCTATGTATTGCCTTCGGCAGGGGTGATGGGTTGGGGTTGCTCGTCTCTTCTCTTTTTTCCTTTTTTTGGGCCTTCCTTGCTGGTCTTAGTGGCCTATTAGTGTTGCCCCTGTGCGGGGCGGCACTCACTTTTCTTTGCCGGCCGCAAAGAAAAGTAAGCAAAAGAAAGCGGCTCACACCGCTAGCTCATAAGTGGGCTCCGTGGCCCACTACGCGGTAGTGGTGCATCTGGAATTCGTGCTCTCGCACACTCCGCGTTCGTGACACAGCAGTCATTCTTCCGGCGGCGCTGCGCGCGCCGTCGCGGTCGGGCGGTTATTGCCGGTTTTTTGCTTTCTCTATTTTCATGTCTATGAGCCGGGTCGGATTGTCGGCCTTTGCGCGCTCGTCCCGTAAACGGTTTGGCTAACAGCAAACTGCATTGGCTATGGCTGTTTAAAGTTTCAAATCGATTTACTAGATCCTGTTCTCGAATGCGTAGGTTTCTCTTGCACCTGACGCTACGTTACCTTCTATGGTTGATATCGACGATTGGGAACGCCATGCGACTGAAAATCGGTGAACTGGCAAAGAAGGCTGGATTGAGCGTTCGGGCGCTGCATCACTACGATGCGATCGGCTTGCTCTCCCCCCCGCTGCGCACCGGCGGCGGCGCACGCCTCTATGGGCTCGATGATTTCATCCGGCTTCATCGCATCGAAGCGCTCAAGCGGTTCGGGTACTCGCTTCCCGTTATCAAGGCTAGTCTCGACGGTCACGCGGTCCAGCCGCCGCTCGATATCCTCGTGCGCCAGATCGCGGAGCTCGACGCCCAAGCTTCGCGCGCACAGCGTCTCAGTCGTCATCTGCAACATCTCGTCGACGCAATCGCCGACGGCTCCGAAACCTCGGCGCCCGACTGGCTGGATACGCTGGAGCTCATGAACATGTACCAGAAACACCTCGACGACCACGAACTCGATGCGCTCCTCGCATCCGGGCCCGATACGGTCGCGCCAACCGATCCAGCATGGTCCGCGCTCGTCGGCGAAGTCCGTCATGCGGTCGAGCAACCGCTCCCGCCCGAAAGCGGCGATGCACAGGCGCTCGCCTGGCGCTGGGTCCGCCTCGCGATTCAATTGACCCGCAACGATCCCGCACTCGCCATCAAGCTCACGATGATGCAACTCGGCGAACCTCGCGCCCAGCAGATCGTCGGCATCACGCCAGATATGCTGACGTGGATCGATGAGGCGTTCACGCATGCACGCTGCGCGCTGTTCGCCCGATACCTCAGCCCGGCTCAGGCCGACGAGGTAAGGCGCCGCCAGTTCGCCAGCGCGAAGAGCCAGGCATGGCCGGCATTGGTGGTCGAACTGCGGACACACATGGAGGCCGGCACCGATGCCGGTGCGCCCGCCGTGCAGGCGATCGTCGAGCGTTGGCAGCAGTTGTTTCGCGACAGCTTCTGCGGAAACGACGCAGTCCTGGAAGCGCGCGTGCGCGATGCCTTGATGCGCGAGCCGGACCTGCAACTGGGCATCGGCCTCGACGATTCACTGTTGGCTTATCTGAACAAGGCGCATCTCGTCGGCCACGACATTGCGCCGGTCAACGCGGGGCCGAAGCCCAGCGCGCTGATGGTGGCAACGCAACGGGCCGCGCACCAGTTGCTCGATCGGCCGCTGGTGCTTGATGATCCGGTCGCGCTGACCATCCTCGGCACGGCCGACGCGCAGGCCTTGCGTGAGCATATCGACCGCTTCCGGCATCCCGCGTCGCTTGGCATGCGCAGCTCGGTGATCGTGCGCAGCCGGCTTGCCGACGACGTGTGGGGCGACGCGATAGAACGGGGCATTCGCCAGTATGTCGTCCTCGGTGCGGGACTCGACACCAGCGCTTACCGGCACCCTGACGCACCCGGCCGCATCTTCGAAGTCGACTTGCCGGAGACCCAGCAGTGGAAGCAGACGCGCCTGCGCGAGACCGGCATGACGACACCGCCGCCGCTGCGTTTCGTGCCGATCGATTTCGAGAGTGTCGGCCTGGCGGAGGGCTTGGCGCGTGCCGGTTTCGACGCCGGCGCACCTGCCCTTTTCAGTTGGCTTGGCGTGACGATGTACCTCGACGAGGCGGCGGTCATGGAGACTTTGCGTTTCATTGCCGGCTGCGCGAGGGGAAGTGCCGTGCTATTCGAGTATGTGATGCCGCTATCGAACTTACCGCCGATCATGCGCATTGCGATGGAGCAGTTGACGGCGCAGTTTGCCGAGCGAGGCGAGCCATGGAAGAGTTTCTTCGATCCGGCGAGCCTGACCGAGACATTGAACGCACTCGGCTTCAGCAGCACGACCACCTGGACCCCAGACGATCTGAACGAGCGCTACCTCGCGAACCGCACCGACGGCCTGCATATCGGCGCGACGCCCGCGCGTCTAATCCTGGCAACCGTCTAAAGAAGCATCGCGAACGCCAAGAACCACTCAGCCCCACAAAGGAACGACCACGACGGCGCGCGCAGCGCCGCCGGAATAATGACTGCTGTGTCACGAACGCGGAATGTGCGAGAGCACGGATTCCAGATGCACCACTACCGCGTAGCGGACCACGGAGCCCGCTTATGAGCTAGCGGTGTGAGCCGCTTTCTTTTGCTTACTTTTCTTTGCGGCCAGCAAAGAAAAGTGAGTGCCGCCCCGCACAGGGGCAACGCTAATAGACCACTAACAAAAACAAGAAAAGGCCAAAACCTCAAGCCGCAGCAACAAAATCCAGCCGCCCATCAACCTCACCCCGCCGCGCGGCAAAAGCCTCCCCAATCATCACAAGACTAGGCTGCGAAGCATCAACCCACCTCTGAGCCTCGCCGGAGGCAAGCCCTTCAAGCGTCAGCGTAAGCATCCGTTCCCGCGAAGTACTACAAGCCTCGACAACCGCCACAGGCGTAGACCCCGCCCTCCCAGCCTCGATCAATTGAATAGCGATCTCAACCCCACTATCCCGGCCCATATAAAAAACAATCGAATCGGCATTAACGCTTTCCCGAATCTCCTCCGACCCAGGCGCCCGGCTAAAAGTAGCCAGCGCAACGCTCCGGGACACACCTCGCAGCGTCAAAGACCGCTTCAACGAAGCCGCCCCAGCCAGCGCAGCCGTAATCCCAGGCACGACCTCATACTCGACCCCAGCCGCCTCGAGCGCCCGCATCTCCTCGTCGGCGCGCCCGAACAGCATCGGATCGCCGCCCTTCAACCGGACCACGACCGCATGCTCGCGCGCAGCATCCACGATCTGCTTATTGATGAACTGCTGCGCGGTAGAAAGCTGCCCACACCGCTTGCCGACGGCGATCCTGCGGGCATGCGCCGGCGCATAGTCCAGCATGGCCGGTTCGACCAGCGCATCATGCAGGACGACATCGGCGGAGGCCAGCAACCGCGCACCGCGCACCGTGATGAGGTCTGCGGCACCCGGCCCTGCGCCGATCAAGAAAACCTTACCCATTCGCATCAACCTATCCGAGGAACCGTCAACGGCACGCAGTAAAACGACAGAATAAAAAAACCAAAAATCGCCCGCAACGGATCTTAAGTGGACAACCTTAAGCCGAAAACGCCCGAATCATACCCGCCGCCACCGTATGGTGCGTCGCTTCGTCGATCAGCACGAACGCGCCCGTGCCCTGATGCGAGTCGTACACATCGCACACCAGCGGTTTCTGCAACGTCAGCGCAACGCGGCCGATATCGTTCATCGCCAGTTCCTTGCGATCGGTCGCCTGCGACAGCGTATGCACGTCGAGCACTTCCTTGATCGCGCCGATCCGCGCGAACACCGTGTTCGTGGTCTGCTTCAACAGGTACTTGCGTTGTGTCGACAACGGCGCATCGTCGAACCAGCACAGATCGGCTTCCAGCTTCTTCGCCGGTTCCGGCGCGGCTTCGCTCAGCACGAACGTATCGCCACGCGACACGTCGACGTCTTCCGCCAGACGGATCGTCACGGTCTGCCCGGCAAAGGCGCGATCCACCTGCGCCGTGCCGCCGACCACCGGCGCGATGATCTCCGCAACCGTCGCTTCGCGATTCGCCGGCAGCACGACGATCGTGTCGCCCACCTTCACTTCGCCCGCTTCGACACGGCCCATGTAGCCGCGGAAATCGTCGGCCTGGCTGCCGTCCTGACGTGCCACCCATTGCACCGGGAAACGCAGCGCCTGACCTGTCGGCACATCAACCGGCAACGCTTCGAGCAGATCCAGCAGCGGCTCGCCCGCGTACCACGGCATGCTTTCGCTCGCCGTCACGATGTTGTCGCCCTTGAGCGCCGACACCGGCACGAAACGCACATCGCTCAGGCCCAGTTGGCGCGCGAGTTCGACGTACGCGTCGCGGATCTCGTTGAAGCGCTGCTCGCTGTAATCCACCAGGTCCATCTTGTTGATCGCGACGATCGCGTGCTGCAAGCCGAGCAGCTTGACGATCGCGCTATGGCGCTTGGTTTGCGGCAACAGTTGCGCGACGCCGTCGACAAAGGTCACGCGCGTCGCGTCGACCAGAATGATCGCCGCGTGCGCGGTCGAGGCACCCGTCACCATGTTGCGCGTGTACTGCTCGTGGCCCGGCGTGTCGGCAATGATGAACTTGCGCTTGGCGGTCGCGAAGTAGCGATACGCGACGTCGATCGTGATGCCCTGTTCGCGCTCGGCTTCGAGGCCGTCGGTCAGCAGCGACAGATCGATTTCGTCGCCGACGGTCCGCTTGTTCTTTGCCCGCGACAGCGCCGACAGTTGATCGGAAAGCACGGCCTTGCTGTCGTACAGCAGGCGGCCGATCAACGTGCTCTTGCCGTCGTCGACGCTGCCCGCGGTGATGAAACGCAGCACGCCGAGGTCTTCGGGTTGGTGAATACCAGTCATGATTTTCGTACTCTCGTGTGCTTAGAAATAACCTTGTTTCTTACGCTGTTCCATCGCGGCTTCCGACACCTGGTCGTCCATCCGCGTCGCGCCGCGCTCCGTGATTTCGGTCACGGCCGTTTCGGCGATGATCTTCTCGATGTCGTCGGCATCGCTTTCCACCGGGCACGTGCAGCTAATGTCGCCGACGGTGCGAAAACGCACCAGCGCGGTTTCGCTGGTCTCGCCCTCGCGCATCGGCGTGAGCGGCGTGACCGGCACGAGCAGGCCGTTGCGGCGCACGATCTCGCGCTGATGCGCGTAATAGATCGACGGCAGTTCCAGCTGTTCGCGCGCGATGTATTGCCACACGTCGAGTTCGGTCCAGTTCGAGATCGGGAACACGCGCAGATGTTCGCCGTTATGCAGACGCGCGTTATACAGACTCCACAGTTCCGGGCGCTGCGCCTTCGGGTCCCACTGACCGAACTCGTCGCGGAACGAGAAGATACGTTCCTTCGCGCGGGCCTTTTCCTCGTCGCGGCGCGCGCCGCCGATCAACGCGGTATAGCCGTACTGTTCGATGGTTTCGAGCAGCGTCACCGCTTGCGCAGCGTTGCGCGAATCGGTCTCGCGGCGCAGACGCACGGTGCCGCGCTTGATCGAATCCTCGACATGGCCGATCACCAGTTCCGCGCCGATTTCCTTCGCACGGCGATCGCGGAAGTCGATCACTTCGCCATAGTTATGGCCGGTGTCGATATGCACGAGCGGGAACGGCAGCACGGTCTTGCGACCCGCGCCGATGCCGAAGGCCTTCAGCGCGAGGTGCAGCACCACCACCGAATCCTTGCCGCCCGAAAACAGCAGCGCGGGCTTGCTGCATTCGGCGACCAGTTCGCGCAGGATGTGAATCGACTCGGCTTCGAGCCAATCGAGGTGATCCATCCGGTTTGCCGTGTTGGCGAGTGGTGCGTTCACAGTGGAATCGAGCGTGGTGCTCATGTTTGGGTCCTTCGTAGATTCGCCCGGCAAGCTGTCGCCTGCCGCGGCGGAAGTATTCGAATCAGTATGTGCGGTATCCGGACGGAAAGCCAAGGCCCGGATTTGACCAGAACTTTCTTTCAGACCGATGCGTTCGCGCCGGTATCGGCCGGAATCGGCGTAATCGTCGTGATATGCAGCCCACATTCCTTCGTATCGCGCGATTCCCACCACCAGCGCCCTGCCCGGCTGTCTTCACCGGGACGAATGGCGCGCGTACAAGGCTCGCAGCCGATGCTCGGATACCCGCGCGCATGCAGCGGATTGACCGGCACGTCGAAGGCTTTCAGGTAATCCCACACCTCGGCTTCGGTCCAGTCGGTGAGCGGGTTGAACTTGGCGATACCGCGCGCGGCGTCGTGTTCTTCCGCGTGCAGTTCGGCACGCGTCACCGACTGCTCGCGGCGCTGGCCCGTCACCCAGGCGCTGACGTCCGACAGCGCACGATTGAGCGGCTCGACCTTGCGGATTTCGCAGCAACGCTTGCGCAGGTCGACGCTTTCGTAAAACGCGTTCAGACCGTGCGAATTCACGTACTCGTCGACCGATGCGGCGACCGGATGAAACTGTTCGATCTCGTAACCGTAACGGTCTTTCACGCGATCGAGCATGCCAAGCGTTTCCGCGTGCAGGCGGCCCGTGTTCAGCGAGAAGATGCCGATCTTCGCGCCGCGCGACAGGATCGCGTGGGTGAGCAGCATGTCTTCCGCCGCGAGGCTGCTGGCAAGCTTCACGTTCGCGTGACGCGCGGCGATCGAGTCGAGCAGCGCGTTCAGGCGCTCGACCTTCGCGGCGAGTTCCGGCGTAAGCGAGGTGGCCACGCTCATGCCGAAACCTTGGCGGTCGAATCGGCAGCCGAAGCTGCGGCAGCCGAAGCTGCGGCAGCGCGGCGGCGGAACAGCGGCGACGGATTATCGACCGCGCCCTGGTACTGCACGCTGAACTCGTCGAACGCCTTCAGCGCGTCGTCGAAATCCTTGTCTTCACGCAGCGCGTACGCATCGAAACCGCAGCGAAACATAAACGTAATCTGATCGCGCAGCACGTCGCCGATCGCGCGCAGTTCGCCCTTGTAGCCATAACGCTCGCGCAGCAGACGGCCGATGCTGTAGCCGCGGCCATCGCGGAACACCGGGAAGTCCACGCCGATCAGCGCGATCTTGTCGAAGTCGGCGACGAGGTCGGCCGGTTCGCTATCCGGCGCGAGCCACACGCCCAGTTCGGCGGCGCTGCGCGACGCGATCAGCGCGTCGCGGGACGCTTGCCACAGCGCGAGCGGCACCAGCACCTTGCCCGCGGGCAGGTCGTTCGATTCCGGCAGCGAGCCGTCTTCGGCGGGACGCACGAGCGTCCAGTCGTCGTTGACGATCGCGCGATTCTTGATGATAGAAGCCATCTGTTCGATATCCTTGTCGCGGTTACGCGTGAGCCGGTTGACGCGAGGCGTACACACGTTCCTTGAACGGAGCCATGCCGATGCGGTTATACGTTTCGATGAAGCGCTCGCCTTCCTGGCGATTCTCGACGAACGTATCGATCACGTTGCTCATCACGTCCGGCATTTCTTCCGCCGAGAACGACGGGCCGATCACGCGGCCGAGGCTGGCGCCGTTCGTGCCGTTGCCCTGCTCGCCGCCGAGCGTCACCTGATACCACTCGGAGCCGTCCTTATCCACACCGAGAATGCCGATGTTGCCGATATGGTGGTGACCGCAGGCATTGATACAGCCCGAGATGTTCAGCGACACGTCGCCGAGGTCGTACACGTAATCGAGGTCGCTGAAACGCTCCTGAATCGCCAGCGCGATCGGGATCGACTTCGCATTGGCCAACGAGCAGAAATCGCCGCCCGGGCACGCGATGATGTCGGTCAGCAAGCCGATGTTCGGCGTCGCGAAACCTTGTGCCCTGGCCTTTTCCCACAGCGCGAACAGATCGCGCTTCCTGACGTTGGCGAGGATCAGATTCTGTTCGTGCGACACGCGGATCTCGCCGAGCGAGTACTCGTCGGCCCAGTCGGCGACGGCTTCCATCTGCGCGTCGGTCGCATCGCCCGGGGCGATCGTGGTCGGCTTCAGCGACAGCGTCACCGACGCATAGCCCGTCACCTTGTGCGGACGCACGTTACGTTCGACCCAGCGCGCGAACCCGCGGTTTTCCAGCAGATGCTTTTCGAACGACGCGTCGGTGTCGGCCAGCTTCTCGTACACCGGCGGCTGGAAGTATTGCGACACGCGGTCCACTTCGGCTTGCGTGAGCGTCGCCGGACCATCCTTCAGGTGCTGCCATTCTTCCTCGACCTGCGCCGAGAATTTTTCCGGGCTCAGCGCCTTCACGAGAATCTTGATCCGCGCCTTGTAGATGTTGTCGCGGCGGCCGTAGCGGTTGTACACGCGCAGCACGGCCTCGGTGTAGCTCAGCAGATGCTGCCACGGCAGATCCTTGCGGATGATCGCACCGATGATCGGCGTGCGGCCCATGCCGCCGCCGGCCAGAATGTCGACCACCAGTTCGCCCTGCTCGTTCTTCTTCAGGTACACGCCGAGGTCGTGAATCTGCACGGCGGCACGGTCTTCCTTCGAACCCGACACGGCGATCTTGAACTTGCGCGGCAGCCACGCGAATTCCGGGTGGAACGTCGACCATTGGCGCAGGATTTCCGCCCACGGACGCGGATCGACCACTTCGTCCGGCGCCACGCCGGCGAACTGGTCCGCGGTGATGTTGCGGATGCAGTTGCCCGAGGTCTGAATGCCGTGCATCTGCACCGCGGCGAGCTTGCGCAGAATCTCCGGCGTCTCTTCGAGCTGGATCCAGTTGTACTGGATGTTCGAGCGCGTCGAGAAATGGCCGTAGCCGCGGTCGTGTTCGCGCGCGATCTGCGCGAGCACGCGCATCTGGTCGCTGCGCAGGTTGCCGTAAGGAATCGCGATGCGGTGCATGTACGCGTGACGCTGCATGTACAGGCCGTTCTGCAGACGCAGCGGACGAAACTCCTCTTCGCTCAATTCGCCCGACAAGCGGCGGCGAACCTGATCGGCGTACTGCGCGACCCGTTCATCGACGATGGTCTGGTCGTACTGATCGTATTGGTACATTCGGGGACCCCAATATTTTTGCGTGACACACACAGCGGTCCGGTTCCGCCGCGCCTTTGAATACCTCGTTTGTCAGTCGAGCCGAGTCAGGGTTTAGACCCATCTCTCATTTGCTTATGACAAATACAGATATCCATATTGAAAAAGATGGACAGATCGTAATAAACTCGCTTTATATTTCAAACGACTAAAAAATTCTTTTGATATGCGGAGAGGTTATATATGAACCTGCACCAATTCCGCTTCGTGCGCGAGGCCGTGCGGCAGAATTTCAACCTGACGGAAGCCGCCAAGGCGCTGTATACAAGCCAGCCGGGCGTTTCCAAGGCGATCATCGAGCTGGAAGACGAGTTGGGCGTGGAGATCTTCACGCGGCACGGCAAGCGGGTGCGCTCGCTGACCGAGCCGGGGCGCATTATCCTGCAGTCGGTCGAGAAGATCCTGCAGGAGGTGGAGAGCCTGAAACGGGTCGGCAAGGACTACGCGGCGCAGGATCAGGGCAATCTGGTGATCGCCGCCACCCACACCCAGGCGCGCTACTCGCTGCCGGCCGCGATCGCGGAGTTCAAGAAGCGCTTCCCCAAGGTGCACCTTTCGATTCTGCAAGGTAGCCCGACCCAGGTCGCCGAGATGGTGATCCACGATCAGGCCGATCTCGCGATCGCGACCGAGGCCGTCTCCAACTATAAGGAACTGGTGTCGCTGCCCTGCTTCCAGTGGCATCACGTGGCCGTGATGCAGCCGGATCACCCGCTGCTCGACCGCAAACTTTTGTCGCTGGATGATCTGACCCAGTATCCGCTGATCACCTACGACAACGCGTTCGCCGGCCGCACCAAGATCAACGAGGCGTTCCGCCTGCGCGGGCTGCATCCGGACATCGTGCTGGAGGCGATCGACGCCGACGTCATCAAGACCTACGTGGAGCTCGGACTGGGCGTCGGCATCATGGCGGATATCGCGTTCAACGCCGAGCGCGACCGGCATTTGCGCGCGATGCCGGTCGGCCATCTGTTCGGCAGCAATGTGACGCGGGTCGCGCTGAAACAGGGCGCATATCTGCGCAGCTATGTGTATACGCTCGTCGAACTGCTGTCGCCGAGCATGAACCGCAAGCTGATCGAACAGGCGCTGAAGGGCGAACACGAAACCTACGAACTTTGACAGCAGCACGCTTCCCGCTACGGAGACCTCCCGATGACGTCGCATAACAACAGCATCCGCGGCCTGGCCGCTCTCGGCGCGCTTTTGCTCGCCACCGCCGCGCACGCCGACATCAAGGTCGGCATCGATCTGTCGAGCACCGGCCCAGCCGCCGTGATCGGCATCACCAGCAAGAACGCGATGCTGAACTGGCCGGCCACCATCGCCGGCCAGAAAGCCGACTACATCTTTCTCGACGATGCGTCCGACCCCGGCATCGCGGTGCGCAACATCCGCAAGCTGATCAACGAGGATCACGTGGACGTGATCGTCGGCCCGAACATCACGCCCGCAGCCATGGCGGCGCTCGATCCGGTCGCCGAAAGCCAGACGCCGATGATCACGCTGATCGGCTCGGCCAGCGTGGTCGAGCCGCAGGAAGGCAAGAAGGTGTGGGCCTACAAGATGGCGCAGACCGACAGCGCGATGGCCGACGTGATGACGCGCTACATGTCGAACCACAACGTGAAGACGGTGGGCTTCATCGGTTTCGCGGACGGCTACGGCGAAAGCTGGCTCAACGAGTTCAGCAAGTTCGCGGCGTTGCGCCACATTCAACTGGTCGCGACGGAGCGCTACAACCGCACGGATGCAAGCGTCACCGGGCAGATCCTGAAGCTGATGGCCGCGAAGCCGGACGCGATCCTGATCGCCGGCGCGGGTACGCCGACGGTGTTGCCGCAGCGCACGCTGATCGAACGCGGCTATAAAGGGCCGATCTACCAGACGCACGGCATCGCCACGCCGGAGTTCATCAAGCTCGGCGGCAAGGACGTGGAAGGCACGCTGTTCCCGACCCAGCCGGTGGTCGTCGCGCGCACGTTGCCGGCCGATCATCCGGCGAAGAAGGCGGCGCTGGCCTTCACCACCGGGTACGAAGCGAAGTACGGCGCGGGCAGCGTCACGCAGTTCGCGGGCGATGCAGCTGGCGTCTATCCGCGTTTGCAGGATGCGGTGGCGCGCGCGCTGAAGACGGCGCAGCCGGGCACGCCGGCGTTCCGCGTCGCGTTGCGCGACGAACTGGAGCACGCGCATGAGCTGGTCGTGCCGAACGGCGTGGTGAATACGAGCCCGAAGGATCACGTCGGGCTGGATCAGCGCGCGAGCGTGATGGGGATCATCAAGAACGGCCAGTTCGTTTACCTCAGCCAGTAAAGCGCCGATAGCGATAACCGAAGCGACGTGATGCAGCGCCGGGTACATGCCCGGCGTTTTTCGTTTCCGGGGTCTTGAACGCGCCCGCTATTCGCGCAACCCATTCGGGAGGCGCATCGCACGCAAGCTGCGTGTACCATGCTGACGGCCAGCTTGCGGTGAGCGCGAGCCGAGGCCCCTGTATCGAACCGATTGACCGAACCGATTCCGATTCCATGCGCACGCGCGGCGTCCCGCCTCCACGAGATGCGACCCAACGTGCGCCAGTGCCGTGAAGTCCGTCAGACCGCGCATGCTCAAAACCAGAAAACGCATTCTCATCGCCGCCGTCGTCGTCATCGTGATGCTCGCCATCGCGATCGCGCAGGCTATCCGCAAACGCAGCGCGCCCGCCGCCGCTGCCGCGCAGCCCGCTGCGTCGATCGTCGAATTCGCACCCGACGACCTCACCACGGTCAGCCGCCGCACGCTCTCGGAAACGCTGCCGCTGACCGGCTCGCTGCGCGCGATCACGCAGGCCGCGGTCAAGTCGAAGGTTAACGGCTCGGCGCTCGACGTGCTCGTGCGCGAAGGCGACGCGGTCAAGACCGGCCAGATCCTTGCGAAGATCGACGCCCGCGATTATGTTGCCCGTGCCGAGCAAAGCCGTGGCCAGATGGCAGCGATGGCCGGCCAGCTCGACATCGCCAGACAGACGCTCGACAACAACCGCGTGCTGGTCCAGAAAGGCTTCATCTCGAAGAACGCGTTCGACACCGCGCAAAGCCAGTACGAGATCGCGCGCGCGAATCTCGACGCGGCGCGCGCGGCGCTCGCGTCCTCCAATCTCTCCCTCGACGACACCGTGGTCCGCTCGCCGCTCGACGGCCAGATCGCGACGCGCTCGGTCGAGCCCGGCGAGAAAGTCACCGTCGACACCAGGCTGTTCGACGTGGTCGATCTGCGCGCGCTCGAACTGGAAGCGCCGGTGCCGGTCGGCGAAATCGGCCGCGTGCGGATCGGCCAGCCCGTGAGCATCGCGTTCGACGGTATCGACACGCCGGTGCAAGGCGCGATCACGCGCATCAATCCGGCCGCGCAGCCGGGTTCGCGCTCGATCATGGTGTACGTGCAGGTCGCCAATCCGGCGGGCACGTTGCGCGTCGGCATGTTCGGCACGGGCACCATCTCGGTGGGCAGCCGCCCGAACGTGCTGGTGGTGCCCGCCGACGCGGTGCGCACCGACGGCGCACGTCACAGCGTGTATGCGCTGGTCGGCGGCAAGCTCGTCGAGCAGCTCGTCCAGACCGGCGCGACCGGCGATGCCGACAACGCCACGTGGACCGAAATCACCGGCGGCGCGCTGAACGCCGGCGAGCAGATCGTGAAGAACAATCTGGGTTCGTTGCGGATCGGCAGCACCGTGCATGTGGTGCAGCCGGCATCGGCATCGGCATCGACGGCAGCGGCCGCGGCGGCGCCCGCCTCCCCGGCCGCCGGCCAGCACTGAGCGGAGCCACTCGCCTATGTGGTTCACCCGCATCAGCATCGGCAACCCGGTGCTCGCCACGATGATGATGATGGCGCTGCTCGTCATCGGTCTGTTTTCCTATCAGCGGTTGAAGGTCGACCAGTTTCCCGACATCACCTTCCCGATCGTGGTCGTGCAGACCGCGTATCCGGGCGCGTCGCCGGAATCGGTCGAATCCGACGTCACGCGCAAGATCGAGGAAGCGGTCAACACGATCAGCGGCATCGACCAGATCACCTCGCGTTCCTACGACGCGCAAAGCGTGGTGATCGTGCAGTTCGATCTGTCGGTGGATGCGGTGCAGGCCGCGCAGGACGTGCGCGACAAGATCGCGCTGATCCGCCCCGATCTGCGCGACGGCGTGAAGGACCCGCGCGTGCTGCGCTACGACCCGGCGGATACGCCGATCGTGACGGTGGCGGTATCGAACGCGCCGGGCGCCACGTTGTCCACGCGCGACCTCACCACCGTCGCCGATCAGATCGTGCGCAAGCGGCTCGAAACCGTGCGCGGAGTCGGCTCGGTTTCATTGGTGGGCGGTGTGAAGCGCCAGGTGCAGATCGACGTGAAGCCTGAAAAACTGCAGGCGCTGTCGATCGGCGTCGATCAGGTGATCCGCGCGGTGCAGAACGAGAACCAGGAGATTCCAGCCGGCCCGCTCACGTCGAGCAACATCGAACAGACGGTGCAGGTGAAGGGCCGCTTCGACAAGCCGGACGACTTCAAACGCATCATCGTCGCGCGGCGCGGCGCGCAATCGGCGATTCCGACCGCGAGTTCGGCGACGCAGCCGGTCACGCTCGATCAGGTCGCCGACGTGGTGGACGGCCAGCAGGAACCGGACAGCACCGCGCTGCTGAACGGCCAGCGCGCGCTGTTCGTGTCGATCATCAAGGCGCAGGGCGAGAACACCGTCGACGTCGCGCATGGCGTGCGCGACGAGGTTGCGCGCTTGCAGCCGCTGCTGCCGCCCGGCGTGAAGCTCGACATCACCGACGATTCGTCGACCGGGATCGAGGACAGCGTCAACGAAGTGAAGCGCACGCTGCTCGAAGGCGCGCTGCTCACCGTGCTGATCGTGTTCCTGTTCCTCGGTTCGTGGCGCAGCACGGTGATCACCGGCCTGACGCTGCCGATCGCGCTGATCGGCACCTTCGCGGTGATGTACGCGTGCGGCTTCACGATCAACGTGATTACGCTGATGGCCCTGTCGCTGTGCGTCGGTTTGTTGATCGACGACGCGATCGTGGTGCGCGAGAACATCGTGCGGCACGTGCAGCTCGGCGCGGACCATCGCACGGCCGCGCTCGACGGCACGAAGGAAATCGCGCTGGCCGTGCTCGCCACCACCTTCTCGATCGTCGCGGTGTTTCTGCCGGTGGGTTTCATGGGCGGCATCATCGGACGGTTCTTCCATCAGTTCGGCATCACCGTGGCGGCCGCCGTGCTGATCTCGATGTTCGTGTCGTTCACGCTCGACCCGATGCTGTCGTCGATCTGGCCCGACCCCGATCTGCACGATGCCGATACCGGCCGCAAGGGCTACCGCTACGGCCGTCTGATCGAGCGTTCGCTGCATCTGTTCGACCGGCAGATCGATCACCTCACCGCGTTCTATCAGCGGCTGCTCGGCTGGTCGCTGCGGCATCGCGCGATCACGCTGGTGGTGGCGGCGGTGACCTTCTTCGGCAGTCTGTTTCTGGTGCCGTTCGTCGGTACCGAGTTCGTGCCGAATGCGGACTTCTCCGAAACGCAGATCGGCTTGAACACACCGGTGGGCACGTCGCTCGACGCGACCTCGGAGAAGGTCAAACAGGTGCAGGCGATTCTCGCGACCTATCCGGAAGTGCGTTTCAGCTACGCGACGGTCAACTCCGGCAATACGCAGGGCAAGAACACGGCGCTCATCACCGTACGGCTGAAGGACCGGCGCGACCGCTCGCGCGGCGTGCTCGAACTGAACGAGGCGTTTCGTGCGCGGCTCGCGTCGGTGGCGGGCGTGACGGTCACCGAGATCGGCATGGCGGACGGCGCGGGCAGCACCAAGGCGATCCAGTTGAGCCTGCAGGGCGACAACATCGACGAATTGCGGCGCCTGTCCGACACGGCGCAGGCGTGCATGGCGAAGATTCCGGGCCTGGTGGATCTCGATTCGAGCCTGAAGGCGGACAAGCCGATCGTCGCGATCAACGTGAAGCGCGAGCTGGCATCGGACCTCGGTGTGGGCGTCGCGGACATCGGCACGGCGCTGCGGCCGCTGCTCTCCGGCGACGCGATCAGTACGTGGCGCGCGCCCGACGACCAGGACTACGACGTCAGCGTGCGCTTGCCGCGCGACCAGCGTCAGGATGTCGACGACCTCGCGCGGCTGATGATCGCCACCAACCGCACCGATTCGAACGGCGCGCCGGTGCTGGTGCCATTGCGGCAGATCGCCGACATCGTGAAGACGACGGGACCGGACGTGCTGAACCGGCGCGACCTGCAACGCGAAGTCGAGCTGTCGGCGAACGTGAACGGCCGCTCGCCGGGCGAGGTAGCCGCCGACGTCGCGAAGACGCTCGACGCGATGAACCTGCCGGCCGGCTATCACTACCGCTTCGAAGGCTCGACCAAGAGCATGAACGAGTCCTTCGTCTATGCGGTGGAGGCATTGGCGCTGGCGGTGATTTTCATCTACATGATTCTTGCGTCGCAGTTCGCGAGCTTCGCGCAGCCGCTCGCGATCATGGCGTCGCTGCCGCTGACGCTGATCGGGGTGCTGGTGGCGTTGCTGCTGTTCGGCAGCACGTTGAACATGTTCTCGATCATCGGTTTCGTGATGCTGATGGGGCTGGTGACCAAGAACGCGATTCTGCTGATCGACTTCGCGAATCAGGCACGGCGCGGCACGCTGCTGGATGCGTCGGGCAAGGGTCGCAGAATGGAGCGGCGCGAGGCGTTGCTCGAAGCGGCGCGCGTGCGGCTGCGGCCGATCCTGATGACCACGCTGGCGATGATCTTCGGCATGCTGCCGCTCGCCGCCGCGCTCGGCGAAGGCGGCGAGCAGCGCGGGCCGTTGGGACAGACGGTGATCGGCGGCGTGATTACGTCGTCGATTCTGACGCTGGTGGTGGTGCCGGTGGTTTATACGGTGCTGGAGGATTGGGGGGCATGGGTGCGGCGGAAGTTGTCGCGGAAACCGGGCGAGGAGGCGTGAGTCGGCGCGGGCGCCCATGTGCCGACGACCGGCTCGACCGTGGTATCAGGCACGCGGCGTCGGCGAACTTGCTAAAGTAGCAGTCTTTCCCCACCCGCAGTCCCCCACCATGCGCACCACCCGAGCCATCCATGCCGTCGAGCGGCTGAAAACCCGCAGCGGCAATCCGCAGTTTGCCGCAATCAGTCTGTCCGGCGGCTTGTTCTATCTGGTCGACAAATCGAGCGGCACCGACAGGAAAGTCTCCGACCCACTCACGCTCGACGACTTCGTGAAATTCGTCGATGCATTCGGTCCGCAGAAACCGCGCAAGGCCAGCAAGCTCGATCTCGCGTTCGAAGAGCAGATCAAGAAAAGCAAGGGCGGTTGAGATCGTTCACGGCGCCTGAATTACATTTGCCTAGCGTTAGCCACGGTCAGCACCGCGTTCAAGCGCCACCTATCTCCCGCCACTGCCCGTTCGCTGCGCTGCTCGCCAGCATCGCATCGATAAAGCGCAGCCCGGCGACACCATCGTCCACGGTCGTCAGCAGCCCACTTTCAGCGGGCGGCGCACGTCCCGCATCCAGCGCTTCGATCTGTAGCGCCGCATCCTTATACAACTGCGCGAACGCTTCCAGATAACCCTCTGGATGCCCCGCCGGCACGCGCGTCGCGTGCGCGGCCACCGCGCTGTTCAAGCGCCCGCGCGTCAGGCGCTCGCTCGCGCCACCCAGCGGCGTGAACCACAACTCGTTCGGCTGCTCCTGATCGAACGCGAGACTCCCCTTCGTGCCATACACGCGCAACCTCAACGCATTCTCCGCGCCGCTCGCCACCTGGCTTGCCCACAGCATCCCACGCGCGCCGTTCGCGTAACGCAGCATCGCCTGCACGTGATCGTCGATGCGACGTCCCGGCACGAAGGTATGCACCTCCGCCGCGAGCGACGACGGCGTAATCCCCGTGACGAATGCCGCGAGGTGATACGCGTGCGTGCCGATGTCGCCGAGACAACCGGCCGGTCCCGCTAACGCCGGGTCCGTGCGCCACCCCGCCTGCTTGTTCGTGCCGCTCGTTTCGATCGGCTCGGCCAGCCAGTCCTGCGCGTATTCCACCTGCACCACGCGGACCTCGCCAAGCTTGCCCGCTTCGATCAGCTCACGCGCGTGACGCACCATCGGATAGCCGGAGTACGTATGCGTCAGCGCGAACAGTCTGTTTTTCTCGCGCGCAAGTTTCGCCAGCGCTTCGCCTTCCGCGAGCGAGATCGCCAGCGGCTTGTCGCAGATCACGTGAATCCCGGCTTCGAGAAACGCGGTCGCGACCGGTGCATGCAGATGATTCGGCGTGACGATCGCGACGGCATCGATACCGTCGTCGCGCGCGCTTTCGGTTCGCGCCATCTCGTGCCAGTCGGTGTAGCTGCGCGCGATGCCGGCTTCAGCGGCACTCGCCTGCGCGCGCCGCGGATCGGACGACAACGCGCCCGCCACCAATTCGAATCGATCGTCGAGCCGCGCCGCGATCCGGTGCACCGCGCCGATGAACGCGCCTTGTCCGCCGCCGACCATGCCCAGCCTGAGCTTGCGTTGTTGCATTGCCTACGCTCCCTGACTCCGTATCCCGCCGTCGAGCCATACGTACACCCTCAAATCCCCAGCAGCCGCCTAAGCTCCCCGGCATCCACCCCGCTCCCCGCGAAATCGTCGAACGCATGCTCGGCCACGCGGATGATGTGCCGCCGTATGAATTCCGCGCCCTCGCGCGCGCCGTCATGCGGATGCTTCAGCGCGCACTCCCACTCCAGCACCGCCCAGCCGGGAAAATCGTATTGCGCCATCTTCGAGAAGATCGCACCGAAATCGACCTGCCCGTCGCCGAGCGACCGGAAGCGTCCCGCGCGTTCGACCCAGCCGCTGTATCCGCCGTACACGCCCTGTCGCCCGTTCGGCCGGAACTCCGCGTCCTTCACATGGAACGCCTTGATCCGTTCGTGATAGAGGTCGATGAACGCGAGATAGTCGAGCTGTTGCAGAACGAAGTGACTCGGGTCGTACAGAATATTCGCGCGCCGGTGCTGCTTCACCGCGTCGAGAAAACGCTCGAAAGTCACGCCGTCATGTAGATCCTCGCCCGGATGCAACTCGTAGCACACGTCGACGCCGGCATCGTCGAACGCATCGAGAATCGGCGTCCAGCGGCGCGCGAGTTCGTCGAACGCGGCTTCGACGAGACCCGCGGGACGCTGCGGCCACGGATACACATAAGGCCACGCCAGCGCGCCGGAAAACGACACATGCGTGTTCAACCCCAGCCGCCGCGACGCCTTCGCGGCCAGCTTCAACTGTCCGATTGCCCACTGCGTGCGCGCCGCCGGATCGCCACGCACGTGCGGCGCGGCGAAGCCGTCGAACAGCGCGTCGTAAGCGGGATGCACCGCGACCAGTTGCCCTTGCAGATGCGTCGACAGTTCGGTGATCGTCACGCCCGCGTTTTCCGCGGTCTCGCGCAATTCGTCGCAATACGTCTGGCTCGCGGCCGCCTGTTCGAGATCGATCAGACGGGCATCGCACGGCACCTGGATGCCCTTGAAGCCGAGACCCGCCGCCCACTGCGCGAGATGCGCGAGATCGTCGAACGGGGCTTCGTCGCCCATGAACTGAGCCAGAAAGATCGCCGGGCCCTTGATGGTTTTCATCGTACGGTTTCCTTGAACAGCCGCGCTCAGAACGGCGAGTCCGGGAAATAGAACTGCTGCGCGTTTTCCTTCGTGATCAGCACCGACGGAATGATCGTCGTGGCCGGCAGCTTGTCGCCTTTCAGACGCGCTTCGGCGGTGAGCTTGATCGCGTCGTAGATGAATTTCGGCGAGTACGAGACGTCGGCCTGGATCATCGGCGCGCCGTCCATCACGTTCTTCACCATGCCCTTCGACCCCGCGCCGCCGAACACGATCTTGATGTCGGTGCGTTTGGCCTGTTCGATCGCTTTCAGCACGCCGACCGCCATGTCGTCGTCGGCGGCCCACACCGCGTCGATGTGCTTGAAGCGCGTCAGGTAGTCCTGCATCACCTTGAACGCGTCGTCGCGATTCCAGTTCGCGTACTTGGCGTCGAGAATCTTCATGTTCGGATAGTTCTTGATCACGCCGGTAAACGCGGTCCAGCGTTCGTTGTCGAGCGTGGTCGGAATGCCGCGCAGCGCGACGATGTCGCCCTTGCCGTCGAGCGCCTTCGCCAGATACTCGGCGGGGATCTTGCCGAACGCGGTGTTGTCGCCCGCCACATACGCATCCTGCGCGCTGGTGTCGGTCAGGCCGCGATCCACCACGGTCACGTACACGCCCTTCTTCTTCACCTGCGCGACGGGTTGCGTCAGCGACGCCGACTCGAACGGGAAGATCACCAGCGCGTTGATCTTGTTCACCGTCACCAGATCCTGCAACTGGTTGGCCTGCTCGGGCGAGTTGGCCGCGGTCTTCACGATCACCTTCAGGTCGGGATGGGCTTTCTCCAGATCGGCCTTCGCCTTGTTCGCCCACCAGACGATGCCGCCGGTAAAGCCGTGATCGGCCGTCGGAATCGCGACGCCCAGCGTAACCTTGTCGTCGGCGCGCGCCACGCCCGCCGTGCCTAGCATTCCCAACGCCAGCATGCCGGCGCCGACCGCTCGAATGATCTGTTTCATCTCGTGTCTCCGATCTCGTCCAATCTGGTTGCATGATGAGGCGTTCGTGCGCCTCGCTTTTCGAACCTGCTTATCGAGCCTGCTTATCGAGCCTGCTTATCGAGCTACAGCTTTTCGAACCACGCCATCCATTACATTCAAAACCTGCCCCTACTCTCCCGCCTCGCCGCGCACCCTCCACGCCGCAAAAAAACTATCGCCGTCCGCGCTGTACGAACGCGACGAAGATAATCACCACGCCCTGCACCGCCGCGTTCAGATACACGCTGATGATGCTGGTGAGATTCAGAATATTGGCGATCACCGACAACAGAATCGCGCCGATCACCGTGCCGATCACGCGCCCTTCGCCCCCCTTGAGCGCCGTGCCGCCGACCACCACCGACGCGATCGCCTCCAGCTCCCACAGCAATCCCGTGGTCGGCGTGGCCGAGCCCAGACGCGGCACATAGAGCACGGTGGCGACGCCCACGCAGATGCCGAGCAGCACATACGTGACGATCTTCACGGTATCGACGCGAATCGCCGCGTAGCGCGCGACCTGTTCGTTGGAGCCGATCGCCTGCACGTGACGGCCGAACGCGGTGCGATTGAGGATCAGCGCGCCGCCCGCCGCCACCACGAGAAACACCCAGATCGGCACAGGCACGCCGAAGAGGCTCGCGTAGTAGACCGGTCCATATAAATCCGACAGCGAGTTATCGAGCGTCAACGCGCCGCCGTCGGCGAGCCAGGTGAGCACCGCGCGAAAGATGCCCAGCGTGCCGAGCGTGACGATAAACGGCTCGATCCGTCCTTTGGTGATCAGCAGGCCGTGCGCGCAGCCGAACAGGCCGCCGAGCACGAGCGCGAAGACGATCCCGAGCGTGAGAATCAGCAGCGGTGCGAGCGTGTGCCCGCCGACGCCCGCCGCGAGCGCATTCATCAACCAGATCATGCTGCCCGCGATCAACGCCGCCATCGACCCGACCGACAGATCGATGCCGCCGGAGATAATCACGAAGGTCATGCCGACCGCGATGATGCCGATGAACGATGTGCGCGTCAGCACGTTCATCAGGTTGTCGAGCGTCGCGAAATCGCGGTTGAGCAGCGTGCCGATCACGCACAGCGCGATCAGCCCGACCAGCGGCCCGAGCGCATACAGTCGATGCGCGAAGCGCAGCGCGCGGCCGGATTGCACGGCTTCAGTGGGTGCCGGTCGCATGGGCGATCAACTCCTCTTCGGTCAGATGATCGAGCGTCAGCGTCGCTTGCAGACGCCCCGCGCGCATCACGGCGACGCGGTGGCACAAGCCGATCAGCTCGATCAGTTCGGATGAAATGACGATCACCGCGCGGCCCTGCGCGGCAAGCCGGTGAATCAGAAAGTAGATGTCGCGTTTCGCGCCGACATCGACGCCGCGCGTCGGCTCGTCGAGCACGATCACCTGCGGATCGGGTTGCAGGAACTTGGCGAGCGCGAGCTTCTGCTGATTGCCGCCGGACAGCATGCGCGCGCGGCTCGACAGGTCGCCGGTGCGGATGCCGAATTCGCTCACCGCTTTCGTCAACGCCGCGCGGCCCGCCTTCATGTCGAGCAGCGGATGCGCGTAGCGTTCGAGCGTCATCAGCGTGACGTTGTCCTGCAGGCTCAGGTTCACGTGCAAGCCCTTGCCCTTGCGGTCCTCGCTCAGATACGTGAGACCGTGGCGCATCGCATCGCGCGGGCTTTTCAGATCGACGGGACGGCCCGCTATGTCGATGCGGCCCGCCGTGCGTTTGCGCAGGCCGATCAGCGCCTCGAACGCCTCGGTGCGGCCCGCGCCGACGAGCCCGGCGAAGCCGAGCACTTCGCCGGCGCGTACGTCGAAACTCAGGTCGTCCACCCAGCCGGGCACGCTGAGACCCGCCACCTTCAGCGCGAGCGGCGCGTCGGCGGGTACTGTGAGCTTGTCGGGGAACATGTCGGAGACGTCGCGCCCGACCATCAGATTCGCCATCTGCTGACGCGCGAGGCCCGCCGTTTCGCCGCGTGCGACGAAGCGGCCGTCGCGCATCACGATCACTTCGTCGGTGATGCGCTCGACCTCGTCGAGCTTGTGCGAGATATAGACGATGGTCACGCCGTCGGCCTTGAGCTTGGCCATCAGCGCGAACAGGCGCTCGGTCTCGGACGGCGTGAGCGTGGCGGTGGGCTCGTCCATGATCAACAGACGCGCCTGGCGCGACAGCGCCTTGGCGATCTCGACCATCTGCTTTTCCGCGACGATCAGCTCGCGCACCTTCGTGTCCGGCGTCTTCGAGAGTCCGACTTCGGCGAGATAGCGCGCGGCTTCGCCACGCATCGCCGCATCGTCGACGAACCAGCCGCGCCGCTTCTCGTGACCGAGGTACATGTTCTGCGCGATGCTCAGATGTTCGGCGAGATTGAACTCCTGGTGGATCAGCACGATGCCCTGCGCTTCGGCATCGCGCGAACCCGCGAACTGGCGCGCGTGACCGTCGACCAGCACCGCGCCCGAGGTCGCGCTTTCATAGCCCGCGAGGATTTTCATCAGCGTGGATTTGCCCGCGCCGTTCTCGCCGAGCAAGCCGTAGATGCGCCCCGGCGCGAGTTCGAAACTCACGCCGTGCAGCACGCGCACCGGCCCGAAGTCTTTGCGGATGTCGTCGAAACGGATCGCGAGGCTCATGCTTCACGCACTCCCGCGAATCACGAGCCGATGCGGCAGCAGCACGCCCGGCACGTGCGCCAGCGGATTGGCGAGCCGCTGCAGCAGCAGGCGCGCGGCGGTCTCGCCGAGCTCGCGCATGGGTTGCGCGATGGTCGTGAGCGGCGGGTCGATCTGCGCGGCGAGCGAGATGTCGTCGAAGCCGATCACGGCGACGTCGTCCGGCACCCGCTTGCCGACGCTGCGCACGCCGTGGATCGCGCCGATCGCGAGCGTGTCGGATACCGCGAAGATCGCGCTCGGCGCGTGCGGCGGCAACATCAGCGTGGCGGCCGCCGAGGCGCCCGCGCCGTAATCGAGTGTATTCAGGTTCATGCGCCAGCCCGGGTCGGGCACGATGCCCGCGCCGGTCAGCGCATCCAGATAGCCCTGCTGCCGCTGCTGCGCGTACAGATAGTCGATGTCGGAATTGATCAGGCCGATGCGCCGGTGGCCGCGCGCGAGCAGATGCCGCACCGCATCGCCCGCCGCCCGGTAGTTGTCGATGCCGACGTAGGGCACGCCCATCGCCGGATCGAATTCGCAGCACGCGACCCACGGCAACGCGCCGGATGCGTCGCCGAGCGCCTGCTGGATCGTCGCGGGGTCGAGGCAGATCGCGCCGTCCGCGCGGCGGCGCCGCAGCAGATCGAAGTAGCTGCGCTCGCGCCCGGCATCGGCGCCGGTGTCGCACAACAGCATGAAGTAGCCGTGCTGACGCGCGACGCTGTCGATGCCGCGCACGATCTCCGCGTAAAACGGATTGCCGACGTCCGGCACCATGGTCAGCAGCAGGCGGCTCTCGGCGGTGCGCAGATTGCGCGCGAGTTCGTTGACGCGATAGCCGCTGGCGTCGATCGCGGCGAGCACCTTGTCGCGGGTGGCCGGCCGCACGTTCTCGTGACCGTTCAGCACGCGCGACACCGTCGCCACCGAGACCCCGGCCTGACGCGCCACGCCGGCGATGGACCGGTCATCGGCCGAGGGGCGCGGCGGCTCGACGCCGGCGAGCGTTCGCGCTTCGGCCGGCACGGCGGGGATCACCTTGGACGACGGTTTGGACAATGTCGATTCGCCAGCAAAATGTAATCGATTACATTTTTGGGCGATAAAAGCCCGAACCGCAAGGACGGATCGCTAGGGATAAACACGGGGGCGGCACGTTGGCGCGATGGGCGCGCGGCGGCCGCCGCCCTGCCCGCGAGGGCGCGACGCGTCATCCTCATTTGGTACAATCCCGCAGTTACCCTGCCGGGCCCAACGAGGGTTCACCTCGCGGGCGGCGCAGCCCCGCGCAGCCGGGTCGCAACCGCACGGGCCGCAACCGCGGGCCAGAATCGCCCAACCACACTGCCGAATCCACCATGAACATCGAGCAAGCGCGTTTCAACATGATCGAACAGCAGATCCGCCCCTGGGAAGTGCTCGACCAGGACGTGCTGAATCTGCTCTCGATCGTCAAGCGTGAGAATTTCGTCCCCGCCGCCTACCGCGAACTGGCCTTCGTCGATTTCGAAGTGCCGCTGCCGGCCGGCCAGCACATGCTGGCGCCGCGCATCGAAGCGCGCGTGCTGCAGGAGCTGGCGGTGAAGAAACACGAAAGCGTGCTCGAAATCGGCGCGGGTTCGGGTTACATGGCGGCGCTGCTCGCGCACCGCGCGCAACATGTGCTGACGGTGGATATCGAACCGGAACTGGCCGAACTGGCCAAGAGCAACCTGACCGCGAACGGCGTGCTGAACGCCGAAGTCGCGACCGGCGACGCGTCGCGCGGCTGGGCCGGCGCCGCGCCGTACGACGTGATCTGCGTGTCGGGCGGCCTGCCGGTGCTGCCGCAGGAAATCCTCGAACACCTGAAGGTCGGTGGCCGTCTGGCGGCCTTCGTCGGCACCGCGCCGGTCATGAAGGCGCAGATCATCACGCGTATCGACGAAAAGCAGTTCCGCATTGCCGACGTGTTCGAAACCTATGTCGAACCGCTCGTCAACGCGGTGCAGCCGTCGCGTTTCAAGTTCTGATCCGGATTCCCCGCCGATGCAAAACCTGACTGCTCCCGCGCTCGCCGAATGGCTGGCCGATTCGACGCGCCCCGCGCCCGTGTTGCTCGACGTGCGCGAGCCGTGGGAAATCCAGACGGCGTCGATCGCCGGCGCCGTATCGATTCCGATGCGCGAGATTCCCGCGCGCAGCGAGGAACTCGACGACGACGCGCAGATCGTCTGCGTATGCCATCACGGCGCGCGCAGCGCCCAGGTCGCGATGTTCCTCGAATCGCGCGGCCACACGAACGTGTTCAACCTGCAAGGCGGTATCGACGCGTGGTCGCGTCAGGTCGATCCGTCCGTTCCGACCTACTGAGCCCACCGCCGCGATGATGCGCCTCCGGGTGCCGGTCTTCGCGGCCGCGCTGGCGCTGGCATCGGGCGGCGCATTGCATGCGCCGCCAGCCCACGCCGTCGGCCTCTCCCAGCTCTACGACGAAGCGCTCTCCAGCGACGCGCAACTGCAAAGCGCGCGCGCCGCGCTGGCCGCGAACAGCGAGGAATTGCCGCTCGCGCGCGCCAAGCTGCTGCCGCAGGTGTCGGCTTCGCTGAACGGCAGCCGGCAGAGCACGGACTTCGGCGGCGGCTTTCCGTCGTCGTACGGCAACAGCAGCGGTTACACCATTTCGCTCACCCAGCCGCTGATCCATGTGGATAGCTGGTACGGCTATGCGCAGGGCAAGCTGGCGGTGGAGTCGGCCCAGGCGTCGTTCGCGCAGGCCCGCCAGGATCTGATCGTGCGCCTCGGGCAGGCTTACTTCGATGCGCTGTCCGCGCAGGATAGTCTCGCCATCGCGCAGTCGCAGAAGGCGTCGATCGCGCAGCAGCTCGAATCGGCGAAGCGCTCGTTCGAAGTCGGCAACACCACCATCACCGACACCAACGAGGCTCAGGCCAAATACGATCAGGCCGTCTCGCAGGAAATCGCCGCGCGGAACGACCTCGCGGTGAAGCTGGCGGCGTTGCAGCAGATCGTCGGCCATCCGGTCGAGAAGGTCGACGGCCTCGCCGCCGGTGCGCCGTTGCCGCCGCCCGTGCCCGCCGACATCAACCAGTGGACCGATACCGCCAGCGACGCCAACTACCAGGTCGTCATCAAGCAGATCGCGCTGTCCACCGCGCAGCGCGAAACCTCTAAAGCGAAAGCCGGCCATCTGCCGACCGTCGATCTGGTCGCGAGCCGTTCGCGCAGCAGCCTCGGCGCGGCGGGCGCGGGCAACTTCGGCGGGAATTTCGGCGGCGGCTTCGGCAGCGGCGCGGAAACGCCGTCGGCGGCCACGCCCGCGCTGGCCGCGGAACTCGGCAATCTCGGCTCGTCGTACACGAACAGCACGATCGGCGTGCAGATCACGATTCCGCTGTTCGCCGGCGGCGCGACGCAAAGCCGCGTGCGCCAGACGCTCGCGCTGGAAGACCAGGCCGCCGCCGATCTCGACACCGCCCGGCGCAACGCGGCGCTCTCCGCGCGGCAGGCGTTTCTCGGCGTGGTGAGCGGGCTTGCGCAGGTGCGGGCGTTGCAGACCGCCGAGCGGTCGGCGAACACGTCGCTCGAATCGAATCTGCTCGGCTACCAGGTCGGCGTGCGGATCAACATCGACGTGCTCAACGCGCAGGACCAGCTGTTTTCCGCGCGACGCGATCTGGCGAAGGCGCGGTATGACACGCTGGTGAACAGTCTCAAGCTGAAGGCGTCGACCGCCGCGCTGACCGATCAGGACGTGCTGCAGTTGAGCGCGTTGCTGTCGCCGGTGGATGACGGGGCGTTGACCGCGCTGCCGCAGGTGCCGACGGTGCCGCACCCCGGGGTGGCGGCGAAAGGCGCGGCGGGCAAGCTCGGACGACGGGCGATGCCGAATGCGCCGGCAGGCGCACCCGGCCATCCCTAGCAGACGCTTGCACTACTTCGCACAGCCAATTCGGAAACTTCGTACGGTTTCCTGACGGATACGCAGGCACCATGCTCCGACCTTTTTTCGGAGCCTGTTGATGAAATTCGTGAAGATCGCGCTCGCGATCGTAGCCATCTCGCCCTGCGCGGCCTATGCGGTGTTAGGCGGCGCGCCCGGCGCCGGCACGCCAGACAACGCCAGCGGCGCGACAGCGCGCTCGATGCTGCAATCCGCTTCCGCCCGCAACGCCGCCGCGCCTGCCGCTGCCACCGCCTCCTACACGTTGCGCGAGACGTCCGGCGCGGACGGCGTGACCATCCATGAATACGTGCTGCCCGGCAACGTGGTGTTCGCCGTCACCTGGCAAGGTCCGGTGCGGCCGGATATGAGCGCGCTGCTCGGCAGTTATTTTCCGAACTTCGTCGATGCCGGCGCGAAGCGTGCGCACGGCATCGGTCCGATGGTCGAGCACAACGGCGATTTTCACATCGAATCGGCGGGACGCAATGGCCACTTCTTCGGCAAGGCCTATCTGCCACGTCTCGTTCCCGCCGACGTTCGCATGGATCGACTGCCATGACACAACACGCGGACCCGATCGATAGCATCAGGATGACGGCACTGGGCAAGGCGCTGTGCGGCGCGCTGCTGACGGCGAGCATGACGCTCGGCGGTTGCGGCGGCGGGAGTGGCAACGCCGATAACGGCGATAGCGCGGCGAGGAATAACGGCGCGGCGGTGCCGGTGAAGCCTGCGTCGGAGACGGCGGCGACGGCGACGCCTAGCCCTGCTCCGGCACCAAGTCCGGCACCGACACCGGCACCAGCGCCAACTCCAACTCCGGCTCCGACACCAACTCCGACTCCAACCCCAACGCCAACGCCAACGCCAACGCCAACTCCAACACCAACTCCAACACCAACTCCAACTCCAACACCAACACCAACACCAACACCAACACCAACACCAACACCAACACCAACACCAACACCAACACCAACACCAACACCAACACCAACACCAACACCAACACCAACACCAACACCAACACCAACGCCAACCCCAACGCCAACCCCAACGCCAACCCCAACGCCAACTCCAACTCCAACACCCACTCCAAGCCCCAACGCCAACACCACCCCCATCACCGTCGAGCGCTGGACCGGCAACTTCGCGAACATGCCGTACGTCACCGTCACGATCTGCCTGCCTGACGCGCAGCGCAGCGACCAATGCACGACGGTCGACCACATGCAGCTCGACACCGGCTCGGTCGGCATTCGCGTTCTCGCGAGCGCCTTGGGCCCGGCGCTCGCCGCCCGCCTGCCGTCGCAGACCGGCGCGACCGACGACCCCACCGGCAGCGCCCCGCTCGCCGAATGCGCGGTGTTCGGCTCCGGCTACACGTGGGGGACGATCCGTCGCGCGGATGTGACGATCGGCGGCAAGTCGGCCGGTAACCTGCCGCTGCAGGTGATCGCGGACGGCCGCTATCCGGCGCCATCGGACTGCAGATCCCGCGGCGTGACCGATCTCGGCACGGCCGCCGACATGGGTGCGAACGGCGTGCTCGGCATCGGCCCGGCCACGCGCGACTATCCAGCGGCGGCGCAAGCCGTGCTGGCCGCGGGCTATTACTACTGCGGGTCGGCAGGCTCCTGCAGCAACACGCGCGTACCGCTCGACACGCAGGTCGCGAACCCGGTCGCCAACTTCACGTCGGACAACAACGGCACGATCATCCGCTTGCCGTCCGTGCCGCCAGAAGGTTCGTTGAGCGTGACAGGCACGCTGGTGTTCGGCATCGGCACGCAGCAGAACAACACGCTGCCGCCAAACCTGAACATCCTCGCGCTCGACCCATACGGCTATTTCCCGACAACGTACAAAGGCACGCGCTACACCAGCGCGATCGACAGCGGATCGAACGCGAACCTCTTCTACGATGCCACCGTGCCGTATTCGGGCTGGTGGTACATGCCGGTCACGACGCTCAGCCTGTCCGCGATCCTGAGCGGCGTCGACAGGACCGCCACGCCCGTCACCGTGCCCTTCACGCTGGCCAACGGCTGGACGCTCCGGTCGAACGGCAACGTCGCGTATGACAGCCTCGGCTCGCCGTCCGCGGGAATGTTCGTGTGGGGCTTGCCGTTCTTCTTCGGCCGCAGCGTCTACACGGCGATCGGCAATGTGCCGGCCGGCAAACAGCAGGGTGCGTTCATCGCGTTCTGAAGCGGTCCGATGCCATCCATCGGATCATGAAAAAAGGCCGGCGTCGCCAGGACGCCGGCCTTTCTGCTTTCCCGACGATCCGTGTGCGCGGTCGAGTTGGCGTGCGCGGCATCAGCCGGCGAACCGCGCATCATCCATCACGCGCCACGGACCTGCCGCGGGCATCGATCGACTCAATCCGTCTCCCGCAACACCTGCGCGACGGTGGTGAAAATCTCGTCGATCTGTGCCTCGTCGATAATCAACGGCGGCGAAAACGCCAGGATGTCCCCCGTATACCGTGTCAACACCCCCTTCTGGAAGCAGCGCACGAACACGTCGTACGCACGTGCGCCCGGCGCGCCCGCGCGCGGCGCCAGTTCCACGCCGCCGATCAGGCCGAGGTTGCGCACATCGATCACATGCGGTTCGCCGCGCAGCTTGTGGATCGCGTTCTCGAACACAGGCGCCATCCGTGCGGCCCGCTCGAAAAGCTGCTCGCGCTCGTACAGATCGATGGTCGCGCAAGCGGCCGCGGTCGCGATCGGATGTCCCGAGTACGTATAGCCGTGAAACAGCTCGATACCGGCCGGCGCGCCGTTGACGATCGAATCGTGCACCTTCGCGCTCGCCGCCACCGCGCCGAGTGGCGCGGCCGCGTTGTTGGTGCCCTTGGCCATGGTCAGCAGATCGGGCGTCACGTTGAAGTACTGCGCGGCGAACGGCGTGCCGAGCCGTCCCCAGCCGGTGATGACCTCGTCGAAGATCAGCAGCAGGCCATGCTTGTCGCAGATCTCGCGCAAGCGCTGCAGATAGCCTTGCGGCGGAATCAGCACGCCGGTGGACCCCGCCACCGGCTCGACGATCACGGCCGCGATCGTCGATGCATCGTGCAGCGTGACGAGCCGTTCCAGTTCGTCGGCGAGATGCGCGCCCCATGCAGGCTGCCCTTTTGAAAACCCGGCCTCCTTGATATTCAGCGTATGCGGCAGGTGATCGACCGCTGGCAGCAGGCCGCCGGAAAACGCCTTGCGGTTCGGCGCGATGCCGCCGACCGAAATCCCGCCGAAGCCGACGCCGTGATAGCCGCGTTCGCGTCCGATAAAGCGCGTGCGCTGCCCCTCGCCGCGCGAGCGGTGATATGCAAGCGCGATCTTCAGCGCGGTATCGACCGCTTCCGAACCCGAGTTCACGAAGAAGATGTGCTTCAGATCGCCCGGCGTGTGCCGTGCGATTTTAGTGGCCGCCTCGAAGGCGACCGGGTGTCCCATCTGGAAGGTCGGCGCGAAATCCATCTCGGCGGCCTGCGCCTGCACGGCGGCGACGATCTCGTCGCGGCAGTGGCCCGCGTTGACGCACCACAGGCCGGCGGTGCCGTCGAGAATGCGGCGGCCGTCGTGCGTCGTGTAGTACATCCCTTTCGCGCTCGCCAGCAGGCGGGGCGCGCTCTTGAACTGGCGGTTGGCGGTAAACGGCATCCAGAACGCCGACATATCGGGCGGCGTGACGCTGGCGCGCTCATTCATGTGTGTCTCCTCACGTAGTGGGACTTCCAGTGTAGCCACAGCGCCGCGCATGCACAAAGGGGCAGCGGCCATGCACCGTCGATGCCCGCTGGCGGATACGCACGCTTCGTTGCGGCGCGGCACGCACAGGAACGAGGCGGCGCTCCGGATCGTGCACCAGTTTCGCGCCGCTCGCCGACTTCATTACGCATAACTGACTGCCGTCCGGCCGCGTCACGGCGCGCCATCCGCGATGCATCGGTCGAAACGACCACATGGCATGTGCCTTGCAGTACACAAGCGGCAAGTCATGCGGGATAAGCCTCGCTGGCCGAAATCGACGCCCATAAAAGTCACCATCACAGTCACCATCCATGGCAAGGGGAAGCACATGAAACGTCGCAGTCTGTTGAAGTTCGGTTCCATGTCAGGCGCGCTCGCGCTGGCGGGTCGGGTCCCGTTCGCGCAAGCGCAGTCCGACAGCGGTCCGATCAAGGTGGGGATTCTGCATTCGCTGTCGGGCACCATGGCCATCTCGGAGACGTCGCTGAAGGACACCGCGTTGATGACCATTTCGGACATCAACAAGAACGGCGGGGTGATGGGTCGCCAGATCCAGCCGGTGGTGGTCGATCCGGCGTCGAACTGGCCGCTGTTCGCCGAAAAGGCGCGTCAGCTCATCACCCAGGAAAAGTGCTCGGCCGTGTTCGGCTGCTGGACTTCGGTGTCGCGCAAATCGGTGCTGCCGGTGTTCGAGGAACTGAACGGTCTGCTGTTCTACCCGGTGCAATACGAAGGCGAGGAAATGTCGCGCAACGTGTTCTACACGGGCGCCGCGCCGAACCAGCAGGCGATCCCCGCCACCGAATATCTGATGAGCGCGGAAGGCGGCGGCGCCAAACGTTTCTTCCTTCTGGGCACCGACTATGTGTACCCCCGCACGACCAACAAGATTCTGCGCGCGTTCCTCAAGTCGAAAGGCGTGCAGGATGCCGACATCCAGGAGGTCTACACACCGTTCGGCCATAGCGACTACCAGACCATCGTCGCGAACATCAAGACCTTCTCGCAAGGCGGCAAGACCGCGGTGATCTCGACGGTGAACGGCGACTCGAACGTGCCGTTCTACAAGGAACTCGGCAACCAGGGACTGAAGGCGACCGACGTGCCCGTGGTCGCGTTCTCGGTCGGCGAAGAAGAGCTTCGCGGCATCGACACCAAGCCGCTGGTCGGCAACCTCGCGGCATGGAACTACTTCATGTCGGTGCGCAATCCGGAGAACACGAAGTTCAAGGCGATGTTCGCGAAATGGGTGAAGGACAACAACCTGCCCGGCGGCGACAAGCGCGTGACGAACGACCCGATGGAAGCGACCTTCGTCGGCATTCACATGTGGAAGCAGGCGGTCGAGAAAGCGAAGAGCGCCGATGTCGACAAGGTCCGCGTGGCGATGATCGGCCAGAGCTTCAACGCGCCGTCGGGCTTCGTGCTGACGATGGACGGCAATCACCATCTGCACAAGCCGGTGATGATCGGCGAAGTGCGCGCCGACGGTCAGTTCAACGTCGTGTGGCGCACCAAGACCGCGATCCGCGCGCAGCCGTGGAGTCCGTTCATCGCGGGCAATTCGAGCAAGCCGGATGTGGTCAGCTCGATTCCCGACTTCCTGCGCCGCCGCCGCGTGGCGTGAGTTGCGGACCCGGTCGCCGGTCCGGGCGCTGATCGCGTTGCGCACTGAGTTGTCAACCGCGTCGCCGACCGGGTTACCCACTCATCCGCTGACTGAGCCGGCAGCCAGGTTGCCGGCCAGGCAGGGCGTGACGGCGAAGCCGCCGTCACGCCTCCCGGACGGGCCCACCTCGCAGTCTGTTTGAACCTGCCTATGATCTCCCGCCTCTATCGCAGAACGCTCCTGCTCTCGCTGGCGCTCGCGCTGCTGAGTCCCGCCGCGTTCGCACTGACCCAGGCCGACGTCGCGCCGCTCGCCGGCGACGACTTCGACGCGAAATCCGCCGCCATCGACAAGCTGATCGCCAATCACGATCCCGCCTCGATGGCCGTGCTCAAGGCGCTGTCCGACGACAGCGCGCTCGCCACCGACGCGGGCGTCGTGCTGCTGCAGGACGGCGACACCACGCGCGATGCCGTCACCGGCAAAACCGTCGCCGCCACCAGCGACGCGCAACCGGTCACGCTGAACAATCTGCTGCGCTCGAAAGTCGCGGGCGCGCTCTCGGGACTGCAGCTCGACTCGCCGGACAGGGCGACGCGCGAGGCCGCCATCGCGGCCTTGCTGCAGAATCCTGATCCGTCGATCAAACCGCTCGTCGACGCGGCCCGCGCGAAGGAAACCGATCCGGCGCTGAAGAAACGCCTCGACACGCTGTGGGCGATGACCGCCCTGCACGACGCCGATCCGGCGAGGCGCCTCCAGGCCGTGCAACTGGTCGCGGCACGGCACGAACTCGACATGAACGAACTGCTGCGCCCGCTCGTCGCGAAGAAGCCGGACGGCACCTTCGCCGAGCCCGACGACCGCGTGCGCGCCGCCGCGCAAAGCGGCATCGACCAGCTCGACGCGATCCAGCGCCGCAGCCAGATTGCCGGCACGCTGTTCGCGGGCCTGTCGCTCGGCAGCGTGCTGCTGCTCGCCGCCCTGGGCCTCGCCATCACGTACGGGCTGATCGGCGTGATCAACATGGCGCACGGCGAATTCCTGATGATCGGCGCGTACGCCACGTACGTCGTGCAGAACCTGTTTCAGCGCTTCGCGCCCGGCGCGTTCGACTGGTATCCGCTGCTCGCGGTGCCGGCCTCGTTCGCGGCGGCGGGACTGGTCGGCATCGTGCTCGAACGGCTGGTGCTGAAGCATCTATACGGGCGTCCGCTGGAGACGCTGCTGACCACCTTCGGCGTGAGCCTGATCCTGATTCAGGCGACCCGCATGCTGTTCGGCGCGCAGAACGTGCAGGTCGTCAACCCGTCGTGGATGAGCGGCGGCGTCACCGTGCTGCCCGATCTGATCCTGCCGTACAACCGGCTGGCGATCCTGGCGTTCTCGCTGATCGTCGTCGGCATCGCGTGGGCCGTGCTGACCAAAACGCGGCTCGGCCTTTTCGTGCGCGCCGTCACGCAAAACCGCCGCATGGCGGCGTGCGTCGGCGTGAAGACCGCGCGGGTCGATTCGTACGCGTTCGCGTTCGGCGCGGGCATCGCGGGGCTGGGCGGCTGTGCGCTGTCGCAGATCGGCAATGTCGGACCGGACCTCGGCCAGAGCTACATCATCGATTCGTTCATGGCGGTGGTGCTCGGCGGCGTCGGTCAACTGGCCGGCACGGTGATCGGCGGCTTCGGCCTCGGTCTCGTCAGCAAGGCGATCGAGCCGTTCTGGGGCGCGGTGCTCGCGAAAATCGCGGTGCTCGTGCTGATCGTGCTGTTCATCCAGAAGCGTCCGCAGGGCATGTTCGCCCTCAAGGGCCGCAGCGCGGAGGCATGATGACGACAGCGACTTCCACCGCCCACGTGCGTGCGAGCGGCAATCACGCGACCAGCGAACGCGACCCGCAGTCCGGCTTCGCGCTCGGCTTGCCGCCGCGTCCCGCGCTGCTGTCGCGGCGCGCATGGCTCGCACTCATCGCCCTGATCGTCGTGTTCGGACTCGGCGTGCCGTTCGCCACGCTGGTCGTGCCGGAGACGAGCGCGTTCCATCTGTCCGCCTACGCGATGACGATCACCGGCAAGTTCATGTGCTACGCGATCGCCGCGCTCGCGCTGGATCTCGTCTGGGGCTACTGCGGCATTCTGAGCCTCGGGCATGCGCTGTTCTTCGCGCTCGGCGGCTACGCGATCGGCATGTACCTGATGCGCGCGATCGGCCACGACGGCAAGTACGGCAGCGATCTGCCGGACTTCATGGTGTTTCTCGACTGGCATCAACTGCCGTGGTACTGGCAGGGCACCCAGCATCTCGGCTACGCGCTGCTGCTGGTGGTGCTGGTGCCGGCGGTCGTCGCGTGGGTGTTCGGCTTCTTCACGTTCCGCTCGCGCGTGAAGGGCGTGTATCTGTCGATCATCACGCAGGCCATGACCTTCGCCGCGATGCTGCTGTTCTATCGCAACGAAACCGGCTTCGGCGGCAACAACGGCTTTACCGACTTCAAGCGTATCGGCGGTTTTCCGATCACCCATCCGGGCACGCGCACCGCGCTGCTGATGATCACCTTCGCGGTGCTGATCCTCGCGTTCCTCGGCGCGCGCGCGATCGTCACCTCGAAACTCGGCCGTGTGGTGACCGCCGTGCGCGACGGCGAGACCCGGCTGATGTTCCTCGGCTACAGCCCGCTCGCGTACAAGCTGTTCGTGTGGACCGTGTCGGCCGTGTTGTGCGGCATTGCCGGCGCGCTGTACGTGCCGCAGGTGGGCATCATCAACCCGGGCGAAATGTCGCCGGGCAACTCGATCGAAATGGCGATCTGGGTCGCGGTGGGCGGACGCGGCACGCTCATTGGACCGATCGTCGGCGCGTTCGCGGTGAACGGCGCGAAGAGTTTTTTCACGGCGAATTTCCCCGAGTACTGGCTGTTCTTTCTGGGCTTGATCTTCGTGCTGGTTCCGCTGCTGCTGCCCAACGGCATCATGGGACTGGTCGAGCTGGTGACGCGCAGGAGGAACCGCTCATGAATGAAAACCCGATGGTTCCCGATCTGGCGATTCCCGAAGCCCCCGCCGAAACTTCGCTGAGCGGCGTGGCGAACATGGGGCACGCGGTCGTGCCAGGCGAGATCGACATCTCGCACGGCACGATCCTGTATCTCGAAGACGTCACCGTGAGTTTCGACGGTTTCCGCGCGCTGAATGCGCTGACGCTGTCGATCGATGCCGGCGAACTGCGCTGCATCATCGGCCCGAACGGCGCGGGCAAGACGACGATGATGGACGTGATCACCGGCAAGACCGGGCCCGATTCCGGCAAGGTCTTTCTCGGCCAGTCGATCGATCTGACGCGGATGAACGAACCGTCGATCGCGCGCGCGGGAATCGGCCGCAAGTTCCAGAAGCCGACGGTGTTCGAACAGCATCCCGTATGGGAAAACCTCGAACTGGCGATGAAGACCGACAAGGGCTGGTGGGCGTCGCTGCGCGCACGGCTCGATCGCGAGGCACAGGCGCGCATCGAAGAGACGCTTGCGTTGATCGGACTCGAAAGCGAGGCGCGCCGCCTGGCGGGCGAGCTGTCGCATGGACAGAAGCAGCGGCTCGAAATCGGCATGCTGCTGATGCAGCAACCCGCGTTGCTGCTGCTCGACGAACCAGCCGCCGGCATGACCGACGACGAAACCATGCAACTGGCGGAGCTGCTGAACCGGCTACGCGGCACCTGCTCGATGATGGTCGTCGAGCACGATATGGAATTCGTCGCGGCATTGTCGGGCGCGACCGGCAAGGTGACCGTGATGGCCGAGGGACATGTGCTCGCGCACGGCACGCTCGACGAGGTCAAGCGCGACGAGACGGTGATCGAGTCTTACCTGGGCCGCTGACCGGAGCGGCACGGCACGGCAGGACGCGGCGGTCGATATAACAAAGGGTCGAACGGATATGCTCGAAGTAGAAAACCTCAATCAGTATTACGGCGGTAGCCATATCCTGCGCGATGTGAAGCTCACCGTGCCCGACGGCAAACTCACCGTGCTGCTAGGACGCAACGGCGTGGGCAAGACCACGCTGCTGCGCTGCCTGATGGGCGTCGTGAATACGAAGAGCGGCTCCATTGCGTGGCGCGGCGCGCCGATCACCAAACTGCCGACCTACTCGCGCGTCGAGAAGGGGCTCGCTTATGTGCCGCAGGGGCGCGATATCTTTCCGCGTTTGACCGTCGAGGAAAATCTGCTGGTCGGCGCGGCGAGTAAAAAAGCGCCGAAGAAAATCCCCGATCGCATCTATGAACTCTTTCCGGTGCTCAAGGACATGCGCGCGCGACGCGGCGGCGATCTGTCGGGCGGTCAGCAGCAGCAGCTCGCGATCGGCCGTGCGCTGATGAGCGATCCGCAGTTGCTGATTCTCGATGAACCCACCGAGGGGATTCAACCGTCGATCATTCAGGACATCGGCCGGACGTTGCGGCAACTGGTCGAGGAGATGGGCATGACGGTGCTGCTGGTCGAGCAGTACTACGATTTCGCGAAAGACATCGCCGATCGTTACTGGGTGATGAGCCGCGGCGAGATCGTCGCGGGCGGTGAAGGGGTGAACATGGATCGGGACGGGGTGCGGGCGTTGATCGCCGTTTAATGTCGGGCGTGCTGGGTATCTGGCGACTGATCGATGCCTGATTGATGCCTGAAAGCGGCGTGCTATTCTCGCCGGATTCCATGACCGGGCGGTGCACTCGCGTTGGGTCAAGCGCGTTGAACCAGGCGTTTGGCCATACACCGTCACGCGTCATATTAGCGGGCACGCTCCGCCCTAACCTGTCGCTCGCACGTCCATTTCGCATGTCGCTTCACGAAAATCACACTACGCTCGCCGCCGCGCAAAACAGCGCGCATTCGCAATGGCAAGCCCGGCTCGAACTCGGCTTCGTCAAGCAAGGCGAGCGGACCACGCTTGCGCATCGTCGGCACGTTGGGCCGTTGCGGATTCAACGACCGTTGTATCCCGAAGGTCAGGCGATCTGTCATGCGGTGATCGTGCATCCGCCGGGTGGTATTGCGGGTGGGGATCGGCTCGATATCGATGTCGATGTGGGCGCCGGCGCGCACGCGGTTGTGACGACGCCGGGGGCGACCAAGTGGTACAAGTCCAACGGGCGCGAGGCGCAACAGCGAATCGATGTGCGGCTCGGCGCCGGCGCGAAGCTCGACTGGTTGCCGCAGAACAATATCGTTTTCGATCATGCGAATGCTTCGCTGACGTTTTCGTTGACCATGGCCGAGGGCGCTTCCGCGATTGGGTGGGATGCGATGCAGCTCGGACGGCAGGCGGCGGGTGAGCGATGGTCGGCGGGGCATTTGCGGGCGGAGTCGCGGATTGTCGGCGCCGACGGCGGATTGCTGTGGTTCGAGCGCGCGAATCTCGCGGCGGAGGATTCGCTGCGCGAGGCGGGGCAAGGGCTGGATGGATTTGCTGTGTTCGGGACGCTTTGGGCGGTGGGGGCGGCTTGTGATCAAGGGCTGGCTGAGGCGCTGACCGCGAGTATCGGGTTTGATGGTGCTTTAAGAGGCGGGGCTTCCTGTGTTGTCGATGGGGTGTTGATCGTGCGGGCCGTGGCTAGATCCATGGAGATGCTCCAGCAGGCGTTCGTTCAATGCTGGATGCAGTTGCGGCCGGTTGTGCATGGGGTGGGGGCTGCGCCGTTGCGGATTTGGGCTACTTGAGGGTGGGTTTTCTTGTAGTGCTGGTGGTTTATTAGCGTTGCCCCTGTGCGGGGCGGCACTCACTTTTCTTTGCCTGCCGCAAAGAAAAGTAAGCAAAAGAAAGCGGCTCACACCGCTAGCTCATAAGCGGGCTCCGTGGTCCGCCACGCGGTAGTGGTGCATCTGGAATCCGTGTTCTCGCACACTCCGCGTTCGTGACACAGCAGTCATTCTTCCGGCGGCGCTGCGCGCGCCCCCGTGTCAATCCGATATTCCGCTCTCCGTCGGCAGGTGATGACAGTTCCCGGTCTTTCAACGCGGATCGCGTCGGCGGTGAGTTTTCAACTGCTTGATTTGGTAGTAAAACCGCTCGTATTTTTGGGCAACAATTCGGTCTTTCAAACATCGATGCTTTATGCCCATTACATGCACATTCACTCTGAACAATCGATCGATGAGCATGCTGGTTTGCCCCGGTATTGGTGGCATGCCCGCATTCTCGGGCTTGGGTAGAGCCGTGAATGACCCCGGCGAAGTGGCAAGGGCCGACATAGGTCCTCTTCCGCCAGGAACATATTTCATTATCGACCGCCAGTCTGGCGGCCGCCTTGGCTGGTTCTGGGACAACATGCCTGGCCACAATCCCAAGGAATGGTTTGCGCTCTATCGTGACGACGGCATCATCGATGACGAAACGTTCGTCAGCGGCGTTCGACGTGGAAACTTCAGGCTTCACCCGAGAGGATCGATGGGAATCAGCAAAGGGTGCATCACGTTGGCACGCAAGGAAGACTTCGAGAAACTTCGGACTATCCTCCATAATCAGCAACCATTCTTTGTCGGCGCCGGCATCAAGGCGTACGGACGCATCGAGGTAAGCCAACCGTGAAAGTGATTCGAATCCTGGCAAACGTCGGCGCAGTGCTGCTCTTGAGTTGGGTCATACTTCACGCGTTGCTCGATATGCAGTTCGCGCCTTGGGCAACCATTGGACTCGTGCGCGTTGCGTCGTACTTCGGCATTGATGCGCCAGACACAATCGAGGCATTCGGCGGCCTTCTCATGTTGATCTTCTCGCTCGTCCTGGCCACGGCATCAGTTTTCGCCGCCAACAAAATACTGAAGCGGAAACCGCAGCCGGCACAGCCGCAATAGTCGAAAAACGGCAACGAGACAAAGCACCAACATTGAGCATTGATTCGCTTTATTTTGGTGCACTTATCCCGCGCCGTCCGGGCTTCGCCCGCCCTGCCGCGATGGCACGCACCTTGCATAACACGCTCCCACGATGCTGCCGCACCCTGACGGCAGCCGCCCAGCCATCGCCACCACGCTCATCGACATGAACCGTTCGCCTCTCCGCCCCGCGCGTCGCGCGTGGCTCGCCGCGCTGCTGCTCGCGCCCGCTCTCGCCATTCACGCGCCCGTCGCTCACGCCGATACGCTCGATAACATCGCCAAGGCCGGCGTGCTCAAGGTCGCGGTGCCGGAAGACTATCCGCCGTTCGGCTCGGTCGGCCCCGATATGAAGCCGCAAGGCTACGACATCGATACCGCCGCGCTGCTCGCCAGATCGATGAACGTCAAACTCGAACTCGTGCCGGTCAACAGCGCGAACCGTATCCCCTATCTGCAAACCGGCAAGGTCGATCTCGTGATCTCGTCGCTCGGTAAAACGCCCGAGCGCGAAAAAGTCATCGACTTCTCCAACGCCTACGCGCCGTACTACCAGGGCGTATTCGGCCCCGCCGACATCAAGGTCACCAGTCCCGCCGACCTCACCGGCAAAACCGTCGGCGCGACGCGTGGCGCACTCGAGGAAATCGGTCTCACGCAAATGGCGCCGAACGCCACCATCAAACGCTTCGAAGACAACAACGCGACCATCGCCGCGTTCCTGTCAGGCCAGGTGCAGTTGATCGCCGCCGGCAACATCGTCGCCGCCGCCATCCTCGCGAAAAATCCGCCGCGCCGCCCGGAACCGAAATTCGTCATCAAGAATTCGCCGTGCTTCGTCGGCATGAACAAGAACGAGCCGCGTCTGCTTCAGAAGGTCAATGCCGCCATCGGCCAGGCGCGCCAGGACGGCACCCTCAACGCGATGTCGAAGAAGTGGTTCGGCGCGCCGCTGCCCGCCGACCTGTAAGCGCATCGTTAGCCCAGCTTGATACCGTGACTGGCTTATCCGGCATTGCACTCGTCATGACCTCATCCCGTGCATCGCACACGATCGCGGTCATGACGCGCAGCGCCTAACAGCGTCGCCGGCAGTCCCCGGGCCGCCGCCGCGCCCGCGCAACCCTACGCACACATTCGATGAAGCTGACACCTCGCGAGAAGGACAAGCTGCTGATCTTCACCGCCGCGCTGCTCGCCGAACGGCGCCGCGCACGCGGCCTCAAACTGAACTACCCGGAAGCGGTCGCGTTCATCACCGCGGCGCTGATGGAAGCGGCCCGCGACGGCAAGACCGTCGCCGAGGTCATGCACTACGGCACCACCCTGCTCACCCGCGACGACGTGATGGAAGGCGTGTCGGAAATGATCCCCGACATCCAGGTCGAAGCGACCTTCCCCGACGGCACCAAGCTCGTCACCGTCCATCATCCGATCCCCTGATCGGCCGAGCATCCACTCTTCAAGGCTGCCCATGATCCCCGGCGAACTCATCATCGACGACGGCGAACACGAGCTCAACGCGGGCCGCGCGACCGTCACGGTCGTCGTATCGAACACCGGCGACCGGCCGGTGCAGATCGGCTCGCATTACCACTTTTACGAAGTCAACGAAGCGCTCGCCTTCGACCGCGAAGCGGCACGCGGCTTCCGGCTGAACATCGCGGCCGGCACCGCCGTGCGCTTCGAGCCCGGCCAGGAGCGCACCGTCGAACTGGTCGCGCTGGCCGGCGATCGCGTCGTCTACGGCTTCAACGGCAAGGTGATGGGCAAGCTGTGACGCCCGTGCGCGCGCCTGTCTTCATCGTCCTCACGGCCTCGATCCTTTCCGGACTCACACCATGACCTTACGCATTGGCCGCCGCGCCTACGCTGAAATGTTCGGCCCCACCACCGGCGACCGCGTGCGCCTCGCCGACACCGAGTTGCTGATCGAAGTCGAACGCGACTTCACCACCTATGGCGAGGAAGTGAAATTCGGCGGCGGCAAGGTGATTCGCGACGGCATGGGCCAGTCGCAGCGCGTGCACGCCGAGGTGGTCGACACCGTCGTCACCAACGCGCTGATTCTCGATCATTGGGGCATCGTCAAGGCGGACATCGGCATCAAGAACGGCCGCATCGCGGCGATCGGCAAGGCGGGCAATCCCGACATCCAGCCGAACGTGACGATCGCGATCGGCGCATCGACCGAAGTGATCGCGGGCGAAGGCCTGATCGTGACGGCGGGCGGCATCGACACGCACATCCACTTCATCAGCCCGCAGCAGATCGAAGAAGCGCTCGCGAGCGGCGTGACCACCATGCTCGGCGGCGGCACGGGTCCGGCGACGGGCACCAACGCGACCACCTGCACGCCGGGTCCGTGGCACCTCGAACGCATGCTGCAGGCGGCCGACGGCTATCCGATGAATCTCGGCTTTCTCGGCAAGGGCAACGTGAGCCTGCCGCAACCGGCGCTCGAACAGATCGCCGCCGGCGCGATCGGCCTGAAGCTGCACGAGGACTGGGGCACGACGCCCGCCGCGATCGACAACTGCCTCTCTGTCGCCGACGACACCGACACCCAGGTCGCGATCCACACGGACACGCTGAACGAAGCGGGTTTCGTCGAAGCGACGGTGGCCGCCTTCAAGGGCCGCACGATCCACACGTATCACACGGAAGGCGCGGGCGGCGGTCACGCGCCGGACATCATCAAGGTCTGCGGCGAAGCGAATGTGCTGCCCTCGTCGACCAATCCGACGCGCCCGTACACGGTCAACACGCTCGAGGAGCATCTCGACATGCTGATGGTGTGCCATCACCTGGACCCGTCGATCGCGGAAGACATCGCGTTTGCCGAGTCGCGGATTCGCCGCGAGACCATCGCGGCCGAAGACATCCTGCACGACCTCGGCGCGCTGTCGATGCTGTCGTCGGATTCGCAGGCGATGGGCCGGGTCGGCGAGGTGATCATCCGCACATGGCAGACCGCGCACAAGATGAAGGTGCAGCGCGGCGCGCTGCCCGAGGACAATGCGCGGCACGACAACTTCCGCGCCAAGCGCTACGTCGCCAAGTACACGATCAATCCGGCCATCACGCACGGCATCGCGCATGAAGTCGGTTCGATCGAGCCGGGCAAGTGGGCCGACCTGGTGTTCTGGGAACCGGCGTTCTTCGGCATCAAGCCTTCGCTGATTCTCAAGGGCGGCATGATCGCGATGGCGCAGATGGGCGACCCGAACGCGTCGATCCCGACGCCGCAGCCGGTCCACTATCGCGAGATGTTCGGCACGCGCGGCGGTGCGCTGGGCCGCACGTCGCTGACCTTCGTGTCGCAACTCGCCGCCGACGCGAACGTCGGCGAACGCTACGGCCTGTCCAAACGCATCGTCGCGGTGAAGCACTGTCGCAGCGTGACCAAGGCGGACATGATCCATAACGCGTGGCGTCCGTCGATCAGCGTCGATCCGGAAACCTATCAGGTGATCGCCGACGGCCAGTTGCTGACCTGCGAGCCCGCCACCGTACTGCCGATGGCGCAACGCTACTTCCTCTTCTGACCATGCGTACTCTCGACAAGCTGATCGCGCCGCATGTGAAGCTCGCGCCCGTGCTGGTGAAGCGGGCGCCCACGCTCACCCTGGCGTTCGACGAGCGCCGCAAGAGCCGCCTCGCGGCCACGCTCGACAACGGCGAGGACGTCGCGCTGCTGCTGCCGCGCGGCACCGTGCTGCGCGACGGCGACGTGCTGGTCGCCGACGACGGCGGTCTCGTCCGCGTGATCGCCGCACCGCAAGCGGTGCTGGTCGTGCGGGCCAACGATACGTTGACGCTCACGCGCGCCGCCTATCACCTCGGCAACCGGCACACGCCGGTGGAAGTCGGCGCGGATTATCTGAAGCTCGAATACGATCCGGTGCTGGCCGACATGCTCAAGCGCATCGGCGCCAAGGTCGACGAGGTGTCGATGCCGTTTCAGCCGGAGTCCGGCGCGTACGGCGGCGGTCATAAGCATGGGCACGACGAGACGTTCGCGGAAGACTATGCGCTCGCGCAGCAGGTGTTCGGCGAGCATCATGGGCACGATCACGGGCATGACGGCGGCCATGGCCACGATCACGTCCACGACGAATCGTGCGGCCACGGCCACCACCACCATCATGCGCACCGCTGAACTCACCGCGCTGCTGCATCTCGCGTCGCCGGCCTTGCCGATCGGCGCGTTCAGCTACTCGCAAGGCCTTGAAGCGGCGATCGAAGCGCAGTTGATCACCGACGCCGACTCCGCCCGCAACTGGATCGCAAGCGGTCTGACGGACGTCCTCGCGCACGGCGAACTGCCGTTCCTCGCGCATCAGATGGAACGCTGGCGCACTCACGACACCACCGGTCTCGCCGACGCCAACCGCGAATTCCTCGCGAGCCGCGAGTCGGCGGAACTGCGCCGCGAAACCGAACAGATGGGCTGGTCGCTGCGGCAATTGTGCGTGTCGCTGGAATGGGGCGACGCGCAGCGGCGCGCGACGCTCGCCGCGCTCACTCCGCTCGCGCAACCCACCGCCTTCGCGTTCGCCGCCTGGGCCAACGACGCCGCCGTCGACGCCGCCCTCGCCGCCTATGCGTTCAGCTGGGTGGAAAACCAGGCGGCCGCCGCCTTGAAGGCCGTGCCGCTGGGACAGCTCGCGGGCCAGCGCATCATCGTCGCGTTGCGCGAGCCGATCGATGCCGCCGTCGCCCGCGCGCGCGCCACGCCGCCGGACCAGATCAATACCTTCGCGCCGCAACTCGGCATTCTGTCGGCGCGCCACGAATCGCAATACTCGCGGCTCTTCCGCTCATAAGACGATCCATCATGAACGCACCTCATCATCCCGCCCAACGCACGAAGAAACTGCCGCCGCTGCGCGTGGGCGTCGGCGGCCCGGTCGGTTCGGGCAAGACCACGCTGCTCGAAATGCTCTGCAAGGCGATGCGCGATCAATACGATCTCGTCGCGATCACCAACGACATCTACACGAAGGAAGACCAGCGTCTGCTGACGGTGGCGGGCGCGCTGCCGGCCGAACGGATCATGGGCGTCGAAACCGGCGGCTGCCCGCATACGGCGATTCGCGAGGACGCGTCGATCAATCTGGAAGCGGTCGACCGCATGCTCACGCGTTTTCCCGATGCGGACATCGTGTTCATCGAATCGGGCGGCGACAACCTGGCCGCGACCTTCAGCCCCGAACTCTCGGACCTGACGATCTACGTGATCGACGTGGCGGGCGGCGAGAAGATTCCGCGCAAGGGCGGCCCCGGCATCACGAAGTCGGACCTGCTGGTGATCAACAAGACGGACCTCGCGCCGATGGTCGGCGCGAATCTCGACGTGATGGCGTCGGATGCGAAGAAGATGCGCGGCGAGCGGCCCTTCGTGATGTGCAACCTGAAAGCGCTCGATGGCCTGAGCGAGGTGGTGGCGTTTATCGAGAAGAAGGGCTTGCTGAAGGTGTGATGAAGGGATAGCGCAGGCGCGCCGTGAAACTTCGACGCGGCCGCCGCCTCACTCCGGCAGCAGCGCCATCAGCACATCCACCGTGCGCGCCGTCGCGCCGCGATGGCGTGCGGCGAACGCCGATGCCGCGCCGCCCATCGCGAGACGCCTCGCTTTGTCGCCGAACAGCTCGCGCAGCGCCGTCGCCAGACCGGCCGGGTCCGGCACCTGAACCGCCGCGCCCGCCGCGACCGCATCGGCGGTGGCCTGCGTGAAGTTGAACACGTGCGGCCCGATCAGCACCGGCACGCCGACCGCGCAAGCTTCGATCAGATTCTGCCCACCCAGCGGCAACAGACTCCCGCCGATGAACGCCAGATCCGACGCCGCATAGTAGGCACCGAGTTCGCCCATCGAGTCGCCGAGCAACACGTTCACGTTCGACGGCAACGCGGCGATCCGGGTGCCCGAAGCGAGCGCCGCGGAAGCCACCTTCGCATCCGGCGCCCAGGTCGAGCGCCGTTCGAGCCGCAACCCCTGCCGCTCGACCAGCGCCGCCACCTCGTTGAACCGTTGCGGATGACGCGGCACCAGAATCAGCAGCGCATCGTCGATACCTAGCGACGCGAAAGCCTGCAACACGAGTTCTTCCTCGCCCTCGCGCGTGCTCGCCGCGACCCATACCGGCCGCGTGCCGATCGCCGCGCGCCACGCGTGGCCGCGCGCCGCGAGCGCCGGCGGCGTGCTCATGTCGAACTTCAGATTGCCGAGCACCGCGACGTTGCGCGCACCGAGCGCGGTCAGGCGTTCGGCATCCGACGGACTCTGCGCCAACACCCGCGAAAAACCGCCGAACACGTCTTTGGTCGCGCCGCCGAATTTGGCCGCGCGCCTGAACGAGCGCGCCGACATCCGCGCATTGGTCAGCACCAGCGGCACATCCGCGCGACGGCATTCGTCGATCAGCGTCGGCCACACCTCGGTTTCCATCACCAGACCGAGCGACGGACGCCACGCGCGCAGAAAGCGCCGCACCGCATGCGGCATGTCGTACGGCAGATAGGCACGCAATACGCGATCGCCGAAAATCTGCTCGCCGGTCGCGCGGCCGCTCGGCGTCATGTGCGTCAACAGAATGCGTGCGTCGGGACGCGCCTTCATCAGCGCGTCGATCAGCGGTTGCGCGGCGCGCGTTTCGCCCACCGACACCGCATGCACCCAGATCAGCGGCGCGTCGTCCTCGGGCAACCGCCCGCGCGCGTAACCGAAACGCTCGCCGATATGCTCACGGTAGCCGCGCTCCCTGCGCGAACGGATCAACAGCCGCAGCACGGCTATCGGCGCGATCAACCACCACAGCGCGTTGTAGATGACTCTCAGCATCGGCGCTCCGCGCTATCGCTCGCCCACGCCGACACGCCGGACCTTGCCGCCGGATCGCGCGGCAGATGGACAACCAGATGGACAACCACACGGACAACCACACGGACAACCACACGGACAGCCAGACGGACCGCCAGACACATCACGGAATCGACCGCCCCCAGGACCGCGGCGCTCAAACCAGCGCCCTGCCCTTCAGGCGTTCGAGAATGCCAAGCGGTGCGCATTCGGGCTGCGCCATCGCCTTGACCGGCAGGAAGAAAGTCTGCTCCAGCATGAACTGGCCGGACATCACCGCATGCGAGGTCTGATCCGAGAAACACACCCACACGCTGCCCGGCGGAAACGGCATGGTCTGCTGCGGGCTCGACTTCTGATAGTCGAGATCGGCCTTCATGCCGTCGTGCAGATTCAGCATCAGATGGTCGTACTCGCTGCGCGGCGATTTCGTCACGTGCAGCAGGTTCAGCAACCACGCGGCACCGGGCATCTGCGGCTTGATGCGCGGCAGAAAGCGTTTGGCCATGTCCTCGAACGGTTCGCCGACGCGCCACACGCGCGGCGTGCCGTGCGGATTCACGTTGGTGAACACGCGCAGAATGCGCTCGCCGTAATTCGGCCGCGACGGAAAAGCATCCACGTGCAGGCGGCTATCGTCCTTGCGCCACGACGTCTCGCGCGTTTCCACCTGATGCAGCCGCAGGCTGGTGGGCGCCACGCGCAGCTTGCCGGTGTACTCGGGGAACAGACCGTCGACCAGCGTGCGCGCATTGGCCTGATAACGCGCGATCAGCGCACGCACCGCCGATTGCGTGACGGCGTCGCCGGCCACGCCGTGCAGCGCGCCGCCGTTCGGTTCGAGACTGATGTTCTTGCGGCTCGGATCGGCGAACGCGGGATCGAGCAGCGCCTGCTCGCCGCCTTCGATCGCGAAACGCAGGTTCGGGAAATACAGGACTTTGCCGCGTTCGACGCCGGCGAGCAGCGTCTCGCGCGGCACGGACAGATTGCGTCCGTGCCAGTCGGCGTTCGCTACTTCGATGATCTGGGTTTCGTTCATGGTCGCCCTTGAAAACGGATGGAGCTTAAGGCGAAGCGTGCCGCACGCACTAGAGCAGACCGAATCCGGCCAGCGCCGACTTCACCTGTTGCAGCGTGGGCGGCTGCCCGGCCGTGCCGAGATTGACGACGTTCGGCGACCAGTAGCCGCCGGTGCGCCACGCGGTGGCGAAATTGTACAACTCGACCGTTGGCCGTTTCAGCGCGGCCGCGATGTGAACCAGACCTGTGTCAACCCCCACGGTCGCGGCCGCGCCTTCGATCAAGCCGACCACGGCCGGCAACGAAAGCCTGGGCGGCACGATCGCCGCCGCGCCGAATTCCTTGGCGAGGCGCTCGCTGGTGGCGCGCTCCGCGTCGCTGCCCCACGGCAGGACGATCGACGCACCGCGCCGCACCAGCGACTGGCCGAGTTCGATCCACGCGGCGTCGGGCCACTGCTTGTCGGCGCGCGAGGTTGCGTGCACGAACACCACGTAGGGCACCGGCAGATTCAGATCGGCTTGCGACAACGCCAGCGCCGCGCGCTGCGTGTCGAGACCGAAGTCGATGTCGTCGGTGGGTTGCGGCGCCGGGTCGTTCAGCGCCGCGGCCACCAGTTGCCGCGTGCGTTCCACCACGTGCGTGCGCGGCTCGATCGGCACGCGCTTGCCGTAGAAGAACCGCACCGGCCATTCGAAGCCCGCGCCGTCGGTGCGATTCGCGAGGCCGACCAGCGGCCCGCGCGCCAGGCTCGCGACCCACGCGGTCTTGATGAGCCCCTGGCAGTCGATCACGAGGTCGTAGTGCTCGGCGGCGAGCGTGCGGCGGAACGCGCCGATCTCGCGCCAGTTTTCCGCCGACAGCAGACGCTTGCGCCAGCGCCGCAGCGATACGGGAATCGCGCGCCGCACGCCGGTGACGAGTTGCACGAGCCCGACGAAGCTCTCCTCGACGAGCCAGTCGATCTGCGCGTCGGGGTGACGGCGCCGGATATCGGCGATCACCGGCATGTTGTGAACGACGTCGCCCAGCGACGACACCCTCACGATCAATATCTTTTGCACGCTCAAGAGTGGGAAAACCGGCTATCCGGCCCGAAGATGCGTTGAATAGGCCCCGAAGGGAGAGAAAAACGCGGTAAGCCGCGCTTTTCTCGCAAGGACGGCAATTCTAGCGCGTCGTTTATCGATTTCATGAAAAAACGCGGCGCGGTTGGTTAAACCGCGCCGCGTTTCGTGCGACGGCTCGCGGCCGCCGCGACGACGGTCAGAACGGCAGTTTCGCGTCCGCTTTCTCCGCGAGAATCACGCGGCGGAAGTCTTCCTGGATGCGCTTGAGGGCCGCGTCGTTATCGGCTTCGAAACGCATCACCACGACCGGCGTGGTGTTCGACGAACGCGCGAGACCGAAGCCGTCCGGATACTCGACCCGCAGACCGTCGATCTTCACGACGTCGTCCGCGCCGGTGAACTGCGCGTTCTGCTGCAGACGCGCGATCAGTTCGAAGTTCTCGCCTTCCTCCAGCTTCAGTTGCAGCTCCGGCGTGGAATGCGAATTCGGCAGCGAATTGAGCAGCGCGCTCGGATCGGCCACGCGCGTGAGGATTTCGAGCAGACGCGCGCCGGTGTACAGGCCGTCGTCGAAACCGTACCAGCGGTCCTTGAAGAACACGTGGCCGCTCATTTCGCCCGCCAGCGGCGCGCCGGTTTCACGCAGCTTCGCCTTGACCAGCGAGTGGCCGGTCTTCCACATCAGCGGCTCGCCGCCCTTGTCCTTCACCCATTTCGCCAGGTTGCGCGTGCACTTCACGTCGTAGATGATCTGCGCGCCCTTGTTGCGCGACAGCACCTCTTCGGCGAACAGCATCAGTTGACGGTCCGGATAGATGATCTGGCCGTCTTTCGTGACGACGCCGAGACGATCGCCGTCGCCGTCGAACGCGAAACCGATTTCAGCGTCCGTTTCCTTCAGCGCGCGGATCACGTCCTGCAGGTTTTCCGGGTGCGCCGGGTCCGGGTGATGGTTCGGGAAATTGCCGTCGATCTCGGTGAACAGTTCGACCAGTTCGCAGCCGAGCTTCCTGAAAAGCTTCGGCGCGAGGCCACCGGCCACGCCGTTGCCGGTGTCGACCACGATCTTGATGGGACGCGCGAGCTTGATGTCGCTCGCGATGCGATCGAGGTACGCGTCGGCGATGTCGTACTCGGTGTACGTGCCGCTGCCCTGGCTGAAGTTATCGTCGACGATGCGCTGATGCAGCGCGAGGATCTGCTCGCCGTAGATGGCGGCGCCGCGCAGCACCATCTTGAAGCCGTTGTAGTCCGGCGGATTGTGACTGCCCGTCACGACGATGCACGAATCGACGCGCCGTTCGCCGCCGTCGAGTTGCAACGGTACGCTCGCCGCGAAGTAGCCGACCGGCGTGGGCACCATGCCGACGTTCACCACGTCGACGCCCGCTTCGCGCAAACCGTCGGACAACGCGCCGATCAGTTCGGGCCCGGACAGGCGGCCGTCACGCGCGACCACCACGGCATCGCCGCCTTGCGCCCGCACTTCGCTGCCGAATGCGCGGCCGATGGAACGCGCGGCTTCGGCGTCGAGCGTCTTGCCGATTACACCGCGAATGTCATACGCCTTGAAAATGGATTTGGAGATCATGTTGGCTCACTTGCGTGCAATGGAATTTTTGACTGGCACAGCGCGCGGCTATCGGTAAAAAATCGATAAAACGATAGCGTGAAATCCTCGCGCCGCACCCTTGCCGGAAGCGGTCCGGTTCCAACTTATAATTGCGTTTTTCAGCCCTGCCTTATCACGCCATTCTAATGCTTAGACGCCCTCCTTTTGTAAAGTTGCCGAGACAGTCGGCCCGGTGGGCAGATGTGCGGATAAGCGGCGCGCGTGCCGCTCGTGGCGCGGCGCCCGCATGCTGACGCTCAAGCGCTTCGCCAATCCCGACGTCACGCGCGCCTTCACGAATATCGTCTGGCTAGGCCTCGAACGGCTCACGCAGATCGGCGTGGCGATCGCGATCAGCGGCATGCTGGCGCGCTACTTCGGGCCGGACACGTTCGGCAAATGGCAATACGCGAACACGCTGCTGCTGGTGCTCTCGCCGATCACCTGGGTGTGCGGCGCGGAGATCCTCGTGCCGACCATCGTCAACCGGCCGCCCGCGCAGTTAGGCACCGTGCTCGGCAGTGCGTTCGTGCTGCGTTTTTCCGTGTCGCTCGTGGCCTTGCTGTTGACCTGGCTCGGCATCGCGCTGCACGCGTTCGACCCACTGGTCGGCGCGATGCTCGCGGGCCTCGCGGTGACCATGCTGTTTCGCGAACCGTTCGTCGGCGTGATCAACGCGTGGCTGCAGAGCATGACGTACAGCAAGCCGCAGTTGCTGACCAGCATGAGCACGGCCATCATCAAGGCGGGGCTCGTCTATCTGCTGGTACGCGCGGCGGCCGGCCCGGCGCGCTTCGGCTGGCTGTGGGCGCTGGAATCGGCGGCGATCGGCGCGGTACTGCTGATTTATTTCATGCGCCGGCATGGCGGCACGCTCGGCTGGCAGGTGGACCGCACGCTGTTCCGGCATTTCGCGAGCGCCGGCACGGTGTTCTGGATCGGCCTGATCGGTATGTACCTGTTCCTGAAACTGGACCGGCTGATGCTCGAACGGGCCATTTCGTTCGCCGACCTCGGCCGCTATTCCGCCGCGCAGCAGCTCAACGAAAACTGGATCACGCTTGCGCTGATGCTCGCGCAGACTATCGCGCCGGCTTTCGTCTATCGCGTGCAGGACGCCGCGCAACTGCGTCGCAATATGTGGCGGCTCACCGCGATGACCGCGGTGCTGATGGTGAGCGGCGCGCTCGTGCTGGACCTGCTGGCCGGGTTCATCATCCGCCGCGTGTTCGGGCCGGACTTCGAAGGCGCGATCGGGATTTTCCGCTGGGCCGTGTGGCTGTCCGTGCCCGCCGGCATCGAGGCGATCGGCAATCTGATCGTGCTCAAGTATCAGGCGAAATTCGTGTTGCTCGCCAAGTGGCTGCTGGCGCTGGCGGTCGCGTTCGTCGTGAACCTGCTGGCGATTCCGCGGCTCGGCGCCTATGGCGCGCTCGTGGGTCTCGCCACCGGCTATCTGGCCGCCGCGTCGGTTAATCTTTATTACATCCGTTTCAAATTGCGCTCATGACGAATTCATCCGCCGCCGCGCAGATGGCCCTCGACGATGTCGCGGTGCTGATGCCCGCGTTCAACGGCCAGGCCGACGTCGAACTGACGCTCGCTTCGTTCAGCGAGAACGCGCCGGTCCACGTGCTGATCGTCGACGACGGCAGTACGCCGCCGATCGTCGCGCCGTCCATCGCCAACATGCAGATCGACGTGTTGCGCATGCCTCGAAACGGCGGTATCGAACGCGCGTTGCAGACTGGCATCGACACGCTCGCGCAGCGCGGCTTTCGCTACGCGGCCCGGATCGACGCGGGCGACCGCAGCGTGCCGCAGCGGCTCGCGAAGCAGCGCGTGTTCATGGAACTGCATCCGCGCGTGGCCGGTCTCGGCATGTGGACTCAGGTGGTGTCGCGCAGCGGCGAGCCGCTTTATATGCTCACGCCGCCAGCCGAACCCAATGCGATCCGGCGTCTGCGTTTTTTCCGTTTGTGCCTGTCGCATCCGTCGATGATGCTGCGTATCGACGCCGTGCGCGCGGTCGGCAACTATCGCGCGCAATATCGCTCGGCCGAAGACCTCGATCTGTTCGTGCGGCTGATGCAGCGCTACGACTGCGCGAACCTGCCGGAGCTGGGTCTTTATTACGAAGTCAACGAAGGCGGTATCAGCGCGACGAAACGGCGTCGGCAGGTGATCTCGACGTTGCGCCTGCTGCTGCGCTACTTCAATCCGCTCAACCCGTACGACTGGCTGGGTCTCGCCAAAGACCTGCTGCACCTCGTCACGCCTTACCGTGCATTGCAACGGATCAAGCGTCTGCTGCTCGCCCCGCGCACGGGCCGCTGATCCGCCTCCCCACGATCCCCTTCCCATTCACCGCCGAGCCTGTTCCGCATGAAGCCTGCCCTGAAGTCGACGCCCGCGTTGCGCATCACGCTCGTCTGTAATACCGCCTGGGCCATCTATACCTACCGGCAGGGGCTGATCCGCATGCTGGTCGGACGCGGCGTCGACGTCACGGTGCTCGCGCCACGCGACCGCACGTTCGAGCTGCTGACCGCGATGGGGTGCCGCTGCATCGAGCTGCCGATGGCGGCCAAGGGCACCAGCCCGCGCGACGATCTGCGCACGCTGTGGGCGCTGTTCCGTCAATACCGGACGATTCGTCCGCATGTCGTGTTCCACTACACGATCAAGCCGAACATCTACGGCTCGATCGCCGCGAAGCTGGCCGGCGTGCAATCGGTCGCGGTGACCACCGGTCTGGGCTACGTGTTCATCCAGCAAAGCCGCGCCGCCGATGTCGCCAAGAAGCTCTACCGCTTCGCGTTCCGTTTCCCGCGCGAAGTCTGGTTTCTGAATCGCGACGATCAAGCCGCGTTCGTCGAGCAGAACCTGCTCGTGCATCCCGAGCGCGCGCGGCTGCTGCACGGCGAAGGCGTCGACCTCGAACAGTTCGCGTTCGCGCCCCTGTCCGAGCGCGCCGATTTCCGTTTCCTGCTGATCGGGCGGCTGCTGTGGGACAAGGGCGTCGGCGAATATGTCGAGGCCGCGCGACGCGTGCGTGAACGTTATCCGCGCGCGCGGTTCCAACTGCTCGGTCCGGTCGGCGTCGACAATCCGAGCGCGATCACGCGCGAAGACGTGACGGCGTGGGAACGGGAAGGCATCATCGAGTATCTTGGCGAGGCGCACGACGTGCGGCCTTTTATCGCTGATGCAGACTGCATCGTTTTACCGTCGTATCGCGAAGGCGTGCCGCGCACGCTGATGGAAGCCTCGGCGATGGGCCGGCCGATCGTCGCCACCGACGTGCCGGGCTGCCGCGAGGTCGTGCAGGATGGCGTCAACGGCCTGCTGTGCGAGGTACGCCATGCGGACAGTCTCGCGGCGAGTCTCATGAAGATGCTCGATATGAGCGAACCCGAACGCCGAGCGATGGCGGAACGCGGCCGGCAGAAAGTCGCGCAAGAATTCGACGAACGCGTGGTCGTCGAAACGTACAAAGACCTGGTGCAAAAAATGACGGGTGTTTTACTTTAACGGAGCAACAGCATGACCACGAAGGGCACGATTCTGGTAACGGGCGGCGCCGGTTTCATCGGCTCGCACACCTGCGTCGAATTGCTGAACGGCGGATTCGACGTCGTGGTGATCGACAATCTCGTGAACAGCAACCGCGAGTCGCTGCGGCGCGTGGAGAAGATCGCCGGCAAGGCCGTGACCTTCCACGAAGCCGACGTGAACGACGCGGCGGCGCTCAACCGTATTTTCGACGCGCATCCCATCAGCGGCGCGATTCATTTCGCCGCGCTGAAGGCGGTGGGCGAATCGGTGGCCAAGCCGATCGAGTACTACAGCAACAACGTCGGCAGTCTGCTGACCCTGCTCAACGTGATGCGCGAGCGCAACGTCAAGCAGTTCGTGTTCAGCTCGTCGGCCACCGTGTATGGCGTGCCGAAGAGCTCGCCGATCGACGAGTCGTTTCCGCTGTCGGCCACCAATCCGTATGGACAGTCCAAGCTGATCGCCGAGCAGATTCTGCGCGACCTGGAAATCGCCGATCCGTCGTGGCGCATCGCCACGCTGCGCTATTTCAATCCGGTCGGCGCGCATGAAAGCGGCCTGATCGGCGAAGACCCGGCGGGCATTCCGAACAATCTGATGCCGTATGTCGCGCAGGTGGCGGTCGGCAAGCTGGAGAAGCTGCGCGTGTTCGGCGGCGATTACGACACGCCGGACGGCACCGGCGTGCGCGATTACATCCACGTGGTCGATCTGGCGCGCGGCCACCTGGCCGCGCTCGATGCGCTGGTGCAGCGCGACGCGAGCTTCGTCGTCAATCTCGGCACGGGCCAGGGCTACAGCGTGCTGGACGTCGTGCGTGCGTTCGAGAAGGCGTCCGGGCGGCCGGTGCCGTACGAGATCGTGGCGCGCCGTCCGGGCGACGTCGCGTCGTGCTTCGCAAATCCGGCGGCCGCCGAGAAGCTGATCGGCTGGCGCGCGGAATACGGTATCGAGCGGATGTGCGCGGATCACTGGCGCTGGCAGTCGAGCAATCCGCAGGGGTTTGCCGGAGCTGGGCGATAAGCGAGGGGAGCGACGGCGGCGGAAACGTTTCCGCTAGCGCGCCATCAAAAGCAAATAGCCACCGGATCGCCGTCTACGCGGCCGCTCCGGTGGCTATTTTTTCGCCTGTCCTGCCGGAGCAGCAGGACACTCAGGCACTAAGCGGCCATCACATCCAGCCGGAACACGGCGACCGCATCGCGCAACGCCACCGCGTGCTCTTCCAGCGACTTCGCCGCGGCCGCCGCCTGCTCGACCAGCGCCGCGTTGTGCTGCGTCACCTCGTCGATCTGCGACACCGCCTTGTTGACCTGCTCGATGCCGTCGCTCTGTTCGAGCGCCGACGCTTCGATCTCGCTCATCACGCCGGTCACGCGTTCCACCGCGCTCATCGCTTCGTGAATCGTCTTCTGCGCGTCCGACACGAGCGACGCGCCCTCCTCCACCTTGGCAGCCGATTCGCCGATCAACTCCTTGATCTCCTTCGCCGCCGCGCCCGAGCGCTGCGCGAGGCTGCGCACTTCCGAGGCCACCACCGCGAAACCGCGGCCCTGCTCGCCCGCGCGCGCCGCCTCCACCGCCGCGTTCAAAGCGAGGATGTTGGTCTGGAACGCGATCCCCTCGATCATGCCGATGATCTCCGTGACCTTGCGCGACGACGCGCTGATGCCGTCCATCGTTTCCGTCACGCGCGACACCACCGAGCCGCCGCGCGTCACCGTATCCAGTGCGCCGTGCGCGAGACGGTTCGCCTGCTTCGCGTTGTCGGCGTTCTGCTTCACCGTGGCCGACAGTTGCTCCATGCTGGCCGCGGTCTGCTGGAGCGCCGCCGCCTGCTGTTCGGTGCGCGAGGACAGGTCCGCGTTGCCCGACGCGATTTCGTTCGCGCCCTGCGTGATGGCCGTCGTGCTACCGCGCACCTGGCCGACGGTGGCCACGAGGCCGTCGCGCATCTTCGTCAGCGCGGCCAGCAGTTGACCCATCTCGTTGCGCGATTTCACCTTGATCGCGCCCGACAGATCGCCGGCGGCGATGCGTTCGAAATGCTTGACCGTCGCGTTGACCGGCTTGATCAATGCCGCCGACAGCGCGATGCGCGCCACCACGCTGATCGCGATCGCGATCACGCCGATCGCGGCGAACAGCAGTGTCGCCATCTGGAAGCGCTGCGTGGCGGTGGCCGCCTGCGCGTGCTGGCTATCGGTCTGCGCGCGTTCGAGCGCGTCGATCGCCTTCGAATACGTTGCGTAGAAACCGTTCGCCGTCTCGCCCTGGATATTGCGGAAGGTATTGAAATCGAAATCGTTGAGCGCCTTGAATTCCGGTTCGATCGCCTTGTCGACCAGCGCGGTGCGAGCCTGCTCGACGGTCTGCGCGAGCCGCTGTTCCTCCGCGCTCGCGAACGGGCCGGCCATGTAGTTGCGGAAATCGTTGTTCGATTCGACCAGCACCTTATGCGCGGCCGGCAGCAGTTCGTCGGTCTGCTTGCCGACGCTGAAGAGCGTCTGATACGAACCCACCGCGAGTTGCACCTGCAGCAGCTTCTCGGAGCTCGCCTTCAGATGCGACAACGCGATCGCGCTGCGCTGCGTTTCGTCGAGGCTGCCGTTGGCGAGCTTGAGCGCACCGTAGCCGACCGCGATCACCGTCAGCAGGAAGGCGACGAACACGCTGATCAACAGCGTCAGGCCGCCACGAATTGTGATGTTGTTAAGCATTGGATCTCCGGAGCGTCTTGTCGAGCGGCGGCAAAGCAGGCCGGCGTGCCTGTACGCGGTGTTCGCCGCGTTCGCCGTGTTATTTCTCGATGACTTACACTTCGCCGCATCCAGGTTAACGACCGCGCCGAGACCTCCCCGCATAGGTGAAATCCATGACTGGCGGGGCTTTGCGGGCGATTGAAGTCTCACTATCCGGGATTTCTCGCGGTTTGCGCGACCGTCGCGCCTGGCGGGACGGTCGTATTTCGTTTGTATAATTCCGCGTCTTCGCTCAGGCCCACTTTCATGCTTAGTTTTGCGCTCGGCTTTCTCGTCTCACTGCTGATCACGCTGTTGATCGTGCGCTATGCGCATCTGCATGAAAAATTCTCCACCGATACCGATCTGGCCGGCGTGCAGAAATTTCACGCGCGGCCGGTGCCGCGCATCGGCGGCGTGGGGATTCTGCTTGGGCTGACCGTGTCCGCCGCGCAGTTGCACTACGCGTATCCGGTGGTGTCGGGCGGCATTCTCGGTTTGATCGCGTGCGGCATGCCGGCCTTCGGCTCGGGTCTCGTCGAGGATCTGACCAAGAAGGTGTCGCCGCTAGCGCGCCTCGTCTGCACGATGGGCGCCGCCGCGCTCGCGTATTTCCTGCTGGATATCGCCGTCACGCGCATCAGCGTGCCGCCGCTCGATTTCCTGCTGTCGTATGCGGTGATTTCCTGCGCGGTGACGGTGCTCGCGGTCGCCGCGCTCGCCAACGCGGTGAATATCATCGACGGCTTCAACGGCCTGGCGTCGATGGTCGCGTTCATGATGTTCGCGTCGCTCGCCTACGTGGCGTTTCAGGTGCACGACGCGGTGGTGCTCTCTACCTCGTTGATGATGATGGGCGCGGTACTTGGCTTCTTCATCTGGAATTTCCCGGCGGGGCTGATCTTTCTCGGCGACGGCGGCGCGTACTTCGTCGGTTTCATGCTGGCGGAAACCTCGATCCTGCTGGTCATGCGCAACCGCGACGTGTCCGCGTGGTACCCCGTGCTGCTGTTCATGTACCCGATCTTCGAGACCTGCTTCTCGATCTACCGCAAGAAATTCATCCGCGGCATGTCGCCCGGCATGCCCGATGGCGTGCATCTGCACATGCTGGTGTACAAGCGGCTGATGCGCTGGGCGGTCGGCGCACGTACCGCGCACGAGCTGACGCGGCGCAATTCGCTGACCTCGCCTTATCTGTGGCTGCTGTGTCTGATCGCGGTCGTGCCGGCCACGCTGTTCTGGCGGCACACGCTGCACCTGTTCTGTTTTGTGATGGTGTTCGCGGCGACTTACGTGTGGCTGTATGTGAGTATTGTGCGGTTCAAGTCGCCGCGGTGGATGGTGGTGAGGCGGGCTAAACGGTAAGTGTGAGGTGATCGAAAGCGCACCGTCAGCGTGCCCGCTGGAAAGCGTTGCGAAGTTGTTCGACGCTCCCGCACAAGCGGTTCGGCGGTTTGTGAAAAAGGTACAATGGCGCCCTCGCAGATACCGCAGATTGGGCCGCCGCGACGGCCCGCATCGTGTATTTCGCCGTCTTGACGGCCGCCTCAAGTCAAACAAGAGATGTCGACGCCCGCTACTCCTTCTCGCCTGAGCGTCAGCCTCCGCAGCCTGTTGCCAGCGTTTTTCCTGCTCACGTATCCCGCGGCCACCCTGTTGCTGCATGGCGGCGCCAGCGCGCTGTCCATTGCGGCGGCGGTGATTTCGCTCGCGCTGCTGTTCGGCCCGCGCATGTGGACCGGCTTCGCGCCGTTACGCTGGGACAGCGCGGATACGCGGATCTGCATCGCCATGGCGTGCCCGCTCGCGGCCACGCTGGTCAGCGAACTGCGGCACCTCAGCGTGATATCCAATACCCTCGATTCGCCGTCGCGTTTTCTCGCCGCGGCGCCGCTTTTTCTGGTGTTGCGCCGCACCTCGCCGCGCACGCTCGCGTGGGCCGATCTGTCGTTCGCGCTGGGCGCGGTGGTGTCGCTCGCCGTGCTGCTCGTTGCACCGAAAGTTTCCGGCATCGACCGGCTCAGCAGCCGCTTTCTGAATCCGATTCACTACGGCGACATCGCGCTGGTGCTCGGCGCGCTGTCCATCCTGTCGCTGAACTGGTGGCGCAAGGACAATCTGCCGGTACGCGTCATCAAGATCGCCGGGCTGGTCGCCGGGCTCGCCGCGTCGGTCTTGACCGGTTCGCGCGGCGGCTGGATCGCGGTGCCGGTGGTGGCCGTGCTGATCCTGTACGTGCGCGGCCGCGGCAAATCGCGGCGCTGGAAGCTGGTGCTGCCGATCGCCATGCTGGCGATCGTCGTTGGCGTTTTCACCTTTTCGCATACGGCGCGCGACCGCGTCACCGATATATCGTCAGACTTATTGCACTACGAACAGGGGCAACGCGATACGTCGCTCGGCATTCGCCTTCAACTGTACGAAGCCGCCGTGAAGATCATCGAGGCTCACCCTGTCTTCGGCCTCGGCGCTCACGGTTTCCGTGACAGCATGCCGTCCTTTTCGGCGTCAGGCGTGTTGACGCCTGTCGCCGCGCAAACGGGCGAAGGCGAGACGCACAACCAGATGCTGGCGTATCTGACGGATTACGGCCTGATCGGCGGCCTGGCGCTGCTCGCCATCTATGTGGTGCCCGGCGTGATCTTCTGGAAACGGCTGAATACGCCGACGGCGCCGGCCGGCCGTGCCGCGCTGATGGGGCTGACTTTCGTGGTTGGCTTCTGGATCTTCGGGCTGACGGTCGAAACCTTCGACCTCAAGCTCACCGTCGCTTTCTACGCAACCATGGTCGCCATCCTCGCGGCACTCGCGACCTACGCCGACAAGACCGGCAACGGCACTTGAGCCGGCTCGCGGCGGCGTGAATTTCACCTGCCGCCGGCAAGTTGGCGGGCGGCAGACGACGAACGCCGTCTCCCGTCCTGCAACGCATTCAATGCGCTTCGAACACTTGAAGCGGCTGCGGCTGCGGCTGCGGCGACCGACCCGGCCCGCGCCGGACGCTTGGTCAGCTTCCGTCCAAAGCATCTCCTGCTACCATGTCGGACCTCTTCGAAGCTGCTTCGGCGCCCCGGCGGAAAGCCGGGATCACAATCCAGCCACATGAAAAATCAACGACTCGTTTCAGCCCTCGCTTCCGCAGTCACGCTGTGGTGTTACACGGCAACATCCGCCAGCGCCGCCGAGAGCGCGAGCATCAAGAGCGTGTCGATCGCAAACGCGCCGACGCCGCTCGGCATCGACGCCGCCACGCCGACCTTTAGCTGGGTGATCGCCGCGGATCAGCGCGATCAGAAGCAGACCGCTTATCAGATTCGCGTGGCGTCGAGCCCGGAGAAACTCGAGAAACCAGACCTCTGGGACAGCGGCAAGGTCACCGAGGATCAATCGCAATTCGTGCCGTACAAAGGTGCACCGCTGCGCTCGCGCGCGCGCTATTTCTGGTCGGTCCGTATCTGGGACGCACAAGGTCAGCCGTCCGCGTGGAGCAAACCCGCCTGGTGGGAAATGGGCCTGTTGAAAAATACCGACTGGCAGCAGGCTAAATGGATTGGCCGTAACGGCAGCGTACCCTTGCCACCGGACCTGATCAAATGGCAGATCCCCGCGATCACGGCACAACTCAAGCCGGGCGACGCGCAAGGACAGAGCTTCACCACCGATCACGCCATCGTGTCCGTCAGCGCGGAAGTGCCGACCTTCACGACCACGAATTCCAGCTTCACCCTCTCGCTGTACGCAAATGGGCCGGGCGGCAAACTGCTGGCCAGACAGCGCATCGAGAACCATCCCGACAATCATTGGGCAACGTTGAAACTCGACAAGCCGCTACCGGCGGGCAAGTACTACTTCGAACAGTCCGACGTCTCCGGCAAGGTAGGGTGGTACACGTTCCCGGATTGCAAATACGCGTACGGCAAAGCGTATGTCAACAAGAAGGAAATCCAGGGCGACCGCAAGACCAAATGGGAAATCAGCGGGACACGTGAACGCGACGGACTGACCTCTCAATTGCGCCGGGAATTCGACGCGAAAAAAACCGTGAAGAGCGCGCGCCTCTACATCACGGCACTCGGCACGTATCGGGCGGAAATCAACGGCCAGCCCGCCGGTGCCGACTATCTCGCGCCAGGCTGGACCGACTACGACAAACGCGTCCAGTACCAGACCTACGACGTGACCAACCTGGTCCGCACCGGGCGCAATGCGATCGCCGTCGATCTGGGTCCGGGCTGGTATGCCGGCAACATCGGTTCGCTCGGCCCGAACCAGTACGGCCAGTTGCCGTATCTGCGCGCGCAGCTCGAACTGCTCTACACCGACGGCAGCAGCGAACAGATCGCCACGGACGGCAGCTGGAAAAGCGCGCTCGGCCCGATGATCAGCACCGACCTGATCATGGGCGACGAGTACGACGCGAGGCTGGAAACGCCGGGCTGGAAGCTGCCCAATTACGACGATAAGGACTGGAAGCCGGTGCTGGTCGGCCCGGCGACGAAAGCGGCAATGGTGGCGCAGGCGGACCCGCCGATTCGCGTGGAGCGCGAGATCAAGCCGGTGAAGGTCACGCAGACCAAGGCCGGCACGTACATCTACGACATGGGCCAGAACATGGTGGGCGTGGTGAGGATGAGCACCCAGGGAAACGCCGGCCAGGTGCTCACGCTGCGGTACGCCGAAGTCCTGAACCCGGACGGCACCCTGTACACCGACAACCTCCGCACCGCGAAGGCGACGGATCAATACACCATGAGCGGCAAAGGCGTCGAGAACTACGAGCCCGCCTTCACGTTCCATGGTTTCCGCTATGTCGAAGTGAGCGGCGCGACGTCGCAGCCGGATATCGTCGGCCGGGTGCTGACGACCGATATGCCGTCGACCATGTCGTTCTCGACCAACGTGCCGATGCTCAACCAGTTGCAGCACAACATTCTGTGGAGCCAGCGCGGCGACTTCCTGTCGGTGCCGATGGACACCCCCGCGCGCGACGAGCGTCTCGGCTGGACCGGCGACATCGGCGCGTTCGCGGGCACGGCGGCCTACAACATGCGCACGCTGTCCTTCCTCGGTAAATGGCTGACGGATCTGCGCGACACGCAATCGCCGGCGGGCGCGTTCGCCGACGTCGCGCCGACGATCCAGGGCATCGGTACCGCGAACGCCGGCTGGGGCGATGCGGGCGTCTCCGTGCCGTGGACCCTGTATCAGCGTTACGGCGACCCGCGCATCCTGGAGGACAACTTCGCGGCGATGGAGCGCTGGGTTGCGTACCTCGCGAAGGACAGCAAGGACTACCTTCGCCCGGACACCGGCTACGGCGACTGGCTGAACGTCGACGACGAAACGCCGAAGGACCTGATCGCGACCGCCTTCTTCGCCGACAGCGCACACACGCTCGCCAGGGCCGCGCGCGTCCTGAAGAAAGATCCTCGCCGCTACGACGAACTTTTCGAGAACATCCGCCGCGCGTTCGCCCGTGCCTACGTGCTGCCGAACGGGCGGTTGAAGGCCGACACGCAAACCGCCTACGTGCTCGCGCTGGGCATGGACCTCGTGCCGGCGGATTTGCGCAAGCCCGCCGCGGACCGGCTGGTCGAACTGATCAAGAACAAGAACTGGCACCTGAGTACCGGCTTTCTCGGCACGCCTCGCCTGCTGCCCGCGCTATCGGAAACTGGTCATACGGACGTCGCCTATCGCCTTCTGCTTCAGACGACCTTCCCGTCCTGGGGCTATCAGATCGGCAAGGGCGCGACGACCATGTGGGAACGTTGGGACGGTATCCGGCCGGACGGCAGTTTCCAGAGCAAGACGATGAACTCGTTCAACCACTACGCGTACGGTTCGGTCGGCGAATGGATGTATCAGAACGTCGCCGGTATCCGCGCGGCCGCGCCGGGCTTCCAGAGGTTCGTCGTCAAGCCCGTTGCGGGCGGCGACGTGCATGCGGTCGACGCCCGCTACGAATCCGGCTACGGCCCGATTACGGTGCGCTGGAACGACACGGGCGGAAAGTCCGAACTCGATGTGGGTGTGCCCGTGAATACGAGCGCGGAAATCTGGGTGGCGAATACAGGTGGCAAGGTGCAGGGCGACGGCGCACGGTTTGTCCGCAACGAGCCCGGCTTCGCGGTCTACGAAGCCGGATCGGGAAATTACCGTTTCACCGTTCGTTGAGGGTCGATTGACGCGGGCGCCTGACACACCTCAGGCGCTCGATCCGACACGAGGCGAGACGCATCGCACAACCTGCGTTACACACGCATCAAGCCCCTCGCGAGCACCGAGGGGCGTCCCCACTCACGGCTGAACACCCTTGACCTGCGGCCGTTGCGATTCCGTTGCGACAACGGCCGGCCGTGCCGTCGGCATGCTTTGCAGCACAGGCTTCATGGTGGTTTGATACTCCGGTACCCAGCGGCGTAGATCGCGGCGCACTTCGTCGTCGGCGAGCACGCGGCGCTGCATCAGCCACGGCAGCAGCTCGTCGAGCAGGTTGTCCGGCGCCTCGCGAGCACGTGCGATACGCAGCTTGGGGTGCGGCGTGCGCGTGGTGGTCTCGTCGTCGGCCAGCAGTTCCTCGTAAAGCTTCTCGCCCGGCCGCAAACCGCTGAAAACGATGCGGATCTGTTCCTCGGTATAGCCATGCAGACGAATCAGATCGCGCGCGAGGTCGGTGATGCGCACCGGCTCGCCCATGTCCAGAATGAAAATCTCGCCGCCCCGCCCCATGCTGGAGGCCTGCAGCACGAGTTGCGACGCTTCGGGAATCGTCATGAAGAAGCGTGTGATCTCCGGGTGGGTGACCGTGATCGGGCCGCCTCGGGCAATCTGCTCCTCGAACTTCGGAATCACGCTCCCCGCGCTGCCCAGCACGTTGCCGAAACGGACGGTTTCGAACTGCGTGTGCTGGCTGGTCTGCTGCAACGCCTGACAGGCCATTTCGGCGAGCCGCTTGCTCGCACCCATCACGTTGGTCGGGTTCACCGCCTTGTCGGTGGACACCAGCACGAAGTGTTTGACGTTATGGCGAATCGCCGCGCGCGCCACGCGATACGTGCCGAGCACGTTGTTGCGCACCGCCTGCCACGCGTTCAGCTCTTCCATCAACGGCACATGCTTGTAGGCGGCTGCGTGGAAGACGATATGCGGCGTGTAGCGCGCCATCACCTGATCGAGCAGCAGCGAATCCTTGGCATCCCCGACGATCGGAATCACCGACAGGTCTGGAAAGCGGTCGCGCAATTCTTCGGTCAGCCGGTACATCGCGAATTCGGACAGGTCGTACGCGACCAGTTGCGCGGGGGCGAAGCGCTGAATCTGCCGGCACAGCTCGGAGCCGATCGAGCCGCCGGCGCCCGTCACCATCACGACGCGGCCATGCAGCAGCGCTTCCACGTGCGGCATGTCGATCTTCACGGCTTCGCGGCCAAGCAGATCCTCGACATCGACCTTGCGGACCAGAGAAAGAAACGCCTGCCCTTGCGTCAACGCGGCCAGCGCGGGCAGTGCCATCGCACGGGCGCCCGCGCGCACGCAGATCGTCGCGATACGGCGACGCGTTTCGACCGAAGCCGACGGCACCGCGATGATCGCGTGTTCCACGTTCAGCTTTTCCGCCCAACGCGGCAAATCGCTGATCGGACCGAGAACTTTGTAACCATAGATTTCACGGCCGTGTTTCGCGACGTCGTCATCGAGCAGACCGACGAGCCGCCATTCGGGCGAACGCGACAGTTCGCGGGCGAGGCTCGCGCCCGCGCTACCGGCGCCCAGCACGATCACGGGCTTGCCCTGCGTGATGAGCGCGCCGTAAATGTAAAACTCCTTGGCCGCGCGGTAGAGCGCGCGGGCGCCCCCCATTGCCAGGAACAGCAGCAGCGGCGCGACGATCAGCACCGAGCGCGGCACCGAGGGCGTGGGCTGCACCATCACCGAAGCGACGGTGGTGACGAGCGCGCCGGCGGCGACCGCCTTCGCGATACGCATCAAGTCAGGCAGGCTCGCGAATACCCACATGCCGCGATACAGCCCGAACACGCGAAACAGCAGACCATAGGACGGCAGCACCCAGATCAGCGAGACCAACGCCCCATGCATGTAATTGCCAGGGATTGCTACATTGAAGCGGACCAGATAAGCCGCGACCCAGGTGGCCACGACCGCGCACAGATCAAACAGAAAAACGGCGAACGACTGCCATGAGGTTTTGTGTCGAAACATCGGCGTCACACCTCTTTTGTCAGGAACCGGTGGATTGAAAGCGGTGCCCGCGAGCATGGCCCGCAACGTTCGGCGCATGCATTGCGCACCGCACGGCGACACCCTTAGACAGGCATTATGCCCGCCCATATCGCGGCATGCCAGTCGAGTGGTCCGGACCGTAAGCATTGCGTGAGGAACGCGCGCCGGCAATTGTCAAACCGCGCGATCCGTATCGCGTCACCGCGTCAAATCGACCGAATTTCAAGGGTTTTTCGGCAAGCAACCGGTAAAACCAGCACAGCCAGGACAGGCTGGTCAGACGTGTGAATCGCGTTACAATCCAACGCGACATGTCCATTAAAAACGTCTCGCGACGTCCCCGCCTATATGCATCAAACTTCTAACGTGTCGACCCGCTCGAGTGCTTTCGTTGTTCGCAGAATTGCGAAATCGGGAAAGCTCGTCGTCCTGACTTGTATCGTCGGCGCTTTAGCAGGTGCGGTGGTTTCGCACTTCACTCAACCTCGCTGGGTCGGCCGCATGACGGTCCAGATCGGCCAGATATCCACACCGGAAAACGGCGGCATCACGAGCCGGCAGGTCGAGAGCCAGTCGGTCGCCACCACGCGTTACAACCTACCCGGTTTTCGCATGGGTATCCTGAACAATCTGGGCTTGCCGGCACCCGACAGCGGCGACCGTAGCGCCAGCCTGGTGTTCAACTCGATGCTGATTTCGGCCGCGCGAAGTCCCGACCTGATCAATCTGCAAGTGTCCGCTTACTCGCAGGCGCAGGCTTCGGCCGCGCTGATGGCGGCGTTCAACGCGATATCGGCGATTCACCGGCGAACGTTCGATCCCGCCGCGGCGAACATGAAGAGCGAGCTCGCGCGCGAGTCGAGCGCGCTGACCGATGCCGAAGGAAACTATAGTCGTACGTATGACACGATCCGTTCGTCGGCGGCGCGTGGCGATGCGGCGAACAACAATTCGCGCGACGTGCTCGTCACCAACATGGCGACGCTGATCAACACGCAGATTCTCGATCTGCGCAAGCAGACCGCGCTGCTGCAGCAGGCCACCAGCCCCATGCTCACGTATCCCACGCGGGTGGTCGAACCGCCGTATGTGCCGAAGCGGCCCAGCACGCCAGGCATGCTGCTGATGATCGCCGCGGGTGCGGTGCTTGGATTGTTGGCCGGGGTGGCGTTCGCCGCGCGCGACATGTTCCGGCGCGGCTAGCAACTGATTCAAGACCGATAAAGGCTGGCTAAAAGCCGGCTAGCGGCGGGCGGGAGCCGGACGCGAAGCCGGTATGAAGTACGCCAGCACCCGGGCCGCCGCACGGGCGGTCCGGCTGAATCGAACCGGCAAGACGCAATGCAATGCAACAAGGCGGATCCGGCCATCCAGCGCCGGCCGGATCCCCTTCTGCCACGTGGCAACGTTACCCGGTGGTCTGCGGTGCATAGCCATGCACCTGTTGACAGAGCAGTTCCTTGATCGCCACCTGATCGTTGCGCTCCGCCGCCGTTCGCATACGCAGCAAGACAGGCACGAGATCCGACCACCCGACAAAGTCCTCATGCGCTTTCATGATCCGCGCATGCGCGGTGGGCTCCGGGTTGTCGCCGATCAGCAGCTCCTCGTAGAGCTTCTCGCCGGGTCGTAACCCCGTGATCCTGATTTCGATGTCGCCGTCCGGATGGTGATGGTCGCGAATCGACAGCCCTGACAACTGGATCATCCGTTTCGCCAGATCCATGATCCGGACCGACTGCCCCATGTCCAGAACGAACACCTCGCCGCCGCGCGCCATCGCGCCGGCTTGCAGGACGAGTTGCGCCGCCTCCGGAATGGTCATGAAGTAACGTGTGACGTCCTTGTGCGTGAGCGTCAACGGCCCCCCGGCGGCCAACTGGCGGCGGAACAGCGGCACTACGCTACCGCTGCTGCCGAGTACGTTGCCGAATCGCACCATCGCGAACACCGTGTTGTTGCGCACGGGCTCGGCCGGCTGCCCGTCGAGCGCGCCGAAATCGACCTGCTGGCTCGCGGCCAGCGCCTGCAGCACCAGTTCGGCGGTGCGCTTCGAGGCGCCCATCACGTTGGTGGGGCGCACGGCCTTGTCGGTCGACACCAGCACGAAGTATTCGACCTGACTCTCCACGGCGGCACGCGCCATGTTGAATGTGCCGAAAACATTATTCAGGATGCCTTCGGACGGATTGCTCTCGACCAGCGGCACATGCTTATAAGCGGCCGCATGATAAATCGTCGCCGGCCGGTAGAGCTGACAGATTTCCCGCAAGCGGCCCAGGTTGGCCACGCTCGCGAGCAGCGGCACGATCCCGACATTCAGCCGATGCTCGGCATTCAACGCTTCCAGCTCGCGATGGATCGTGTACAGGCCAAACTCGTTGTGTTCCACGAGCACGAGCCGCTGCGGCTTTTCCATCAGGATCTGCCGGCACAGCTCGCTGCCGATACTGCCGCCCGCGCCCGTCACGAGCACGGTCTTGCCCGACAGATTGCGCGCCACCAGCGTCTCGTCGGGCTGCACGGGCGCACGGCCCAGCAGATCCTCGACATCGAGTTCCTGAAGATCGCGCACCGTCACCCAGCCCGACGCGAGATCGGCCATGCTCGGCAAGGTTCGCACGTGAACCGGCAGTTCGCGCAGACGGGCGATGATCGCATTGCGGCGGCCGCGCTCCAGCGACGGCATCGCCAGCAGGATGTCGGTCACGTCCATGCGTTCGACGGCATCGGCCACGTCGTCCGGGCTCATGATGTCGATACCGTTCACCGTACGCCCGACCTTCGCCTTGTCTTCGTCGATGAAGCCCAGCAGCACGAACTGCTGCGCCGCCCCCAGCGCCGACGCGGTTTGCACGCCCGCATCGCCGGCGCCATAGATCAGCAGGCGGCCTTTCTCGGGACGCGACCTGGCCGCGCGCCCCGCCAGCGTGAACTTGGCCAGCGCACGGCTCGCGCCCACCAGCAGCAGGAACAGCATCGGCTGGATCAGACCGACGCTGCGCGGCACGCCATCCCACTTCAACAGCAGCAGCGCCACGAACAGCAACACGCAGTAGACGGCAACGGCCTTGGTGATGGTGGCCACGGCCGCAACGCCCGTGTAACGGAAGATCGCCCGATACAGGCCAAAGCGCACGAACAGCGGGAACGCGAGCAGCGGCGCGAGCACGTAGACGTACTTCTGCTGTTGCTGCGGCCAACCCGCCTGATCGAGACGCAGATAAAAAGCCAGCCACACGGCGATCACCGAGAGACTCAGATCGAGCGTCACCACAACCACGCGCTTCGCAGGCCGTTTCATCTTCAACAGCGGCTGCGTGAATTTAATACTCATGATTCTTTCCATGCCCGTGATGCATTGCGTGGGTATGTCTTCGACCGGGGCATCGCTCGATGGGCCTGGCCGGGGAAAATTATTATGTTTAAGGCGCACCGCGGATTCGCCGCGCACCGCTACGCCGGATGCGCTGCAACGACGCAACGCAATCCGGCGCCCGATACCGCCTTCTCGCGGGTATCGCCTCCCGCGTCGGGCTTGACATCCAACACCGATCCTAGCGAATCAGACTCGTCAGCGTCGCAAAGATGACGCGCAAGTCGCCGAGGAACGATCGCTCCTTGACATACGCGACGTAGTAGCCGAGTTTGATCGGCAGCACCTCGTCAATGTACGCCTGATGCGGGTCCTGGGCCCGGCCGAGAATTTCGTTCTCGTCCTTGAACTCGATGGACGCCCAATCGGTAATGCCCGGCCGCACCGACAGCACGATGTCGCGCACATCGGCCGGATAGCACGCGACATAGCGCGGCACTTCCGGCCGCGGCCCCACGAAGCTCATATTGCCGATGAACACGTCGATCAGCTGCGCGAGTTCGTCCAGCTTGTACTTGCGCAGCGGCACACCCATGCGCGTCACGCGCGCGTCCGAGCCCACGGTGATCTGTAGACCCTTGCGCTCGGCGTCCGTCACCATCGTACGGAACTTGTGGATGCGAAACGGCTTGCCGAATCGCCCCACCCGCTCCTGACGAAAGAACACGGGCCCCGGCGATTCGAGCTTGATGAGCAGCGCCAGCACCAGCAGCACGGGCGACAGCAGCAGCAGACCGACCGCGCTCGCGACGATATCGAAAAGACGCTTCGTCATCAGCCGAGGGCCTGCTTCACCGCGGCGACCACCCGTTCGACGTCCGCGTCGGTCATGCGCGTGTAGAGCGGCAGCGTGACCGTGCGTTCATAGATGCGCTGGCTATTCGGGAACATCTCCGGCGTCAGCTTGTAGGTGTCGCGCCAGTACGGTTGCAGATGCAACGGAATGTAGTGCACGCTGCAGCCGATACCCTGCTCGAACAGACGCTCGATGAACTGATCGCGGCTTACGCCCGCACCGTCCGCCAGTTGCGTCACGTACAGGTGCCACGAATGGATGTCGCCCGCTTCCGCATGCGGCGGCAACACGATCGGCAGACCGGCCAGCGCTTCGTCGTACAGCGCCGCGATACGCGCGCGCTTCGCCTGAAACTCGTTCGCGCGCTTCAGCTGGTGAAGACCCAGCGACGACGCGATGTCCGTCATGTTGTACTTGAAGCCGGGCGCGACGATCTCGTAGTACCAGCTCGGCGCCTTCGCCGTGAAGCGGTCGAACGCGTCGCGGTTGATACCGTGCAGACGCATGACCTTCGCGCGCTTCGCCAGTTCGGGATCGCGCGTGACCAGCATGCCGCCTTCGCCGGTCGTGATCGTCTTGTTGGCGTAGAAGCTGAACACGGTCACGTCGCTGTCGAGTTGACCGATCATCGTGCCGCCGCAGGTAGTCGGCAACGCGTGCGCCGCATCTTCCATCACCCGCAAGCCGTGTTTTTTCGCCAGCGCCAGCAGCGCCTGCATGTCGGCCGAACGACCGGCGAAGTGCACGGGAATGATCGCCTTGGTACGCGGCGTGATCGCGCGTTCGATACCCGCCACGTCGATGCACAGCGTGCGCGGATCGACGTCCACGAACACCGGATCGGCGCCGAGATAGCGAATGATCTCGGCGGTGGCCGTGAACGTATGGGTCGTCGTGATGACTTCGTCGCCAGGCCCCACGCCCAGCGCCTCCAGCCCCAGATGCAGCCCCGCCGTCGCGGAGTTGACCGCGATCGCCTCGACGCCGCCGCCCAGGTACGCGGCGAAATCGGCTTCGAACTGCTTCGTCTTGGGACCCGTCGTCACCCAGCCGGAACGCAGCGCGTTCACTACCTCGGCGATTTCCTCCTCGCCGATTTCGGGAAGAGCAAACGGCAAAAAGTCTTTCTTGGGATCAACCATCACACACTCCTATATTTTTTACGCTACCCGAATGTCTTTCTTCATCAGCAGCATCGCGCGCGAGCCGTCCTGACTGAATTCCGCGTGGACACCGTAACCGTTCTTCGTATAAAACCTGATCGCGCGTTCGTTATCCGCCTTGTCGGTAGTCAGGGCGACGAACAGCGCGCCCTTCGCGCGGGCATGCGTCTCGAACTCGCGCAGCAACTCGTTGGCCAGTCCGCCGCCGCGCTTGTCCGGACTCACGCCGATGCTGCGCAGCACGGCGGAATGCTCCGGCGCGTCCGGTTGTCCGCGGCTCGTGAACAACTGGCTGACGATCTTCTTCGTCACGATCAGCGGATGACGAAGCACGCCGGGAATCAACGCCAGCACGAAGCGCGGCAGAAACCGGATCGCAAGACTGCGATCGCCGCCGGCGGTTTGCAGCGAGCCCACCGCGAACCCCAGCACGCTTCCTTCCGTCTCGTCGACGACGAACACGCTGGCCGGATTGCTCAGAAAGGCCCGATACATCACCATCAAAAACGGACGACCGAGCGAAGTGAGAAAGAATCCCGGGAATGCCGCCACATGCACGTCAACGACTTGACGCAAATCCTTCTCTTCTGCCGCACGACGCATTTCAAACTATCCTCTCGATGGAGCTAGACACGCTCGACAATATCCTTGAGCACGGAATCGACCTGCTTCACACCGTTTTCCATACTCATTTTCGCCACGTAGTACTCGCGCCCCCGCCGCCCCATGTCCGCCAACTGCTCCGGCGGCAGACCGGACATCCGCAACGCGGCCTGTGCAAGCTGCTCGGGCTGGCAAGGCTCGACGACCAGGCCCGCGTCGGCGTCCTTCACGATACGCGCTGCCTCGCCCCGGACCGCCATCAGAATCGGACGGCCCACCATCATGTACGCCTGGGTCTTCGACGGGATCGTGATCTCGAAGACCTCGGCGTCGGCGAGGTGCACCAGCAGCACGTCCGCCGCCGCAAGAATGCCACTGACGCGATCCACCGGCACCTGCGGCAGGAACGCGACGTTGTTCAGACCCAACTCCGCGGTCATCCGCTTCAGCTTGTCCGCCTCGACGCCGGCGCCGAGAAAGGTGAAGCGGATTTTCGTGTCGCCGTGTTCCTGGACGATACGCGCCGCATCGATCACATGCGTTAGCGCCTGAGCGGCGCCGAGGTTGCCCGCATAGAGCACGTTGAAGCGGCTGGCGTCGAAAATTCCCTCGGTCGCGCCGCGCTCCGGATTCGTGCGGCCTTCGTCGCACCAGTTGAAGATCCGCACGATCTTCTGCGAAGGCACGCGCTTCGATTCCAGCGCGCGCCGGTAGCCATCGGAGAGCACGACGGTGCGCGACGCTTTCCGGTAGATCAACCCGCACAGACGGTCGATCACGCGAGTCACGCGCCCCTCGCGCAGCATGCCGGTCGCGACCAGCGCTTCGGGCCACAGATCCTGCACGTCGTAGACGAACGGCGTTCGCCGGAAGGTCCGCACCAGTGCGGCCGTCAATCCGACGATCACCGGCGGGTAGTAGGCGTAGATCACATCCGGCTTCCTGGCGACGAACAGCGCGTAAAAGGCCGACACCGCGCCGAACGATGCATAGCTCAGCATGCGCTTGACCGCCGAACGGCCATGGCTGATGAACGTGGGCAAGCGCACGACGCGCACGCCGTCCAGATTCTCAATCTGCCGCCAGCGCAGCTTGTAGCCGTCGAAGACCTTCCCGCCGGGATAGCTCGGGAACGTGGTCACGACCTCGACCTCGTGACCCAGGGCTTGCAGCCGCCTCGCGAACTCCAGCCCCTTGATCGAATTCTCGGGGTCGAAAAGCTGCGACACAAATAGGATTCGCAAGACGTTCCCCCGTCGCTCAGTACTTCTTCCACACCACGCGGTTCACATAATCCGTATAGCTGTGGATGATGCGCAGCACTTTGTCCGACACGTTCGGCATGCTGTAATCGCCGACCTGGCGCAACAGACGCTCGCTGCCGCGCGGTTGCGCGGCGAGAATGTCGAGGCCTTGCAGCACGCGCTCGACCTCCAGCCCGACCATCATCACCGCGGCTTCCTCCATGCCTTCCGGACGCTCGTGCGCCTCGCGCAGATTCAGCGCGGGGAAGTTCATGATCGACGATTCCTCGTTGATGGTGCCGCTGTCGGACAGCACCGCGCGCGCGGACACCTGGAGCCGGTTGTAGTCGGTGAAGCCCAGCGGCTTGAGCAGCCGCACGTTCGCGTGGAACTGCGCGCCCATCGCGTCGACGCGCTTTTGCGTGCGCGGATGCGTGGAGACGATAACCGGCAGACCATAACCTTCCGCGACGGCGTTCAGCACCTGAACCAGCTTGCCGAAGTTGGCGTCGGAGTCGATGTTTTCCTCGCGATGCGCGCTGACCACGAAGAATTGCCCTTCCGCGAGACCGAGGCGATCGAGCACGCCGGACGCGTCGATACCCGGCTTGTAGTGGCCCAGCACTTCCGCCATCGGGCTGCCGGTCTTGATCACCATGTCGGGCGGCAAACCTTCGCGCAACAGATATTCGCGCGCGATCGAGCTGTACGTCAGGTTGATGTCCGCCGTGTGGTCGACGATGCGGCGATTGATTTCCTCGGGCACGCGCATGTCGAAGCAGCGGTTGCCGGCTTCCATGTGGAAGATCGGAATCTTGCGACGCTTGGCGGGGATCACGGACAGGCAACTGTTCGTGTCGCCGAGCACCAGCAGCGCCTCGGGCTTTTCCGTGGCCAGCACGTCGTCCATCGCGATGATGATCTTGCCGATGGTCTCGGCCGCGCCGCCGCCCGCCGCGTTGAGGAAGTGATCCGGCTTGCGAATGCCCAGGTCGTCGAAGAAGATCTGGTTCAGTTCGTAGTCGTAGTTCTGGCCGGTGTGCACCAGAACGTGATCGCAATGCTCGTCCAGGCGCGCCAGCACCCGCGACAAACGAATAATCTCGGGCCGGGTACCGACCACGGTCATGACTTTGAGTTTTTTCATCGACGTCGAAAAATTGGCTGCGGTGGCAAGGGGCTCAGAGCGGGCAGGCGAAAGTGTCGGGTCGCGCCCGGTCAAAAATTTCGTTCGCCCACAGCATGACGATCATTTCGTCCTGCCCGATGTTGGTAATGTCGTGCGTCCAGCCGGGCACCGTCTCCACGATCTCCGGTTTCTCGCCCGAGGTCGTCAGCTCGTGCGTTTCGCCGGTCTGCATATGGCGGAACTTGAAACGCGCCTGGCCTTTGATGACCAGGAACTTCTCCGTTTTCGTGTGGTGATAATGGCCGCCGCGCGTAATGCCCGCGTGCGCGGTGAAGAACGAAAACTGGCCGGAATCCGAAGTCTTCAGCATCTCGACGAACACGCCGCGCGGGTCGCCGTACTGCGGCACGGTGTAGGCGAATGCCTCGACCGGCAGATAGCTGACGTAGGTGGCATACAGCGCGCGCGTGAGGCCGGTGCCGACGCGATCGATGACCAGCGTGTCGCGGCTGTCGCGGAACGCCTGGATCTGGCGCGCGAGTTCGCCGACCGTGGTCGTGTACTGCGGCGTCACCACCGCGAAACCGTCCGCGTCGACGACTGCATCGGCGCCGTCCATCAATTGCACGAAGCGTTCGATGACGTCGTCCACGTACACCAGCGTGACCTGTGCGCTCGGGTCGTTGACCTGGATCGGCAGCCCGCGCGCGATGTTATGGCAGAACGTCGCCACGGCCGAGTTGTAGTTCGGCAGGCACCATTTGCCGAACACGTTCGGCAAACGGAACACGTGCGCGGGAATCTGATGACTGCGCGCGAGCGCGAGCAGCGCCGACTCGGCACCGCGCTTGCTTTGACCATACGGATTGTCGCGCCCGGCCTGGGTGGACGAGGTATAGATCACCGGCAGCTTACGCCCCGAGCGCTCAGCCTCGCCGGCCAGCGCAAGGCTCAGCGCCACGGTCAGATCCTGATTACCCGTGACGAATTCCTGGGGGTCCTGCGGGCGATTGACGCCCGCGAGGTGAAACACGAAATCCACCTGCTGCAGCAGTTCAGGCAGACGCGCGACGTCGTCGCCGCGCGTGAAGCACGTGAGTTCGACATCCTTGCGTTCCGCCAGATGCAGACGCAGATTCTTGCCGACGAAGCCGTTCGCTCCGGTAATCAGCACCTTCATCGCTTACTCCTCCGCCACGGCTTGCTCGCCGCGCGCGATACGCTGCATGAAGTCGAGCTTCAGCAACAGCTTCTTCATGCCCTCGACGTCCAGCCGGTTCGTGTTGTGCGAGTTGTAGTCTTCGCCGTGCGTGCCCTGCGTGATGCGTTGCTCGCCCTCTTCGAAGAACTTCGCGTAGTTCAGATCGCGACCGTCCGGCGGCACGCGGAAATAGTCGCCCATGTCTTCGGCACACGCCATTTCCTCGCGGCTCAGCAACGCTTCGTACAGCTTTTCGCCGTGACGCGTACCGATCACGTTCACCGGGTGTTCCGGCTTGCCCATCAGTTCCAGAATCGCCTGTGTCAGCACCTCGACCGTGGCGGCGGGCGCCTTCTGCACGAAGATGTCGCCGTTGTTGCCGTGCTCGAAACCATACAGCACGAGATCGACCGCATCGGCGAGCGTCATCATGAAGCGCGTCATGCTCGGATCGGTGACAGTGATCGGGTTGCCCGCCAGCACCTGCGCGACGAACAGCGGAATCACCGAGCCGCGCGAGGCCATCACGTTGCCGTAGCGCGTGCCGCAGATCACCGTGTCCGTGCCTTCCAGGTTACGGCTCGCGGCGACCATCACCTTTTCCATCATGGCCTTGCTGATACCCATCGCGTTGATGGGATAAACAGCCTTGTCGGTGCTCAGACACACGATACGTTTGACGCCCTGTTCGATGCCGGCTTCCAGCACGTTTTCCGTGCCGAGAACGTTGGTCCGCACCGCCTGCATCGGGTAGAACTCGCACGACGGCACCTGCTTGAGCGCCGCCGCGTGGAACACGTAGTCCACGCCGCGCATGGCCGACGCCACGCTGCTCTTGTCGCGCACGTCGCCGATGTAGAACTTGAGCTTGGAATTCGCGTAGCGCTTACGCATGTCGTCCTGCTTTTTCTCGTCCCGGCTGAAAACGCGGATTTCCGCGATGTCCGAGTCCAGAAAACGGCGAAGAATGGCATTGCCGAACGACCCGGTTCCGCCGGTGACGAGCAGGGTCTTCCCACGGAAGAAATTCATCGAAGTCATTGCCAGATGTCCTTATGCCGATTTAAGTTTGAAAGATATTAGCCTCAACGCGAGCGCCCATAGGAAGCGGGCTCTGGATCGGAGGACTACGAGCAATGCACGCCGCTTTGCCACGCTGACATTGCTGCCGTGAATGCGATGCAGCAAGGTGGGTTCTTGCAGATTCAGCACGGTACCGATCGAACTCGCCACCAGCGCAAACCAGATGTCGTGCGATTCGATGCCCTTTGGGATGGGCAGGCACGATCGCAATAGATTACGTCGCATCAGGAAGGTACAGCCGAAATAGGGCGCCTTGCCCAAAAAAATCGAGCCGATTTGCGCCAATCTGGCTGTTTTTGCGACGCCCAGTTGCCGGAATTCCCCAATCGCCTGCCCTTGCGCATTGATCAGGTCGAAATTGCTGGCCACCAGATTAATCGACGGATTTTCATTCAGACGCGACATCATGGTCTGCACGCGCCCGGGGATCCAGATATCGTCCTGATCGGACAGGAAAATGTAGTCCCCTTTGGAAAGACTCATCGCCTTCTCGAAATTCCGCACGTGCCCCAGATTGGATTCGTTGCGATAGGCCCGAATCCGCGGGTCGTCATAGGCCGCGACAATGGCCAGCGTGTCGTCGGCGGACTGATCGTCGCAGATCACGATTTCATCTGCGGCGCCGATCTGACTCACAATAGAGTCCAGCTGTTCCCTAATGTATTTGGCGCCATTATATGTGGCTATACAAACGCTAATCATATTAATATCCGCCTACATCAAAATTCATATCTCTCGGTTAACCGGCGCCATTGCAAATCGATTTGGCGTCACCTCGCCCGGTTCTCCTCGATGGCCTGATAGAAGCGATCCTCGCCGTCGGCGCGCGCATCGTTCATCAATACCTTGTCGACCCAGAAACTCTGGTACGGCACATAAGAAATAAACGCCGGGTCGGACAGCGATCTCGTCAGGGTGGCCAGCGAAAGCAATGCGCCGGCGAAGATAACCACGAGGTTCTGCCGTTCGACGATATATTTCGACAGCACACAAGCCTGAATGATCACGACGAATATCTGTACACGATTCCACAACACCGGCAGCATCCAGGCGGCCACCTGAAAGAAGATCAGATAGAACACGCTCCAGCGCACCAGTTCCAACTTATCGCCGTCGCCCCCGGAGGTCATGACCCACAAGAAGAACGCCAGATTCAGCACGATATAGCCGAGACTGCCCATGCTGATCTGCGGCACCGTGGCCTGGCTCAGATAGAAGACGATCTTCTCGGAAAACGGCATCCAGTCCAGTGCGCCGGCACCGACCGCCGCCAGGACGAGATGCACACATAGAAAGCCGCCGATCAGCGTGAAGATCGCGAGCCGGAGATTGAGCTTTCTATGCAGCAAGAAAACGATCGGCAGAAACGCGAGCGAGAAAAAGTGAAATCCTGTCGCCAGCAGAATCAACAGGTACGCAAGAACTTTTCGCCCCTCCAGCACGCACATGAGCGCGATGAAGATGAACGACATGGCAAGCGAATAACGCGTGGTCGCCATCTGGGTTGCCAGATAGATCCACGCGTAATACACGGCCGCCACGCCGGCAAAGCTGGCGCCCCAGAAGCGCGCGAAGCGGAACAACACCAGACCGTTGAACGCCGTGACGATGAACAGGAACGTCTGGAAGCTGAACAGTTTCCCCGACAGCCATGCGCTCAGCACGTACAGGGGTTCGAATTCCGGAAACTGCGGATTGTCGCCACCGCTCAGTCCGAACTGCTGTAGCGCGAGATAGTGATCGCGATAGATCAGCCAGTCGTTGCCCGTTTCGAACCGCTGACCCGCGACCACGACGAAAATCGCAAGCGCCACGAATTCGAGGGACGCGATCGTCTCCCCGCGAACCGCGGAAACGAGGAATATTCCCCAGAGCGCGCAGAAAATCACCAGATAGAAAGTCATGCGAGGCGGTCCCTCGGGATCTCACCCATTCCGCGTAAACGGACGAACGTCAGCGACAACGTGACGAAGAGGAAGATTGCCGTGGCGATATTGACCACCACCGCGGCCGACAAGGCCGTGGCATTGCCCAGCACCGCGAGGAACCCGCCTGCGAGCAGCGCCAGCAACAGGATGTTCGACAGCAGGATCACGCGGCCGGCGCCGGCGTAAATCAGCACGCAATTCGCGACGTTCTGCACGTACAGCAACCAGTAAAACAGCCAGAACAGATAAACCAGTCCGGCATACGCGAGATAGCGTGGACCGAGCGCGAGCCCCACCAGCAGCTTCGCGAGACCGAAGTCGTGAATGATGAAAATCCACAGCAACGCGGCGGCGATCACGCCGACACCGAGCGAGCGCGTGAGGAAGCGGTACACGCCAGCCTCGCCGCCGCGCGCGCATTTCGCGAAATACAGGTTGTTGAACGAGACGAACACCAGCGTCGCGGCCATCACGATGGTGAGCATGTTCGAATAGGCGGCCAGATCGCCCGCGTCCGCGCGACCGAGAAAATACCGGGGTACGTTGACGCTCAAGCTGGCCAGGCACGCGCCGCCGCCCATCAGGAAATCCGAGCGCGTGGCGATTGCCGTGCGCATGCCCGCCGCCCAGGAAAAGCCGCACGACCAGAGCGTGATGGCGATGTTGGCGGCCGCGAGCAGGATCACGGCCTGCATCAACGGCAGTTTGAGCAGGAAGACCGCCAGCAGGCTCAGCAGAAAAACCAGAAGACGGCCGCCGCTGCTGGCGAACAGGCCGCGATAATCCATCGTTCTGATTTTCTCGGAGAAATACGGCTCGTACATCAGGTCGCCGAGACGGTAGATACCGACCACGAGAATCAGATACTCGTGATAGACGACCGATACAGCCACCGCAATCAGCAGGTAAAACGGCGCGAGCTTCGCGCGCAACGCGGTCGCCTCGTCCCATGCGCGACGGCCGGCCAGAATCGCCACGCCATGCTGCATCGAGAACAGCAGATAAAGCGGTGCCGCGTAGGCAAGCGCCGTCCCCAACCTCGCCGAATCCTGAAACGTTCCCAGATGGGAATACATCAGGACCAGCAATACGGTCGGTACATTGATAAAGACGTTCGAGGCCAGGACCGAGAGATATCGCATTATTTTCCCAACCGGTCTTGCCAACTCATCAATCGACGCAATGCGTTCAATCCAATAGGAGTAGAAGGAATCGCGATAACAAGGGCCGTTTGCGCCGCAAGCGCGCTCAAACCGGCCTACCCCAGCACGTCCGCCAGGGCCGGAGCAATGGCGTCTTTCTGGGAGAGATTCGGCTGCACGGCAAGCGGCCATTCGATGCCGATACTCGGGTCGTCCCAACGGATCGAGCGCTCGTTCTCCGGCGAATAGTAGTTGTCCGTCTTGTAAAGAAATTCGGCCTGTTCGGAGAGCACCAGGAAACCATGCGCGAAGCCACGCGGAATCCACATCTGCCGGTTGTTTTCCGCGGACAGATTCACGCCGACCCAGCGACGGAAGGTCGGCGAATCCGGACGGATGTCGACCGCGACGTCGAACACCTCGCCGCGCACCACACGCACCAGCTTGCCCTGCTGCATCGGATCGATCTGGAAGTGCAGCCCGCGCAGCACACCCTTCGCGCTTAGCGAATGGTTGTCCTGAACAAACTCGATGTTCTGCCCGACAGCGGCGTTGAAACGCTGCTGATTGAAGCTTTCGTAGAAGAACCCGCGCGCGTCGCCGAACACCTTCGGTTCGATGATCAGCACGTCGGGAATAGCGGTATTAACGATGTTCATGCAGTTCTCTCGTGTTTCAACAGGCGCAGCAGGTACTGTCCGTAGCCGCTCTTGGCCAGCGGCTGCGCGAGTTTGTCGACCTGTTCGCTATCGATGAAACCCTGCCGCCACGCGATTTCTTCCGGACACGCGATCTTGAGCCCTTGCCGGTGCTCGAGCGTCGCGATGAATTGCCCCGCTTCGAGAAGACTGTCGTGCGTGCCCGTGTCGAGCCATGCATAGCCGCGCTCCATGATCTGGACGCTCAACTTGCCGCGCTCGAGGTAGGCCTGATTGACGGCCGTGATTTCCAGTTCGCCACGCGCGCTCGGCGTCACCGCCTTGGCGATGTCGACGACATCGTTGTCGTAGAAGTAGAGGCCCGTCACCGCGAAGCCGCTCTTCGGTACCGCCGGCTTTTCCTCGATGCTGACGGCCTTGCCGTTCGCGTCGAACGCAACCACGCCGTAGCGCTCCGGGTCCTGCACGTGATACGCGAAGACGGTCGCGCCGTCCGCCTGGGCGTCCGCCTCGCCCAACAGCCCTTGCAGGTCGTGGCCGTAGAAAATGTTGTCGCCCAGCACCAGCGCGCTCGGCGAGTTACCCACGAACTGCTCGCCGATGATGAACGCTTGCGCCAGACCATCCGGAGACGGCTGCACCGCGTACTGGAGATTGATACCCCAGTTGCTGCCGTCGCCGAGCATCTCCGCGAAACGCGGCGTGTCCTGCGGCGTGGAGATGACCAGGATGTCGCGAATCCCCGCCAGCATCAACGTGGACAGCGGGTAGTAGATCATCGGCTTGTCGTACACGGGCAGCAGCTGCTTCGACACCGAACGGGTGATCGGATAAAGCCGCGTGCCGGAACCGCCGGCGAGAATGATGCCTTTGCGCATGGTGCGGATCGTCAGGAGAGGATCTGGTCGAGCAGGAACTGCACGCCCTGCCGCCAATCCGGAAGATGGATATCGAAATTCGCCCGCAGCTTGCTCGTATCCAGCCGCGAATTAGCCGGACGCGGCGCGGGCAGCGGATAAGCCGTGGACGGAATCGCCTCGATGCGCGCCGGATCCACTTTCAACTCGATGCCGCGTGCCGCGGCGCTGCGCAGCACTTCGGTCGCATAGCCGTGCCAGCTGGTTTCGCCGGCGGCGGCCAGGTGATACACGCCCGCGGGGAACGTCTCGCGCCGGCCGTGCAGCCAGTGACGCGCGACGATCTGCGCGGTCGCATCGGCGATCAGCGCGGCCGTGGTGGGCGCGCCGAACTGGTCGGCGATCACACGCAGGCTGTCGCGTTCACGACCCAGCTTGAGCATGGTTTTGGCGAAGTTGCCGCCGTGCGCGCCAGCTACCCAGCAGGTGCGCAACACCAGCGCCGTCGCGCCGGATCCGGCGATGGCCTGCTCGCCGGCCAGTTTGCTTTTGCCATAGACGGATTGCGGATTCACCGCGTCCGTTTCCGTATAAGCGCCGTCCTTGCGACCGTCGAACACGTAGTCCGTCGAGTAATGCACCAGCAGGCTGCCGAGCAAGCGCGCTTCTTCGGCAAGCACGCCCGGTGCGATGCCGTTGATCGCGTAGGCGGTATCGGCGTCGGTTTCGGCTTTATCGACCGCCGTGTAGGCGGCGGCATTGACGATCACGTCGGGGCGCCATTGCGCCACGGCGCCACGCACGGCTTCCGGATTCGTCAGGTCACAGGCGTTGCGGTCGAGCGCAATCACACGGCCGAGCGGCGCGAGACTGCGGCGCAGTTCGAAGCCGACCTGGCCGTTGCTACCCGTGACGAGCAGAGTGGGGATGCGCGTTGCGTCAGACTGCATAGTGTTTCGCCAGCCAGTTCCGGTATTCGCCGGTCATCACGTTCTGCACCCACGGCTGGTTGTCCAGATACCACTGAACGGTCTTGCGAAGACCGGTTTCGAAGGTCTCGGCCGGCTTCCAGCCGAGTTCGCGTTCGAGCTTGCGGGCGTCGATCGCATAGCGGCGGTCGTGACCCGGGCGGTCCTTCACGAACGTGATCTGCTCACGATACGAGCCGGCCTGTTTGGGGCTGAGTTCATCGAGCAGGTCGCACAGCGTGTGCACCACGTCGAGATTGGTCTTTTCGTTCCAGCCGCCGACGTTGTACGTTTCGCCCGGCGTGCCGCGCTTGAGCACTTCGCGGATCGCCGCGCAGTGGTCGCCGACATACAGCCAGTCGCGCACGTTCTGGCCGTCGCCGTAAATAGGCAAAGGTTTGCCTGCCAGCGCGCTCGCGATCACCATCGGGATCAGTTTTTCGGGGAAATGGTACGGCCCGTAGTTGTTCGAGCAGTTCGTGGTCAGCGTGGGCAGACCATACGTGTGATGGTAGGCGCGCACCAGATGATCGGCGCCGGCCTTGGTCGCTGAATACGGGCTGTTCGGCGCGTAGGGCGTGGTCTCGGAAAATTGCGGATCGGTGGGCGACAGCGAGCCGAAGACTTCGTCCGTGGAAACGTGCAGGAAGCGGAAGGCCGCCTTGTCCGCGTCGTTCAACGCGCTCCAATAGGCGCGCGCGGCTTCGAGCAGCGTGAAGGTGCCGACGACGTTGGTCTGCACGAAATCGGCCGGACCGTGGATCGAGCGGTCGACATGGCTTTCCGCGGCGAAGTGCAGCACGGCGCGCGGCTTGTGCTCGGCGAACAACGTGTCGAGCGTGGCACGGTCGCAGATGTCGGCACGCACGAAGACATGCAGGGGATTGTCCTGTAGCGACTGGAGCGTGCTGAGGTTGCCGGCGTAGGTCAGCTTGTCGACGTTCAGCACTGCTTCGTCCGAGGCATTGAGCCAGTCGAGCACGAAATTGGCGCCGATAAAACCGGCGCCGCCCGTTACCAGGATCATGAATTTCCCTTCTAGATGTTGATGCCGGACCGGCTTATCTCACCGGTTCCGCGCACCCCGCGTTGTGGTATTCGTTCTCGCCGACGTTGGGCGGCGGCCGCGCCCAGCAGCGGGTGGGCGCTTATTTGCCATTTTGATGATGCCCCAAGATTATAAAGCGGTCCGGGGTAAAAACCAGAACCCTAACAACTTGAAACAGCTTGACAAATCGCTTGCAAGGCCGTTTCAACATGCGCACGATGCGGGCCGCATCGGCCGGCTATTTTGGTGATGCGCGCTATACGCGTCGTCCGCGCGAGTAGCGGAATCGACGCCGCCGAAAGGTGCGGCGTCAGGCAGCCAGCATCCAGCGCAGCGTGTCGACGAAGGGAATCGATTCGACCGCCGGCACGAGCGCGCGCAGCCTCGTCGGCGAGCCGGCCAGCATTTTGACGTCGGTTGGTCGCACGAAGGCGGGATTAACCCGAACTTCGAGCTCATGGCCGGTCAATTCGCTCGCCGAACTCAGAATTTCCCGCAGCGTATACGGCGTCCCCGTACACACATTCACCGTCTCCGCCGCCGCCCCCGACTCAAGCAGCGCCTCATAAGCGCTCGCCACATACCGCACATCCGAGAAATCCCGCGCGACATCGATATTGCCCAGTTCGATGCGCGATTCGCGCCGCGCGAAGTGCTCGACGATCTTCGGCACGAGGAAGTTCGATGCCTGCCCCCGCCCCGTATAGTTAAACGGCCGCACGATCAGAATCGGCAGCTTGTCGAACCACGTCCGCACCATCGTTTCCATGGCCGCCTTGCTGGCCGCGTAATGATTGACGGGCGTGACCGGAAAGCTTTCGTCGATCGCCTCGCTCGTCACGTTGCCGTACACGTTCGCGCTGCTCGCGATCAGCAGTTTGCGCGGCGCGAGCCCGATGGCCGCGCAGGCTTCCAGCAGATTCAGCGTGCCGATCACGTTGACGCGATAAAAGTCCAGCGGATCGTCATGCCCGACAAAACTGATGGCCGCCAGATGCACGATGTAATCGGGCCGCGTCAGTTCGAGCGCGCGGCGGCACGCATCCGGCGACGTGATGTCGAGCCGCACGCGCGTCGGCGTTTCGGGTTCGTCGCGCCCGGCGATCGTTTCGATCACCGTATGACCGCTGCGCCGGAGATTGTCCACCAGATAGCGGCCGGTGAAACCGTTCGCGCCGGTGACGAGGGTGCGCACAGGTTGCTTCGCATGCGACGAGGAAAGGCTGTCGTGATTCATGTAGGGCGTCCTGTTGTAGTGCAATATCGCGGACAACATGCCGCTTGAGCGTGGCCAGCAGGCAGCGTGCCTTGCGCCGCCGGCCTCCGGGCCCATGCGGCGCGATATTCATGCATCAAACGGGCTATTATGTCACGCTGGCTTGTTGCACTGCTCAACGCGGCACGACTCCTGCGTCACCGCGTGTATCGACCCGTACCCAATCCTCGATGACACCCGCCACCACGCTTTCACCCTCCTCGCCGTCTCCTCACGCATCGCTTGCACCGCTTGCCTTCGGCGATCTGCAAGGCTGCCGCACGCCGTTCCAGCAATTGCTGGCCAAGGCCGCGCCGCCGGCCGGCACGCCGCTCTGGTTCGCCGGCGACCTGATCAACCGCGGCGCCGAATCGCTCGCCACGCTGCGCGACATCATCGCACTCGGCGATCAGGCGGTGCCGGTGCTGGGCAATCACGATCTGCATCTGCTGTCGGTGTCGGCGGGTATTCGCAAGGCGAAAAAGGGCGACACGATCGGCGAAATCCTCGCCGCGCCGGATGCCGCCGACCTGCTCGAATGGGTTCGCCACCGCCCGCTCGCGCACTTCGACCAAGGCATGCTGATGGTGCATGCGGGCGTGCTGCCGCAATGGGACGTGAACCTCACACTCGAACTCGCGGACGAATTGCAGCGCGCATTGCGCGCGCCGAACTGGAAGGAAACGCTCGCCGGCTTGTACGGTAACGAGCCGAACCGGTGGTCGCCCGAGTTGAAGGGTATCGACCGTTTGCGCCTGACGTGCAGCACGTTGACGCGCATCCGTTTCTGCAATGCCGACGGCGTGATGGATTTCAGCAGCAGCGGCGGCTTGAATGCCGCGCCTTCGGGCTGCATGCCGTGGTTCGACGTGCCGTCGCGCAAAACCGCCGGCGTCACCGTGGTGTTCGGCCACTGGGCCGCGCTCGGCCTGACGGTGCGCGAAAACCTGATCGGCCTGGACTCGGGCTGCGTATGGGGCGAGAAGCTGTCGGCGATCCGCCTGACGCAAGATCCGGCGGCGCGTACGCTGACCCAGGTGGATTGCGAGAATTGCCGCGTGCCGAACGGCGGCAACTGAGGCGGAACGGAAGGCTGGCGCGTGCCTCGTTCGAAGCGGAACCGTACGCGCAAAAATTGAAGGCCGCACAAGGCGGCCCGCTATCCCGACGCTGGACACATCGGCAAGACGAAAAGCGCTGCCGTGTCAGGCCGAGCTGCTCGAACGATCCACCGGATCGCGACCTGCAACAGCCGGCGAATACGCAACCGGCTCCGCATCGATCGATCCTCCAGCAGCCGGTTGCGTCGCGTCTTTCTCGACGATCACCGCACCCGCGCTCGCCGCGCCCCCCTGCAACGCCCGCAACGCCGCCGCAACCGACTCCTGCGCCTGCGCGGCCAACGTCCGCCGGTCCGCGCCCGGCGGAATCGCCGCACCGACATACACGTGCGCAGTGAGCGGCCCGCCGCGCAACAGCAGATTCAGCGAGTCGGCGAGCGACAGATCGTCGATATACGCCGGCGCGGTGGATTGCCGGCCCTGCGCGTCTTCATACACGATGCACAACGGCTGCACCGGCGCCGCCGCCGACACGGCCGCCTGAAACATGTTCGCGTGAAACGGCAACAGCGTCAGACCGTTCGACGTCGTGCCTTCGGGAAACACGCACATCAGTTCGCCCGCACTCAGACGGTCGGACAGTTCGTGCATGATCCGTTTCGCGTCGCTGCGCTTCTCGCGCTGAATGAACACCGTGCCGAGCTGCTGCGCGAGCCAGCCGACCACCGGCCATTGACGGATCTCCGCCTTCGACACGAACGGCGTCGGCCGCCACGCATTGATCACGTAGATATCGATCCAGGAAATGTGATTGGCCACCACCAGCGCGCCACGATCGAGCCGCGCCGCGTCGTTATGCACGACAAGCCGCATGCCGCACAGGCGCAGCATCTTCAGCGACCATTCGCGGTTCAGTGCCTCGCGCTGCTGCGCGCTGGCCTTGGGAAACCGTGTCGCCACGATCCACATGCCGCGCAGCAGATGCGCGACGAGACGGGCCTTGCGTAACGCTAGCTTCATGGTCGGAGCTTTCCGTATCGGGACGATGCCGCGGATATTAGCGCTGTTCGAATGCGACGTGACCGGCGACGATCGTCGCCCGCACGCGCGCCGGCAGTTCATAGCCGAGGAACGGCGTGTTGTGCCCCTGGCTCTTCAACGCGCGCGGCTCGACGCGCCAGTGCGCATGACGGTCGAACACGCACAGGTCGGCCACGCTGCCCACGCTGACGCGCCCTGCCGCCGTCAGCGCCAGCACGTCGGCCGGCGCGGCGGTGATGCGGTTCAGCGCCTTGGCGAGCGGCACACCGGCTTCGTCGGCCCATTTCACCGTCAGCGACAGGAACAGCTCCAGGCCCGTCGCGCCCGGCGTGGCCTCGGCGAACGGCAGGAGCTTTTCGTCGTCGTCGACGGGCGTGTGGTCGGAGCAGATCGCGTCGATGGTGCCGTCCAGCAGACCCGCGCGGATCGCTTCGCGGTCGCGCTGCTGACGCAGCGGCGGATCGAGGCGGAACTGCGCGTCGAAATAGCCGATGTCGAGATCGATCAGATGCACGTGGTTGACGGTGACGTCGCACGAAACCGGCAGGCCCTCGGCCTTGGCCGCGCGCATCAGCGCAATGCCCGCCGCCGACGACACATGTGACAGATGCACCCGCGCGCCGGTGACCCGCACGAGTTCGAAAATCGTATGCAGCGCGATGGTCTCCGCCGACACCGGCACGCCCGACAACCCGAGCCGCGACGCCAGCGCGCCGCTCGCGGCCACGCCGCCCTTGCCGAGGTACGCATCCACCGGACGCAGCCACACGGTATAGCCGTAGGTCTTCGCGTATTGCAGCGCGCGCATCAGCACCTGGGTGTCGACCACCGGTACATCCGCCTGCGAGAAACCGATGCAGCCCGCCTCCGTCAACTCGACCATCTCGGTGATGACCTGGCCTTTGAGGCCAACCGTCAACGCACCGAGCGGATAAACGTGCGCCCGGTTCAGATTGCGCGCGCGGAACTTGAGCATCTCGACGAGGCCCGGTTCGTCGAGCGTCGGATCGGTGTCCGGCGGACAGACGAGACTCGTCACGCCGCCTGCCAGCGCAGCGGCCATTTCGGATTCGAGCGTCGCCTTGTGTTCGTAGCCGGGCTCGCGCAGACGCGCGGACAGGTCGACCAGACCCGGCGCGATATGCAGCCCGTGCGCGTCGAGCGTGGTGTCCGCCTGGAAGCCGGCCGGCGCCTGGCCGAGCGCGACGATCTCGCCCGCCGCGATAAAAACGTCCTGTTGCTGTTCGGTGCCCGCTGCCGGATCGATCAGCGTGCCGCCTTGAATGTGAATCTTCATGCGCTGCCTTAATGGTTAAGCTTGGGGTCGGGTTCCGGCGTCAGGTCTTACGCTGCGGTGCGACCGTTCATTCGGGTACTGCCTTCGCGCATGGCCGCGGCGCGCCGGAAAACGCACCCGTCAATCGTTATTTCCCGCGACGATGCCCATCACCGCCATGCGCACCGCGATCCCGAAGGTCACCTGATTCAGGATCACCGACTGCGGACCGTCGGCCACCTGCGAGTCGATTTCGACGCCGCGGTTCATCGGTCCCGGATGCATCACGATCGCGTCCGGCGCGGCCAGCGCGAGGCGCTCGGGCGTCAGGCCCCAGCTCTTGAAGTACTCCTGCGCCGACGGCAGCAACGCGCCGCTCATCCGCTCGTTCTGCAGACGCAGCATGATGATCACGTCGACGTCCTTGAGCCCTTCGTCGAGGTTGTGGAACACCCGCACGCCCATCTGTTCGAGACCACCCGGCAGCAGCGTGCGCGGACCGATCGCGCGCACTTCCGGCACGCCGAGCGTGGTCAGCGCATGAATGTCCGAACGTGCGACCCGCGAGTGCAGGATGTCGCCGACGATCGCCACGCGCAGCTTCGTGAAGTCCTTCTTGTAGTGGCGGATCGTGTACATGTCGAGCAGACCCTGAGTCGGGTGTGCGTGACGGCCGTCGCCGGCATTGATCACGTGCACGTGCGGCGCACAGTGCTGGGCGATCAGATACGGCGCGCCGCTCGATGCATGACGCACGACGAACATGTCGGCATGCATCGCCGACAGGTTGTTGATCGTGTCGAGCAGCGACTCGCCCTTACTCGTGGAGGACGCGTTGATGTTCAGATTCAGCACGTCCGCCGACAGCCGCGTGGCGGCGATCTCGAAGGTGGTGCGGGTGCGCGTCGAGTTCTCGAAGAACAGGTTGAATACCGACTTGCCGCGCAGCAACGGCACCTTCTTCACTTCGCGATCGGTGACGCTGACGAACTGATCGGCGGTATCGAGAATGTGATTGACGATCGCCTTCGGCAAACCTTCGATCGACAACAGATGTTTGAGCTCGCCGTTTTTCGTGAGCTGCGGGTTGCCCTTCAGGAAGCCGTAGCGGAAGCGCTCGGTGGCGCTGTCGGCGGAATCCTTCGAAGCCTGGGTGGCGGTGTTCATGGTGTACCTGCTTCAAATACGGGCGTCGACCTGATCGGGATCGACGCCGACTGCGTGTGACGATGCCGTGCCGCGTGCTTGCTGCCGTGCCGGGCGGCCGGCTCGAAAAATCCGTGTTGCGTTTGCGTGGGAAAAAACGAATTGCGCTGCGCGTTGGCGACTTCGCCTGGCGTCGCGCTTCAGCTTCAATCGACGCGTGCTTCGGTATGGAAGGTGAAACGCGCGTCGCCCGCGTCGCCCGCGTTACTGCCTTCCTCGCGGGCCAGCACGAGCGTCGCATCGGCAGGCACCTCCACCACGCCGCCGACGAAACGCGCCGCCACCGGCAGTTCGCGCCCGCCGCGATCGGCCAGCACCGCGAGTTCGACCGACGCCGGCCGGCCGTAGTCGTACAGCTCGTTGAGCGCCGCGCGGATCGTGCGCCCGGTGTACAGCACGTCGTCGACCAGCACGATGCGGCGGCCATCGACCGCGAACGGCAGCGAGGTCGGGCTTGCCTGCGAGTGCAGCCCTTTCTTCGCGTAGTCGTCGCGGTGCAGCGCCACGTTCACCACGCCGAAGCTCGGCAGGTTCAAGTCGCGCGCCAGCCGCGCGGCGAGCCAGGCGCCGCCGCTATGAATGCCGGCCAGCACCGCGCCTTCGGCATCTTCGGCGCCCGTGCCGCGCTCGCGCGCGCCGAGCTGGTCGCCGTAAGCCGCGCGGATCTGGTCGAGCAACGCGCGGTAAAGCGCTTCGGCGTCAATGGAACTCATGTTCGTCGGACAGTCCGTCAAGATATTGCTGGAGGATGATGCTGGCGGCTTGCGCGTCGAGCATGTCGGCGCGGCCATTGCCGGCGCGAATCTCCGCCTTCGCCTCGACCGACGAATAGCGTTCGTCGATCCACGTGACGGGCAGATTGAACCGGCCGTTGAGCTGATTGCCAAAGCGTTTCGCCAGTTGGGTCATTTCGTGCGGCGCGCCGTCCGGATGCATCGGCAGGCCGACGATCAACGCGGCCGGCGTCCACTCGGCGATCAATTTGCCGATCGCTTCGAAGCGGTATTCGCGGCTGCGGTTCTGCACGATCACGAGCGGACGTGCGCTGCGCGTCAGCGAATTGCCGACCGCCACGCCGATGCGTTTTTCACCGTAGTCGAACGCGAGCAGCGTCGCCTCACGCCCGGCGACCACGCTCATGCGTGACCTGCTTCGCCCGACAGCATCGACAGGTTGATGCCGAGCAGCGCGAGGGCCGCTTCGAGACGCTCTTCGGCGGGTACGTCGAAGACGATTTTCGGATCGGCCTCGACCGTCAGCCAGCCGTTCTTCGAGATCTCTTCCTCGAGTTGGCCCGCGGCCCAGCCGGCGTGGCCGAGCGTGAGCAGGAAGCGTTCCGGCCCGGTGCCGCCCGCGACCGCCTCGAGCACGTCTTTCGACGTGGTCATTTCAAGGCCGCCCGGCACGGACATGGACGACGTGTACGCATTGCCGTCTTTCGGATCGTGCAGCACGAAGCCGCGCTCGGTTTGCACCGGGCCGCCGAAATACACGGGCACATGGAGAAGGGGTTCGATCTCGAGCTTGAGGTCGATGCGATTGAAGAGCGCTTGCAGGTCGATATCGGTCGGCCGGTTGATCACGAGGCCGAGCGCGCCGCGCTCACTGTGATCGCAAAGGTAGACCACCGTTCCCGAAAACGTCGGATCGGCCATGTTCGGCATGGCGATCAGGAACTGGTTGGTCAGATTGATGCGATCGGTACTCTTGGACATAGTTCGGATTTTAGCAAAGACGATGCGGGATGGCGGGCTTTGAGCGTGGAACCGCAGGCTGTGCCGTGAAGCGTGCCGCGCGCCATCGACGGCGAATCAGGTTGCACTCTATCACGCACGCGTGCGTTGGTTAGGACGCGCGGTGCGTGGTGCCGCCGCGTTTCAGGCGTGTGTCACGCGCCGCCTTCCTCGATCGCGCGCGTCAGCGCGGCAAGCCCCGCCAACGCGGCGCCGCCGCCGGCCGGCGCGACGCCCGCGGCCACCTTGTGCAGCGTCGCACGCAACGCTTCGGCGCTTTGTTCGAGCGTACTCGCCGCCGGTGCGCCGACGATCACATGCGCGCGGACCGCGGGCGTGGCCACCGCCGCATGCGCACGACGCCGCCACGCGAGACCCAGCGCATCGGCCAGCAACGCGACATGGCCAAGACCCAGCGCGCATGCGGCGGCGCCAAGCCGGTACGCGGCGTCACCTGCCTGCAGCGCTTCGCTCGGGTCGGCCTTCTCAGGCTGATCGGCTGCGCGCGCATGGTCGGTCAACGCGGAGATCGACGCATCCGCGGTCTGCAGGAAATCCTCGTACGCGTGCGCGTTGACGGCCAGCACGCCCAGCTCGCGCGTCTGCAGGCCGAGCGTCGCGCTGAGCGACTGCGCCTGCACCGCGCCCGCTTCCCACAGCATTTCGGACGCCTGGGTGCCGGCTACGTGCCAGTCGACGGTCAGGCCGTAGTCGTGCAGCACTTCGACCTGGTCGGCATCTTCGGCGGCGGCGCCGAACAAGGCGTAGTCGCGCCACAGCAGCGCCAGCGTCGCGCGCACCAGCGAACGCGGCGCGCGCTGGATGCCGCGCGCATGATCGGCCAGCGCGAGATTGCAACGGGCGTAGAAGCGCCGTGCATCGGTTTCGCCCGTCGCGCGGCCGCTGACTCGCAACGCCTTCGCGCAGGCCTTGGCGAGGCGCCAGAAATCGTAGGGATCGGGATCGGCGAGTTCGGCGAGCACCGCGTCGAGTTCATCGAGCGCGGCGTTGGTCGCCGCACGCACGGCCGCGCTGCCGCTGTCGGGCTGCGCGCGCAACACCGGCAGCAACGCGCGCTCGTAGCGCGCCCGCAGATGCGCGAGACGGTCGCCCGATTGCGCATGCATCGACACCGGCGGCACCGGACGCCCCGTCAACGCGAGATCCTCGAACGCGACGCCCGTCCCCGGCGCGTGCTCGGACAGGTGCCCGCAGACCGCGCGATAGTGATGGAACAAGGTCGGCGAGCAGGACAGCTCGCGCAGATTGTGTCGTTCGAGCGCCGCGCGGAAATCGCGGAGCGCCGCGCCGAAAACCGGGCGCGCATTGTCGGGGACGGCCGGATCGCCTTCGGCCAGCGGCGAGAGCCGCACCAGCGCATCCGCGAAGCGCTGCGCGCTGAGCCAGCCGGCCGTGCGCAACGCGTGCGACGCGCGCAGCAGCGCCGACGCGCTCTCGGTGTGTTGTTCGAAGGCCAGCAGCGCTTCGGCCAGCGCGAGTTCGGCGGGGCGGACCGCGCCGCCGCGTGGGTTCGGCAAGGCGTCGAAGGAAACGGGTGCAGCGGATCGAGAAGTCATGAGCGGGCGACAGAATGCTGACGGGCCGCCGTTACGCGTTGCACGCTAACTGCTCGGCTAATGCGCGAACCGGTGGCAGGACAATGACGGACTACCGCCGCGACACCACGCAATCGGCGTTCCGCGCCGACAGGCTGGAGTAAAGCGCTGAACGATCGCATGACATGCATTCGATCCGACGAACGCAACGGGCGCGATGCTCGACCGAAACCTGTCGCCGCCGTAGCGTGCCAGTGCGCGGCTCGGGCTTGAGCCCGAGCCGGCGCGTCAAGTCAGGTCTTAACCGCCAATGCGCCCGAGCGCCGGTGACGACAGCGCCGGCTTCAGATCTGGACCATCTCGAAGTCTTCCTTGCGCGCGCCGCATTCCGGGCAAGTCCAGTTAATGGGAACGTCCGCCCAGCGGGTGCCCGGCGCGATGCCTTCGTCCGGCAAACCGGCTTCTTCGTCGTAAATCCAGCCGCAAATCAGGCACATCCAGCTTTGATATTCCATTCTTGTGTCGCGTCGTAGAGTCCGTGGAAACGGGAGCCATGATGGTACCGTGTTGCCGCCCCAATGCCTAGCAATCAGAAACGCGTCGGCGTAGCGCGCGGCGGCCTTTGCTTATGCGCTTTGCGTCGGCTCAAACAACGTTCATGCAAGCTCGCGGCGCAACGCGCGGGCACTCGCCGCCGCCCGTGGATTCACGGATGCGAAAAAACGCCCTCGTGACGGTTTAGGCCGCATAATTGAGCCGATCGCGCGCCTACCGCGCCCAAATTTAGCTCCTTTTTGCCAATTTTCATGCCCAGCGATACGCCTCCGATCGTCCTCACCTTCGGCCTCTCCGATCCCACCGGCGGCTCCGGCCTGCAAGCTGACCTGATGACCCTTGCCAGCATGGGCTGCCATGGCGTGTCCGTGCTCACCGGCTACACGGTGCGCGACTCGGCGAGCTGCGACGAAGTCACCGGACTCGACCCCGAAGTGGTCGCGACACAAGCGCGGATGCTGCTCGAAGACATGCCGATCGCCGCCTTCAAGGTCGGCGCCTGCACGCGTGCGGAAGTGGTGAGCGCCATCGCCGAAGTCGTCGCCGATTACGACGACGTGCCGCTGATCCTCGCGCCTGATTTCACGCTCGACGACGAACACGTGCTCGCCGCCGACGAACTGCGCGAAGCGATCGCCGACCTGCTCGCACCGCAGACCACGCTGCTGGTTGCGGACGCCACCACCCTGCTCGCACTCGCCCAGCCCGACGGCGACGCGGAAGCCCCGACACTCGACGCCGCGATCTCGCATTTGCTGTCGCAAGGCTGCGAATACATTCTGTCGACGGAAACCGGGACGCATCGGCTGGTGAACACGCTGTTCAGTGAAGACGGCCAGTTGCGTCAGGACATGTGGGACCGCGGCAGCCATCGGATCACGGGGTTGACGGACACGCTGGGCTCCGCGATTGCCGCGCTGCTGGCCAATGGCCAGGACCCGGCCGAGGCGGTACGTGAAGCGCAGGAATATCTGTATCAGGCGATGCGCAATGCGTTCCGCCCAGGCATGGGCGCTTATATGCCGGATCGCTTTTTCTGGGCGCGCAGCAACGAAGAGGACACGCCGCCGACTAGCGGCAAAGGCGCGACGCCGGGCGAAGCACGACACTGATGCCGGGTTGTCAGGGCGGCTAGATCACATGCCGCCCGCGCGGGCGGCACTTCGTTGTGTCTTGACCAAGGCTTGCTTCCGCCCGAGTCTTTCCCGCATCCATTCCGCCCGCTCCAAAAGCAAAAAACCCGCATCGCTGCGGGTTTTTTGCTTTTGGAAAGCACGTCTCGCGACGCACTTTCCCATGTGTTTCCAGTCGAGCCTCTGGCGAGGCCCGAGCGAAATTACATGTCCATGCCCATGCCGCCCATGCCGCCGGGCATGCCGCCAGGCATCGGTGCATCTTCCTTCGGCAGTTCGCAAACAGCTGCGTCGGTCGTCAGCAGGAGACCTGCCACCGATGCTGCGTTTTGCAGTGCCGTACGCGTGACCTTCGTCGGGTCCACGACACCTGCGTCGACCAGGTCGACGTACTCGCCGGTCGCTGCGTTGTAGCCGTAGTTGCCCTGGCCGGCAGCAACTGCCGCGACCACGACGCTGGCTTCTTCGCCGCCGTTCGTGACGATCTGACGCAGCGGCTCTTCCATCGCGCGCAGAACGATCTTGATACCTGCGTCCTGATCGGCGTTAGCGCCCTTCAGGCCGGCGATCGCCGTACGTGCACGGATCAGCGCGACGCCGCCGCCAGCCACGATGCCTTCTTCCACCGCTGCGCGCGTTGCGTGCAGTGCGTCTTCGACACGTGCCTTCTTTTCCTTCATTTCGACTTCGGTCGCAGCGCCGACCTTGATCACCGCAACACCGCCTGCCAGCTTGGCAACGCGCTCTTGCAGCTTTTCACGGTCGTAGTCCGACGTTGCTTCTTCGATTTGCTTGCGAACCTGCTTCACGCGCGCTTCGATGTTCGCAGCTTCGCCTGCGCCGTCGATGATCGTGGTGTTTTCCTTGCCCACTTCGATGCGCTTCGCCTGGCCCAGTTCAGCCAGCGTTGCCTTTTCGAGCGTCAGGCCGGTTTCTTCAGCGATGACTTGACCGCCGGTCAGGATCGCGATGTCTTCCAGCATGGCCTTACGGCGATCGCCGAAGCCCGGCGCCTTGACGGCAACGGTCTTCAGAATGCCGCGGATGTTGTTCACCACCAGCGTTGCCAGTGCTTCGCCTTCGACGTCTTCCGCGATGATCAGCAGCGGACGGCCAGCCTTAGCGACCTGTTCCAGGACCGGCAGCAGGTCACGGATGTTCGAGACCTTCTTGTCGTGCAGCAGCACGAACGGGTTGTCCAGAACGGCGACTTGCTTGTCCGGGTTGTTGATGAAGTACGGCGACAGGTAGCCGCGGTCGAATTGCATACCTTCGACAACGTCCAGCTCGTCTTGCAGCGACTTGCCGTCTTCGACGGTGATGACGCCTTCCTTGCCGACCTTGTCCATCGCTTCAGCGATACGATCGCCGATCGACGAGTCGCTGTTTGCCGAGATCGAGCCGACCTGCGCGATTTCCTTGTTGGTCGTGCACGGCTTGCTGATCTTGCGCAGTTCGTCGATTGCAGCGGCGACAGCCTTGTCGATACCGCGCTTCAGGTCCATCGGGTTCATGCCCGATGCGACGTACTTCATGCCTTCGCGGACGATCGACTGAGCCAGAACCGTTGCGGTCGTGGTGCCGTCACCTGCGTTGTCGCTGGTCTTGGAAGCAACTTCCTTGACCATTTGCGCGCCCATGTTCTGGAGCTTGTCCTTCAGTTCGATCTCTTTCGCGACCGAGACACCATCCTTGGTGACCGTCGGGCCGCCGAAGCTGCGTTCCAGGACAACGTTGCGGCCCTTCGGACCCAGCGTGACCTTCACAGCGTTCGCGAGAATGTTCACGCCTTCGACCATCTTGGCACGGGCGGAATCACCGAATACGACGTCTTTAGCTGCCATCTTCTAACTCCTTGAATTCTTTGGGATATGACCGGGAAGTAGCGTCTATGCGCTTACTTCTGCACCACGGCCATGATGTCTTCTTCGCGCATCACGAGCAGTTCGTTGCCGTCGACCTTGACGGTCTGGCCTGCGTACTTGCCGAACAGGACGCGGTCACCGACCTTCACGTCGAGCGCGATTTGAGCGCCCTTGTCGTCACGCTTGCCCGGGCCGACTGCGAGGATTTCGCCTTGATCCGGCTTTTCCGCTGCGGCTTCGGGGATCACGATGCCCGACGCGGTCTTGGTTTCTTGATCCAGACGTTTGACGATCACGCGATCATGCAAAGGACGAAGGTTCATACATACTCCTCTCTGATTGAGACTGAAGAACGCTGAGAAAACCCGGCTGGCAGAGCCAACCGGCGATGTTGTTAGCACTCTCGTGCAGCGAGTGCTAATTATATGGACGGGTGGTGACAAATTCAAGAAGGGGATGGCGGACAGGGCTAGCGGCGCTCATTCTCGACGCCTTGGCCCTCAAATCGGCCGCTCGCGACGCGTGAGCCGTCCGGTTCCATTGCGCAATTCTCTTTGTAAAACATACAGCTACGCTGTCGTCCCACGTTTTCATGCAATGGAATGCCGGGCGCTCCGGAAGATCGCGTCAGAGGATCAGGAGAGCCGGTTTGATGCGCGACGATTCGTCCGATAGGGAAAAATCCCTATCCGCTTAGCAATCGACCACGCGCCACTCCCGGTCAGCTTTCTCGAAAATTGTCTGTCCATTGCATTCAGGGCAAGATGCCGTGCCCCGCTCTTCACTGTTGCGGCCCTGGATACCATATTGCGCTGCCCTTAAACTATGGACATGAGCAACCATGAGCGTTTTCACGTCGTGTACGACGGCCCGGCTCTTAAAGAGCATCGGATGGATGTGCGCGACCTCGCCCCGGCGCTTGTCGCGTTCGCCGACCTGTTCACGGCCGCGAACAAGGAGATAAACGGCGAGGCGGCGGAAGTTCGGGTGCAGGTGAATGCCAGCTTCAAGGCCGGCTCATTCGGGATCGACCTGATCGCTTCGCAGCACCTGCTTTCGCAGATCAAGGATATCTTTTCCGGAAACGGAGCAACGGCGATCGCGAACGGCTGGACCATCATGCAGATCGTCGGCATTACCGGTGGCGGATTGGCCGGCGGGTTGATCGGCCTGTTGCGCATGCTCAAAGGACGGCCGCCCATCAAGATCGAACAGAAAGGCGATGTGGCAAAGGTCTGGATGTCTCAAACCGAAGCGATCGAGGTCGAGCGCGACGTGATCCGCCTGTATCGGAACGTCGTCGTTCGATCCAGTCTCGAAAAGGTGGTCTCTCCGCTGGAACGCGACGGCATCACTGAATTCGGCGTGGTGGTCAGTGATACCGTGGTACTCGACGTTCGCGACGACGAGATCGCCTCGTTTAGTGCGTCGACCTCCGATGCGGGAGCCGAAGTCGTCTCCGACACGACATCGAAAAGACTGCTGACCATCGAATCGCTGACCTTCAAGGACGGCAACAAATGGCGCGTGCATGACGGCATCGCCAGCTTTCATGCACCGATCGAAGACAAGGCGTTTCTTGCGAAGATCGATGCGGGCGAGCGCTTCGGTAAAGGCGACGTGCTCGTCGTCGATTTACGCCAGGTGCAGAGCATCGCGGGCGCGAAACTCGTCATCGAATCGACCATCGTCAAGGTTTGGGAACATCGGCAACCCTTGCAGCAGAGCCTGCTTTAAGCGCGCCGGTCAGAGTGAAGTCCTCGACACGGCCGAAGCCATTCCAGGCCTCCGCGCCAGTTCGATAAACCCCTTCAATCAAGCGTCAATGGGAAGAAGTGATTCCCGCGCTAACCAACACGGTGGCGGCCGCGAGAACACCGCCCGCTTCGGTCCGAGAAACCCCGCGCCGGATGCTCCACCGCTTCATGAAGTTGCGCACCGGCCTGGCCGGTGCGCAGTGGCTGCCGTTTCTACTAACCACCCACCTTCAACAACACCGGATCGTTGCGATACAGATCCGGGAACATCTTCTTCAACGCGCTCACCTTCGGCATATCGTTGATCGCGATGTACGGGTAATCCGGATGCAGCGCGAGGAAATTCTGGTGATAGTTTTCCGCCGGATAGAAGCCCTTGAAATCCTCCACACGCGTGACGACCGGCGCCGAATACACGTGTGCCTTGTCCAGCTGCGCGATGTAGGCCTGCGCGACGCTGCGCTGCTGCGCATCCGCGGGGAAAATCGCTGACCGGTACTGCGTGCCGTGATCGGGGCCCTGGTAGTTCAGCTCGGTCGGATCATGCGCGACCGAAAAGAAAATCTGCAGCAAGCGGCCGTAGCTGATCTGCGTCGGGTCGTACGTAATCTGTACGGACTCGGCGTGGCCGGTATCGCCTTCGCTGACGGTTTCGTATTGCGCGGTGCCCGCCGCGCCGCCGCTGTAACCCGACGCCACCTGCTTCACGCCGCGCACGTGTTCGAACACGCCCTGCACGCCCCAGAAGCAGCCGCCCGCGAAGACCGCGGTTTCGCTGTGCGCGGCGCCGGCTTTTTCATCCTGCGCGGGCGGTGGAATTTTGGTGACCGCCTCGGCGGAGTGCGCGACGTGCTGCACGGCGAACACGCCGGCAAGCAATGCGGCGCAGACTGCCAGTCCAGTCAACGGCGAACGCCTGGGCGACGTCGACCGCAACGACGACTTCGACAACGACCGTTCAACGCTTTTCGTATCCATGATGTCTAGCCTTCAAACAAGAAGTGATCGGGTCACACGCAATCAGACACAACTACGCGCAACTAAGCGCAACTACGCGCACCCGCAGACAGCGCATCCGGGAGCACACGGCATCCACCAGCCAGCGCCGCCTGCTCCGCGCGCCGGCCCCGTCAACCGAACGTGAAGGCAAACGCCTGCACGCCCGGGTCGAGAAATTCGATCGCGAATGTGTGATCCGCGACGTCGCCGCTTTGCCGCACCAGCTGATAGAGACGCTGTTCGGTCACCGTGCCGCTGCCGTCGGCGGCGACGTCGGTGCCGTGCGCCGCGCCCGGCGCCGCGCCGTCGACGCTCACGCGAAAGCGCACCGGCTTGCCGTCCGCGCCCGGGCCGAGCACGAGGTGCAGATCGCGCGCATGGAAGCGGTAGACGATCCGTCCCGATGCAGCGGCGAGCGTCGCGTGTTCCGCGCCGACCTTCCATGCGCCGGCCAGCCCCCATTCGTTGACGTCGGGCGACGACGGTGCGGCATACGTGTGCACCTTGTCCTGCGCCTCGCCGCCCGGCGACACGAAATTCTCCGCGCGCTCATAGCCGATGTAGGTCTCCGGCGACTGCATGTCGTTGCCGTCCGCGGCGGCCTGCACGCCCTGCGCGCTACCCTTCGCAATGCCGAGCGCGACCTTCGATGCGCTCGCGTGGCCCGCTTCGGTCAGCAGTTGCTGGATCACCTTCTCCGATTCAGCATAGTCGCCTTCGCCGAAATGGTGATAGCGGATCTGCCCTTTGCCGTCGACGAAATAATGCGCCGGCCAGTACTGGTTGTTCAGCGAGCGCCAGATGGCGTAGTTGTTGTCGATCGCGACCGGATAGTCGACGCCGAGGTCGTGCACCGCCTTCTTCACGTTATCGACATTGCGTTCGAACGCGAACTCCGGCGCATGCACGCCGATCACGACAAGCCCCTGATCCTTGTACTTTTGCGCCCACGCCTTGACGTACGGCAGCGAACGCAGGCAGTTGATGCACGAGTACGTCCAGAAATCGACCAGCACGACCTTGCCGCGCAGATCCTGCTGCGTCAGCGGCGGCGAATTCAGCCATTGCACCGCGCCGTTCAGCGGCGGCAACACGCCTTCCACCGGCAGCGCGGAGGCGACCGACGGCGCGACGACGGCACGCATCATGCCGCCATGGGCGTCGGTGTCGGCGCTGCCATTGGCGTTGGCGTTGGCGTTGCCGTTGGCGTTGCCGTTGCCGTTGCCGTTGCCGTTGCCGTTGCCGTTGCCGTTGCCGTTGCCGTTGCCGTTGCCGTTGCCGTTGCCGTTAGCGCTGAGATTGATATCGCCGCCGGCGCCGGACACCCCCGCGACGTTGGTAGCGCTAGCCGGGCCGCCCGCATTCGTACCCGGCGACAGCTTGTCCACCAGCTTCTGTTCGAGCCCGCCGGTCGCCACCGTCGACACCTTCGCCAGCACGCCGGTATCGACGCCGAACGCGATCGCCACGACGCCGGCCAGCATCGCCGCGCCGATCCCGCGACGAATCCATTCACCGGCGCCCAGCGAGCGCTTCATCGCGGTAAACACCTTGCCGCCGATCAGCAACGCCACCGCCAGCGAAGTCGCCGCGCCGGCCGCATACGCGATCAGCAGCAAGGTCGTGCCGACGCTCGCGCCGCGCAGCGCGGCACCGGTCAGCACCAGGCCGAGAATCGGACCGGCGCAGGGCGCCCACAGCAGGCCGGTGGCGATCCCCAGCAGGAACGACGAACCGGCCCGCACCTGCTGGCCATCGCCTTGCGCGAAATTCGACAGACGGTTGCCCGCGCTGACGAGCGGCCGCATCAGATGATCGGCGAAGCGCGGCAGCAGCAGCGTCAGGCCGAACACGCCGAGCAGCACGATGGCGATCCAGCGTCCGTATTGATTGGCCTGCGTGACCCAGCCGCCGCCCACCGCGGCGAGCGTCGCGACGAGCGCGAAGGTCAGCCCCATGCCCGCGAGCAACGGCAGGCCGCTGCGCACGAACGGTTGGTCGGCGCGGGCGAACACGAACGGCAGCACCGGCAGGATGCACGGGCTGAGGATCGTCAGGGCGCCGCCGAGATAAGCAAGAACGATGAGTAACATGTCGGTTCCGGGCGTGAGTGATGAGTGTCGTAAGTGTCGTGAATGTCAGCGAGCGGAGCTCGGCAGCGGCGCGTCCGGGTCGGGAAAGCTGGACCGGGCGCGCCGGATTCGAGGAGATGGACGCATCGTAGTGCGCGCACGGTGTCGAAGTCCTCACGAAAAGTTAAATTAAATGTGATAACTCGCTGCCCCGAAATTGCGCACAATGACGCCACGGCCGCGGCTCCATCCGCATCCGTCTGACCACCCACCGCCCCCGCCACGGACCCTCGCATGGACCAACCGAAACGCATCCTGATCGTCGAGGACGACGTCGACATCGCCAACGTGCTGAGCCTGCATCTGCGGGACGAGCGTTACGAGGTCGTGCACAGCGCGGACGGCAACGAAGGCCTGCGGTTGCTGGAGCAAGGCAACTGGGACGCGCTGATCCTCGACCTGATGCTGCCGGGCGTCGACGGTCTGGAGATTTGCCGGCGCGCCCGGGCGATGGCGCGCTACACGCCGATCATCATCACCAGCGCCCGTTCGAGCGAAGTGCACCGGATTCTCGGCCTCGAACTCGGCGCCGACGACTATCTCGCCAAGCCCTTCTCGATGCTCGAACTGGTGGCCCGCGTGAAGGCGTTGTTCCGGCGCGTGCAGGCGATGGCGCAGGACTCGCGCATCGACGCCGGCAACCTGCGGATCGCCGGTCTCACGATCGATCCGCTCACGCGCGAGGCCCGCGCCGACGGCAAACCGATCGAGCTGACGCCGCGCGAGTTCGACCTGCTGTATTTCTTCGCCCAGCATCCGGGCAAGGTGTTCTCGCGGATGGACCTGCTCAACGCCGTGTGGGGCTATCAGCACGAAGGCTACGAACACACGGTGAACACCCACATCAACCGGCTGCGCGCGAAGATCGAGGCCGATCCGGCCCAGCCCGAACGCATCGTGACGGTGTGGGGGCGCGGCTACAAGCTCGCGGCGCCGGGCGATGCGCCCGCGTCCGCCTCCACGCCGGCGTCCGTTACGCCGCCAAAGGACACACCGTGAACCTCACGCTCACCCAACGGCTCGCGATCGTCTTCACCGCGTTGCTGCTCGCGTGCTGCGGCGCGTCGGCCTGGTTGCAGATCCGCTCCAGCGATCTGCACGAGAAGGAAGTCGTGCAAAGCCTGTCGAGAAATCTCGCCGACCATATCGCGCACCGCGCGCCGCTGATGGACGCGAACGGCTTGCGGCCCGACGCCGTGCGCCAGCTATTCGGCCAGTTGATGGCGGTGAACCCGAGCGTGGAGGTGTATCTGCTCGACAACGCGGGCAACATCAAGGGCGACGATGCGCCCGCCGGTCACGTGAAGCGCGAACGCGTGGACGTCACGCCGATCCGCCAGTTCATCGCCGGCGATGCGCTGCCGATTCTCGGCGACGATCCACGCAGCGTCGACGGCAGAAAGGTGTTCAGCGCCGCGCCGCTGCAATTGAGCGGCCAGCAGCCGTCGGGCCATATCTATGTGGTGCTGCTGGGCGAGGAACACGACGCCCTGGCCGCGCGCGTGGCGGCCAGTTCGGTACTGCGCAACACCTTGTGGTCGATGGCGCTGGTCGCGCTGCTGGTGCTGCTCGCGGGTCTGACCGCGTTCGGCCTGATCACGCGGCCGCTGCGCCGGCTCACCGAGGCAATGCGCCGCTTCGACGCGGACGGCGAACCCGACACGCAACCGAGCGTGCCGCGTTCGTCACGCCCCGGACGGCGCGACGAAATCACCGTGCTCGAAGCGACTTTCGCGCAGATGGCGGACCGCATCGGCGAACAATGGCGCGCGCTGTCGCGGCAGGACCAGCAGCGTCGCGAACTGATCGCCAATATCTCGCACGACCTGCGCACGCCGCTCACCTCGCTGCATGGCTATCTGGAAACGCTGTCGCTGAAGGCCGACACGCTCGGCGACACGGAACGCAAACGCTATCTGGCGATCGCGCTCGCGCAAAGCGTGAAGGTCGGGCGGCTCGCGCAGTCGCTGTTCGAACTCGCGCGGCTCGAACATGGCAACGTGCAACTCACGCTCGAACAGTTCTCGCTGGTCGATCTGGTGCAGGACGTGTTCCAGAAATTCGAGCTGTCGGCGGAGGCCCGGCATATCCAGTTGCGCGCGGATATCCCGGCGCGCCTGCCGGTGGTCAATGCGGACCTGGGAATGATCGAACGCGTGCTGACGAATCTGCTCGACAACGCGATCCGTCACACGCCGGAGCGCGGCAGCATCGACGTGGTGCTCGCGCACAAGGACGGCAAGGTGGCCGTGACGGTCAGCGACACCGGCCCCGGCATTCCAGCCGAGCAACGCGATGCGCTGTTCGAGCGGCCATTCACCTTCAGTCCGGGCGGTGCGCATCAAGGCGGCGGTCTGGGGCTGCTGATCGTGCGGCGCATGCTGGAACTGCATCACAGCCGCATCCGTTTGCTCGATCAGCCGGCGGCGGGCAGCACGTTTTACTTCGAGTTGCCGACGGTGGCGAGCCAGACGACGCTCGCCGCTTGACCCACGGCCGGCTAGCCTAAACCAGCAGATCCTCGTAGAACGCGACGAACGGCCGCGTCGCCTTTGTGTCCCGGCGACGACGCGAACATGACAAAGGCGTAGCGCGGGCCTCAGGCCGGCACTTCCCGCGTCGCGCAATGGATACCGCCGCCTCCCGACGCGATGCCGAGAATATCGACCTGCACGATCGCGCGCGATCCGGCGTACGGTCGCAGCGCCGCGACCGCTGCGGCGTCGGCGGCGACGTCGTTGAACTTCGGCACGATCAGCGCGCCGTTGCACTTGTAGAAGTTGATGTAGCCCGCGGCGAAATTCGTCATCTGCCGGTCGCTCAGCGTCACGCCGTTCGACGTGCCGTAGCGGGCCGGCACGTTCAGCGGAATCAGCACGAGCGGCCGGCCCTGCGCGTCCGTCTGACCCGCGAGATTGCGGTAGTTGGCGGCCATCATCGCCAGTTCGGCGGTCGAGTTGGCGGGATCGGCCGCGTACGCGACCACGCCCGGCGCGAGAAACTTCGCGTAGAAATCGACGTGCCCGTTGGTGATGTCGCTCTCGTTGGCGGGCGTCGCCGCGCCGCCCTGCGCGCCCACGCCCGCGCCGCGCGGATAGGTCGCCGTGCCCGGAATCCAGATGATCTTCTGCACGCCCAGCGTGCGTTGCAGTTCGGCCAGCACGGTGTCACGCGCGGTCGGCAGCAGCGTCGCGTTGGCGACCACGCCGTCCGGTATGTTGAAGAGTTGCGGATTGCGATTGACGTGCAGCACCGCCGATTCCGTCAGGATCGCGGTCGCCTCGCCGTCGAATTCGATCGCGCCGCCTTCCAGCGTCAACGTGCTTTGAATCAGCGACGCGTTTTGGGTCTGCGCCATCCACGTGGCCAGCGCGCGATCGTTCGCGAACGGCTGGAAGAAGCGTCCCGCCTTCGACCGGTTGCTGCCTGCCGCGATTGCGGCCGGCACGGTCATGCCCGCGTTGAGGTTCACGCCGTCCGTGTTCGCGTTGCCCCAGCCGTTGAAGTTGAAGCTCACCGCGCGCAAGGCGTCGGCATTCGACTTGTCCTTCACGAACACGCAACCCGTGTCGCGCGTCCAGAGATCGTTGAAGCCATTGTCGAGCGCAATCAGGTTGACGCCACCGACGCCGGCGGCTCGCGCCGCGTAGCTCGCGTGGATACCGGGATTCGCGCCGCTCGGCGACGCCAGCAGGTTTTGCGCGGCACCCAGGTCGACCGGCAGCACGAGCAGGTTGACCGGCTCGTATGTGCCGATCGCTTTCGCCACATCCATCAGGTCCGCGCGAACCCGGTCGATCCCGGCGTCCGTGCTTTGCGCGGTGAAGGGCGTCCAGATGCCGTCCGCTCCCGATGCGAAGGCCATGTAGGTCGCCGTGTGACGCGCGTCCTCGCCCGGCATCAGATACGACAGTCTGGCCGCTGGGTTGCGGGAGGACGTCGACGAGGATGTCGACGAAGCCGGCGTCGCTGCACCACCGCCGCCACCGCAAGCCGCCAGTGCGCCCACCAGAGAAAAGCCCAGCAATGACGCCGACTTTATGATGAATCCGCGACGCGCCATCGACGCATCGTCGACCGGCCTGTTCAACGCTTGACTGCTTCTGCTCTTTGCCATTTTTCCTTACCTGTTACTGCCCGTCCGATGCAAAACACCGGCCAGCACTTCGCCCTGCCGCAGACGTTTCCATCTCCGGCAGGCACCTACTCATCAAGATCAAAGGGAAACCGCTTCGACACGCGGCCGGCGACCGGCCGCGGAGATCGTCGCGACAGCGCCGCGCACCAGCAACGCTAAGTGCGCTTCACGCCATCACTCAGGCGGGCTGCTGCTGCGTCGTGCAGTGAATCCCGCCGCCGCCCGCCGCGACGCCGTCGATATTCAACTGGATCACCTCGCGGCCGGGGAACAGATCCACCAGCACGTCGCGCGTATTGCGATCGGCCTTGCCGTCGCCGAATTGCGGTGCGATCACCGCGCGATTGCACACGTAGAAATTGATGTAGCCCGCCGCGAACTGATCGTTCTCGTACCGATGACGCACGCTCGTCGGCCCCGGCAGCACCACTACTTTCAACGCGCGGCCTTTCGCATCGGTCGATTTGCGCAGAATCTCCAGATGACGCTTCGTCACCGCGTGATCGTAGGAAGCCGGATCGGGATCGAGCCCGGCCACCACCACGCCCGGAGACACGAAGCGCGCGTAGAAGTCGGTATGGCCGTCGGTAATATCCTTGCCCTTGATGCCCGGCAGCCAGACGATTTTCGTCACGCCGAGCAAACGCGCCAGCTCCGCCTCGCACTGCGCGCGGCTCACACCCGGATTGCGATTGGCGTTCAACACGCAGCTCTCGGTAATGATCGCCGTGCCCTCGCCGTCCACTTCGATACCGCCGCCCTCCAGCACCAGCCGCGTGCCGACGAACTGCGCACTGGCCCGCTGCGCGACGAACGCGGCGATCTCCGCGTCCTGTTCGTGTTCCTGCTTGTTGCCCCAGCCGTTGAAATTGAAGCCCACCGCGCCAGGCTGACCGCTCGCGTTCTTCACGAACACGGGGCCCGTATCGCGCATCCACAAATCGTCGATGGCCTGCGGCACGAGTTCGACCGACGCGCCGCACAGACGCGCGGCGATATCGTGATCCTCTTCGCGCACCAGCATCTTCACCGGCTCGTGCGCGGCGATCGCCTTGGCGATGCCCGCGAGATTCTCGCGCACCACCGGCAACAGCTTGCCGCCCCAGATGTCCTCGCTGGCGCCAAAGGCCATCCATGTCGCGGCGTGCTGAGCGCCCTCGTCCGGCATGCGCCAGTTGCCGCCCTGCGCGAACGCGAGGGCGCCGAAGCCGCCACCCAGCGCGTTCGCCAGCAGCGCGCCGCTCGAGGCCACCAGCCCCCGTTTCAGAAAACGACGTCGTGTCGTCATATCCACCACCTCATACCCTTTCGTCAAACTCACTGCACCGCCGGTCAATCAGGGCGTGCTCGCCTTCAGGCCGAGCCAGATCCTGCCCTCCAGACGCGCGGTGGCAGGCGATTCGGCCACCGGCGTGAACAACGTCCGTTTCTTCTGCTCATCCGGATAGACGCTGGGGTTATTGACCAGCGTCGGGTCCATCAGCTTCAGTGCGCCTTGATTGGCATTCGCATAGCGCGTCGCGTTCGAGATCTTCGCCACCACGTCGGGCCGCAGAATGTAGTTGATGAACGCATGCGCGTTGTCCGGATGCTTCGCCGTCTTCGGAATCACCATGCCGTCGAACCACATCAAGGTGCCCACGCTCGGGATGTCGTAGACCACGTCGCGTTTGCCGTCCAGTTGCCGCGCCTTCTGCGCGGCCAGATTGATCGCGCCGGAATAGCCGATCATCACGCACAGCTCGCCGTCGATCAACTCGTTGGCATTCGCCGAGTTGACGAACAGGCGGATGGACGGCCGCACCTTCTTCAGCATGGTCTGCGCGACCGCATAGTCCTGCGCGGTCGGATTCACCGGATCGCGACCGACGTAACGCAGCGCGAGCGGCAGCACGGTGCTCGCCGAATCCTGCACGCCGATGCCGCAATGCGCGGCGATCCGCGACGCGATCGCCGGATTGAACAGCAGATCGAGGCTATCGGCCGGCATGTCCTTGCCGAGAATCGACGCCACTTTCGCGCGATCGTAGCCGACGCCCACCGTGCCCCACATGTACGGCACGCCGTACTGATTACCCGGATCGGACTGCGCCATCAGCTTCAGCAGCGCGGGGTCCAGGTACTTCAGGTTCGGCAGCTTGCTCTTGTCGAGCTTGCGGAACGCGCCGGCCTGAATCTGTTTGGCCATGAAGTCGTTGGTCGGCCACACGAGGTCGTAGCCGCTGTCGCCGGTCAGCAGTTTGGACTGCAAGGTCTCGTCGCTGTCGTACGAGTCGTAACGGACCTTGATGCCGGTTTCCTTCTGGAATTCAGATAGCGTGTCGGGCGCGAAATACTCGCTCCAGTTGTACAGATTCAGAACCTTCTCTTCCTCGGCGTGAGACGGTGCGGCCAGCAGGCACAGACCGAGGCCGAGGCCGAGTGCGCGGAGCGCCGGGAGCCAGTGGTTTTTCATCGTGAATTCCTTAGCGATAGCAGGACGAGGCGCCGTCGCTCGTCAGCAGCGTGCGGTACATCTCCGGACGGCGGTCGCGGAAGAAACCCCACGATTGCCGGTCCGCGCGGATCGCGTCGAGATCGAACGTGTGCAGCAGAACGGTTTCGTCCGTGCGATTCGCCTCGGCCACTTTCTCGCCCGTGTGATCGGCGATGAAGCTCGACCCGTAGAACACGCCGGCCAGTCCCTGCTGCTGCGGATTGCCGTTGCCGAAACCGACCTCGCGGCCGATCCGGTTGGCCGCCACCACCGGCACCATGTTCGCCGCCGCGTGGCCTTGCATCGTGCGCTGCCAGTGCCCTGCCGAATCGAACTCGCTGCTGAACGGCTCGGACCCGATGATGGTCGGAAAGCACAGCACCTCCGCGCCCATCAGCGCGAGACTGCGCGCGGTCTCCGGATACCACTGGTCCCAGCAGATGCCGATGCCGATCCTGCCGAAGCGCGTGTCCCACACCTTGAAGCCGGTGTCGCCCGGCGTGAAATAGAACTTCTCCGTGTAGCCGGGGCCGTCCGGAATGTGCGTCTTGCGATACACGCCCAGCACCTGACCATCGGCGTCGGCCACTGCGATCGAGTTATACGCGGCGTTGCCGGCGCGCTCGAAGAAGCCGATCGGTAGCACGATGCCGAGTTCGCCCGCGAGCCGCGCGAAGCGCGCGATGCGCGGATTGCCCGCGAACGGCTCGGCCAGCTCCAGATGCCGGACGTTCTGATCGAGGCAGAAGTACGGCATCATGAAAAGCTCCGGACACAGCACGAGATTCGCGCCCTGCGCGGCGGCCGCGCGGATCAAACGCTCCGCGGTGGCCATGTTGTCTTCGAAGGTCCAGCTGCCGGATGCCATTTGCACCGACGCTACGGTGATGTTTCGTGACGCCATATCGGTTCCTTCAAGCAGTGTCGGTCTGGATCAAACAACGGGGACGGCAACGGCGGGCTGCTGTTGCGTCGAGCAATGAATGCTGCCGCCGCCGATCGACAAGGTGGCGATCGGCAGCAACTCCACGCGCCGGTCGGGGAAAGCCTGGGCGAACACGTCGCGCGCGGCCTGGTCCTGTTCGACGCCGAACGCGGTCGAGATCACCGCGCCGTTCACCAGAATATAGTTCGCGTAGCAATCGCAATAGCGCTCGGAGCCGAAGCGTTCGCTGACGATCGGCGACGGCAGATCGAGCAGTTCGAAGCTGCGCCCGGCGGCGTCGGTGGCGAGTTCCAGCGCGCGGCGGTTCTCGCGCATCACGTGGAAGTAATCGCCCTGCACCGGGCTCGCCGACTGACATAGCAGCCTGCCGGGCGCGATGAACGACGCGATGCCGTCCACGTGCCCATTCGTTTCCACTTCGTCGGGATTGCCCGGCAACCAGATGATCTTCTCGACGCCGAGCATGCGGCGCAACTCGGCTTCGATCTCCGCGCGATTCATGTGCGGATTACGGTTCGGATGCAGCAGACAGCTTTCCGTGGTGAGCAGCGTGCCCTGTCCGTCGACATAGAACGAGCCGCCTTCCAGCACCATGTGCGAGTTGAAGATCCGTGCGCCGGCCGCGCGGGCGATGTCCTGCGTGACCTGCTGGCAACCGTCGTACGGCTGGTACTTCTCGCCCCAGCAGTTGAAGCGGAACGCGGCCGCGCCAAGCTGACCGTCCTCGCCCAGCAGGAAGATCGGGCCGCAGTCGCGCAGCCAGTTGTCTTCCGCGGCGACGGCGAGCACGTCCACCGTGCTGCCGAGCAGTTCGCGCGCGGCGTCCGCCTCGGCGTGATGCGCGGTCACCACGCAACGCTGATAGCGGGCGATGGTCTGCGCGACCAGCGCGAACTCCCGGCACACGCGCCGGTAGTGGCTGCCCCACACGTCTTCGCGGCCGTCGAAAATCGGCCAGCCCAACCACGTGGTGTCCATCCTTTCCCATTCGGCGGGCATTCTGTAGCCGAATTGCCGAGCATCGAAGCGACTCATCCTGCTGTCTCCATCGTTAGGTGGTGATGCATTTTGATACGGGTTACACTTGATGAAAAATGATGTTTTTTGGCCTGATCAATCAACTTTTCTCATAGCTCGATGCAACGCGTTCCTTCCCTGAAGCTATTGATGGGTTTCGAAGCGGCCGCGCGGCTGGGTAACTTCTCGCGCGCCGCCGACGAACTGCATCTGTCGCAATCGGCCGTCAGTCACCAGATCCAGCAACTGGAAGAGCAACTGGGGCAGCCGCTGTTTCGCCGCATCGGCCGCGGCGTGGAGTTGACGGTGGCGGGCGAAGTGCTGCAGCGAAGCGTGCAGCGTTCGATGGAAACGCTGCGCAGCGGCCTCGGCCGGATCGCCACGTATCTGGACCCCGGTCTCGTCGTGCTGGTGTGTCCCGCGCCATTGCTGCACGGCTGGTTGCAACCGCGCCTCGACCGCTTGCAGGCCACGCTGCCCGATCTGTGCCCGCTGCTGTCCACCGACGAAAGCGCCCGCTACGTCGACGAGATCGACGTCGACATGACGATCGGCGCACGGCCGATGCAGCAGGCGGGTTTGCTCGAAGTGCCGTTTCTGCAGGACGAATGGGTGACCGTGTGCGGCGCGGAGCTGGCGGCGAAACTGGCCCGCGTGCCGCGTGCCAAACATCATCTGCACGCCGGATTAATTTGTCTCGAAGAGAACCTGACCAGCGAGAGCATCGCGCCGATTTTCCGCGATCAGTTGTCGGCCTACCGGATGAACGCGATCTACGACGATCAGCGCCTGGTGCTGGATGCGGTGCTGCGCGGACGCGGCATTGCGTGCCTGTCGCGGCTCGCCGCGCAAGGCAGTATCGACGACGGCACGGTCACGGTGCTGGCCGGCTACCCGCGTCTGCCGGGCATCACGTGGTGGCTGTCGCGCGTGGCGGGGCCGTTGCGTTCACCGATCGTCGAGCAGATGGTGGAGTGGCTGCTCGAACAGGGTAAGGAAGCCGGTAGCGGCCGCGCTATCGAGAGGTAAAACGCCTCGATGGCGCGGCCGCCTGGCTGACCTGGTTGATGGGCCGGTTGATTTTCACGCGTTCACGCGGGCAGTTCCCGCGTCGCGCAGTGAATCCCGCCGCCGCCCGACGCAATGCCCAGAATGTCCACCTGCACGATATCGCGGCCGCCCGCATACGGTTGAATCGCGGACCACGCGGCGTAATCGGCATCGGCGTCGTTGAACTTCGGCATGATGATCGCGCCGTTGCAGGTGTAGAAGTTCACGTAGCCGACCGCGAAGTTGGTCAACTGGCTGTTGTTCAGCGTCACGCCGTTCGAGGTGCCGTAGTTCGCCGGCGTATCCAGTTCGATCAGTTGCAGCGTGCGGCCGCTCGCGTCGGTCTGGTTGTTGAGGTGTTCCCAGTTCGCCTCGGTCAGCGCGCGTTCGCCCATCGAGTTCGGCGCGTCGTAGCAATAGACCACCACGCCGGGCGCGAGAAACTTCGCGTAGAAGTCGACGTGTCCGTTGGTGATGTCGGTCTCCTTCGCGGGCGTCGCCGCGCCGCCCTTGCCGCCCGCGCCGCAACCGCGCGGGTAGATCGCGGTGCCCGGAATCCAGATGATCTTGCGCACGCCGAGCGTGCGTTGCAGTTCGGCCAGCACCGTGGCTTTCGCGCCCGGCAACAGCGTCGCGTTCGCGACCACGCCGTTCGGAATGTTGAAAAGCTGCGGATTGCGGTTCACGTGCAGCACCGCCGATTCCGTCAGGATCGCGGTCGCCTCGCCGTCGAATTCGATCGCGCCGCCTTCCAGCGTCAACGTGCTTTGAATCAGCGTCGCGTTGTTGGCTTGCGCCATCCACGAAGCCAGCGTGTGGTCCTTCGCGAACGGCTGGAAGTATTTACCCGCCTTCGACTTGTTGCTGCTCGCCGTCACCGACGGCGGCACGGTCATCCCCGGATTGAGGTGCTGACCGTCGGTGTTCGCATTGCCCCAGCCGCTGAAGTTGAAGCTCACTGCGCCGAGCGCGTTGCCGTTGGCGGTGTCCTTGACGAAGATCGCGCCGGTGTCGCGCGTCCACAGATCGTCGAAGCCGTTGGCGAGCGGAATCAGATTCACGCCGCCGACGCCCGCGCCACGCGCCACGTAGTTCGCGTGGATGTCGGGATTCGCGCCGCTCGGCACGGCCAGCAGATTCTGCGCGGCGCTCAGATCGACCGGCAGCACCAGCATGTTGACCGGCTCATAGGTGCCGATCGCCTTGGCCACATCCATCAGATCGGAGCGGACCCGGTCGATGCCGGCGTCCGTGCTCTGCGGCGTGACCGGCGTCCAGATGCCTTCCGATCCGGACGCGAAGGCCATATAGGTGGCCTTGTGCGTCGCGTTTTCGGCCGGCATCAGATACGCCGGCGGGTTCGGCAGAGGACGCGCGGCGAACGAGCGCTCCGCCGCCGAACTCGCCGGCGAATCCGCGCCGCCGCAGCCGGCCAGCGCGCCCATCAAGGACGCGCCGAACAGCGTGGCCGATCCCTTGATGAAGCCGCGGCGGCTTAGCGGCGAGTCGGCGGACGTCAGCGGTTTCAGGGGCAACGGTGGGGTGGTTTTGTCTTTCATCGCATCTCCGTGAGTGGTGACTTAAATGCAGACTCAAATGCAGACTCAAATGCAGATCCAAATGCAGATCCAAATGCAGATCCAAATGCAGATCCAAATGCAGATCCAGCCGCGGTCCCGAACCCGGGACCGCGTGCGTCGTTAAAACGAGTAGATGAACTGGGTGGCCAGCAGATCGTTCGAGCGGCTGTACGAGCCGTCGTTACGCAAAAACACCGGGTTGTTGGCCCAGTCGTGCCGGTACTCGACCTTCACCGTGATCGCCGCGGTCGGGAAGAAAAGCAGATCGAGCGCGACGTCCTGACGATTCGAGCCCTTGCATTGCAGTCCCAAACCGCCGCTCGCCTGGGCGTTCGCCGCACAGTCCGCGCCGATGCCGAAGCCGTTGTACGGATCGCGCCCTTGCGCATTCAGCGCGACCCCGCCGCCGCCACCGCCGTTCTTGCTGTCGGCGAGGAAGTCGTAGCGCAGCGTCGCGCCCATCCGTCCGAGGCCGGGCAGGCTGAACTTGCGATGCGCGAGCAGCGACACGCCATACCATTGCGCCTGGCCGCCGTTGAACGCGGCGTTCTGCTGCTGGCCGTAATCGAGTTCGACGTTGTACTGGACGTCGGCGAGCAGATAGGTCAGGTCGGCTTCGGAGAAGAAGAACGTGCCGTAGCCGCCGGGGGCCTGTCCGCTCACGCCGTAGCTGACCGCGCCGGTGGTCGGATTGATCGCGCTCGGCAAGGTCTGCCGGCCGATGTTGAACGACGCGCCGATATCCAGCGCGCTCGACCACGTGTAGTCCGCGCGCGCCGTGAAGGTCGGCACCTTGTTGCTGGTGGTGAGCGGATCGCCCAGCGCGTTCGTGCCGGTCTGCGTGATGGCGCCGTTGGTGCGGTACTGTTCGTTGCCGAGCAGGAACTTCCACGCCCAATTGCCCTTCGAGTAGTTCGCGCCGAGGCCGATGTAGCTGCCGGGATCGGAGAAGTCGTACAGCAGGTTATGGGTCAGCGTGAGCATCTGGTTCGACTGCTGCACTTCATAGCCGCCGAAGCTCGACATCAACCCCGCCACGAACGTCGTCGTGCCCGACAGCGGCACCGTCACCACCGCCGTGTTCAGGATGTTGTTGCCAATCTGTCCGTGCTCGTTCTGCAACAGCGTGATGCCGTTGCCGCGATTGGGCATCAGCGTGATTTCTGCGGATGGCGCCATCGGCCCGACACCGAAGGTCTTCTTGATGTCGAGATACACGTCGCCGAACGTGCTGTTGAAGTAGCCGCCGGTGCTTTCGTGATTCGCGAACAGGAACGACGAACTGCCCTGCGCACGGTTGAACAGGTAGGTCGGATCGATGTAGCCGGTGACCGAGAGGCCGGCGATCGGCCCGGTGGTCGCGGCATCTTCGAGCGAATTCACTTTGAGCTGCTGCGCGGCGAGTTGCTGCTTTAGCGACGTGACGTCGTCGTTGGTCAGCGCGGCTCGCGCGCTGCCGTAATCCGGCGACGATGGATCGACGGTGACGGCTGTAGCGGGAGCCGCCATCGCCGGTCCGGACTTCGACTGCGGCTGCGTTTGTGGTTGAGCGGGCGATTGAGTCTGCAAGCGCCGCACGGCTTTTTGCAGCGCGTCGAGTTGCGCCTGCAATGCCTTGATCTGGTCGGCCGTGGTGTCCGCCATCGCGATGCCAGGCAGACAGCCCGCCACCAGCAGACCCATCAGTTTCTTTCTCACGCAAAATCTCCTCGTTTGTTGTGGTGCGATCGATGCCGCGCGATCGATGCGCGCCTCGCAGGCGCGAGCGTGCCCCGCGAGATGCGCGCGAACGCGACTCGATTCAGGAAAGGTGCTGCGATCAGGGAAATAATTCGCCGCTTGCGCGTGACTCGGTGGCGTAGCTCAGTGGCGTGACCCAGTGGCGTGACCCAGTGGCGTGACCCAGTGGCGTAGCTCAGCGACTTAACTCAGCGGCATAACTCAGCGACGCTCAGCGCCCCGCCTTCAACTGCGCCCAGAGCCGGTTCTCCAGCCGCACGATTTCGATCGGCACCGGCTTGATCAGCGTCATCCTGCTCAGTACCTCGTCGCCCGGATAGACGCTCGGGTCCTGGGCCACGACCGGCGCGACGAACGGACGCGCGGCGCGGTTCGCGGTCGGATAGAACACCTCGTTGGTGATCGCCGCGTTGACCTTCGGGTCCTCGATGTAGTTGATCCACTTGAGCGCCGCCTCGGGATGCGGCGCGTCCTTCGGAATCACCATCACGTCGAACCACAACAGGCCGCCTTCCTTCACGTTCGAGAAGCGGATCTCGTACTTGCGTTTCGCGTCGGCCGCGCGGCGCCGCGCAATGCCCACATCGCCCGACCAGCCGATCGCCACGCAGACGTCGTTATTGGCGAGGTCGTTGATATAGCCCGACGAGTTGAACTGGGTGATGTACGGCCGTACCTTCTTCAAGAGTTCGAACGCGGCCTGGTAGTCGGCGGGGTTCGAGCTGTTCGGGTCCTTGTGCAGATACTGCAAGGCGCTCGCGAATGCATCGGTGGCCTGGTCGAGGAACGACACGCCGCAGCTTTTGAGCTTCGACACGTTGGCCGGATCGAACACCAGCGCCCAGCTATCCACCGGCGCGTTATCGCCGAGCGCCTTCTTCACTTCCTGCACGTTGTAGCCGATGCCGTCGGTGCCGTACGCCCAAGGCACGCCGTACTGCGCGCCCGGATCGGCATCCGCGATCATCTTCATCAATGTCGGATCGAGATTCTTCAGGTTCGGCAGCTGCGATTTGTCGAGCTTCAGCAGCATGCCGGCCTGAATCTGCCGCGCCATGTACATCGACGAAGGCACGACGATGTCGAAACCCGAACTGCCTGCGAGCAGCTTGGCCTGCAGCGTGTCGTCGCTGTCGTAGTTGTCGTATTTCACGTGAATGCCGGACTGTTTTTCGAAGTCTGGAATCGTGTCCTTCGCGATGTAGTCCGACCAGTTGTAGACGTTCAGTTCCTTCGGTGCCGTTTCGGCCGCCATGCCGGTGCCGGGACACGACAACAGCAACCAGCCCGCGGCCGCGGCGAGCGCGGCAAGCGCGACGCTTAGGGTCCGGTGACGGTGATGACGAAAAACACAGGCGCGCATCGTAGTTTTCCTTGTAGTGGGCGTGAAGATCGTCGACGGGTGAAACACGGCTTGCGCGGCACGACGGCGGCTGCGTATCGCCAGCCTGCTATCGCGCTGTCTCCAATGCGTCGGGCCGACACCCGGTTCTGACGATTCCCTTTCTATTACTAACTAATCGGCTTGCCCGGATAGCGAGACTCGCGCACGGCGATTCACCGCCGCCGACACCCAGCTCGCTTGCCGCCTAGCCAATCGGTGAGTCATTGTGGGTCGAAGAAATCCTGATGAGAATTGATGTTTTTTGTTTGATTCGATCAATTTCCCTCATGCCTCGCAGCGGATCGATTCAACCGGGCGTAACCGGCGCGCAATTGAATCGCTCGCCCAGTCATTCCGCATTTCAGAAAACGGCTCTACACGGCTCTTAATTCGTTCGAACTGCTGTTACAAAATCCGCCTTGTCAAACGTCATAGGTTTGCTAGTCTTTTTTAAACAATTAGTAACGCGGTTATCGCTTATCCATTCAGGTCTTCGCGCGTGCGGCGCAGCGCCGGCCACGACGATGTTTCGTGGCCGTTTCGCGAAATACTCCGCATTTCCTCTCTTCGTGTTTCACGTGTCAAAAGCGCGCAGTAACGCACTGCCCTTATTCGCGTGAGCCCAACGCATGCCGGCCCATTCGAATCAATCAACGCTTTGCGGCATTAACCGGAAGCTTGCGACTGGGCTGAATTTTCCTGTGCCTTAAAACAATGCGTAGCGGCAGCTCAGCCAGCGAGGTGATCGAATGGACAAGCGCGTGGTGTTCTTCGGGGATCGGCGGGATCGGCGACATCAGGCCGCATGTTTGACGCCTGCCGCTCATGCCGCTCGCCGCGCCGCCGTACTCGGCACCTTCGGTACGCTCGGCGCGCTTGGCGTGCTGACGGCGGCGCAAACCGCATTCGCGACCGAGGGCGGCATCGGCCGGCCGATCACCGGCATGCAGATCGCGCCGTATGCGGGCATCGTGCCGCCCACCTCCGACTGGATCGTGTCGGTCACCTCGATCTATTACGAGGGCTCGCTCGGCGCGAGCAAGAGCATTCCGATTGCCGGCACCGTGAGCGCGGGCATCGACTACGACGTGTCGTACACGTTGCTCAACGCGATCAAGACCTGGGGGATCACGGCGGGCGGCTGGAATTTCGCGTCGTCGTTCGGCGTGCCGGTGCAGTACACCAACGTGTCGTCATTTCATGGCCGTCTGCCGAACGACACGGCCACGCAGTTCGCCGATGTCTTCTTCACGCCGGTCGTCGCCGGCTACCACCTGAGCAAGACCGATCACATCGCGCTCAGCGTGCAGATGTACGCGCCGACCGGCGCCTACAACCCGAACCGGCTCGCGAATGCCGGGCAGAACACGTGGACCTTCATTCCGACCCTCGCGTACACGAAGATCATTCCGTCGCAGAACATCGAGCTGTCGGCGAACTACGGCATCGAGTTCTACACCGCCAATAACGACACGCACTATCACAACGCGCCGGTCAGCGTGCTCGACCTGATGGCGATGAAACGCTTCGCGGGCGGCTGGGGGGTCGGCGTGATCGGCGGCTACATCCAGCAACTCGGCGACGACACTGGCGGCGTCGCGAATCTGATCGGCGGCGCGCGGGGGCATTCGGTGGGGATCGGACCGATGGTGTCGTGGTCCGGCAAGATCAGTAAAACGCCGGTGTCCGCGACGCTGCGCTGGGTCAACGAGTTCGAAGTCGAGAACCGTCCAAAGGGCAACGCGGTCGAGTTGTCGATCAGCGCGACCTTCCAGTAACGCGCAGGCACAGCCTAGGGATTGTCCCTGGGATTTCGTGCGATTCGCCACATAGTCTTGCCGCTCTGGCTTGATTGGACTGCAGGATGGCGTTTTCACGCGCTATCCAGCGCAGCGCGTGGACCGCGCCGGATGCTACGCTCAGGAAAGAGCCTTCGCAGAGTGCGTCGCCAGTCAATGGCATAGCGACAGTGATCAGAACGCACCGCGAAGCGCGATTGCCTACGAAGGGCGAAACATCGCTGCGGGAGCGACTGCGATGAAAATCAAAACTTATACCGTACTGACGCTTGTGGTGTTTAGCAGTGCTGCTTTCGCATGGCAGCCGGTCGTTTACCCCATCCGCAGTCAGAGCCCGTACCAACGCAGCATCGACAACGCGACGTGCTTCGCCACGGCCAACAAGCAGACCAAGATCAACATCGCGCACGAATCGCAGATTCCGCCGCGCCATCCTCCTGTCGGCAAGACCACCTCGACCGGCGCGCCATCGAGGCCGCCGTTGCCGCCCAGCACGTTTTCCGCCACACCACCCGGCGTCGGGATGCCGGCGGGCGCGAGCGCGGCCGGTGCAAGCGCGCCTGTCGCCACCGCCGCGGCGGGTGCGTCGGCGGCCACAGCCGGCACGGCAACCCATACCGGTAAAGCGGCGAATCCGCCCGGAACCAACGCAACCACGGCCGCCAACGCGGCCAGCGGCACGGCCGCGACGGCCGGCGCCCCCGCATCCGATGCGATGACGATGGCCGCCAATCCGGCATCGGCACCGAGTGCGGACGGCGGCGCGACCGACATGGCCGGCGCCTCTGGCGTGAAGCTGCCGCCGCTGCCGGCGCCCGAACCGCCGATGACACAGTATTGGGCCGCCTATGGCGCGTGCATGCAGGCGCGGGGTTACGTCGTTCAGTAACGCTGCCCGCCGGCTGGCCGCGGTGTGTTGTTTTCCTTGATGGTGGCGCCGGCCTACGGCGCCCGTTAGCGAAACGGCAATGCTTAGCGACATCACTTCCGATCAGCAGGATTTCTCCCGATGCGGCCACTGCGGTGAGCCGCTCAACGGCCGTTTCGCGCGCTGTCCTTCGTGCCATGCGCTGGCGGCCGACACGTTCGATGCGCGTCCCGCGCCGCCGCCCTTGCACATTCCGCTGGAACCGCCGCCGTCGACGCTCGATGCGCGCTTGCCGGTGCGCACGATCTGGCGTCCGTTGTCGCGCGACCTGATGAATTCATACGAGGTCGTCGACGAACAGGCGGTCGTGGCGCCGCCGTATCAGCGCCTGCGGCACTCGCTGGCGATCAGCGGTTCGATGCTGGTGGTGGCCTCCGCCGTGTATCTCGGCTTCATCCATAGCAACGACAGCGGTGAGCGGCCGCCGATCGCCGTCTCGGGCGCGGTGAAAACCCAGAACGCGGTGCCGCCGATCGCCGCGGGTCAGCGGCAGCGCGTCGTGCCGCAGACGAGTCATGTGACGGCGCTGGCGGCGCAGCAGGCGTCGGAGGTGGCGGCGCAGCGGCCGGCGGCCAGGGCGGCATTACGCGCGCCGGTTGTGGTTGCACAGCAGCCTGCAATCGTGACGACTCAACACGCCGCGCCTGTCGTTTCGCAACATGCGCCGGTTGTCGTTGCTCAGCAGCCTGCAATAGTGACCACTCAGCATGCCGCGCCTGTCATGCAACAACATGTACCGCTTGTCGTCGCCCAACAGCCGGCGATCGTGGCGACTCAACACGTCGCGCCTGTTGCACAACAACAGCCGCCAGCTATCGTTGCCCAGCAGCCGGCAGCCGTAAACACAACTCAACGTCCCGCATCGACGGCGTCGCAACCGCATGCGCCTGTCGTCGTTGCACAACAAGCTCCCGCGCCGGCCGCGCCGTCGCGACATGCAACGATCGCAGCTGCCCAGCACGCCCCCATCGCGACAGAACCCGCCACACGCACCGCAGCCGTAGCCGCAGCCGCAGCCGTAGCCGCGACCACGACATCAGCGATTGCCCCACCCCAACCACACCCAACGCAAACCGCCAGCCAGCACACCACTCCCAGCCTCTCCGCGCAGCGCCCCATCACGATCGCCTCGCAGCGCTCCGCCCCCGTGCGCCTGCCGCCGCTCGCATCGCAGCAAAACGCCGCGGCGCCCGTGCCCGCACCTTCACCAGCGCCGCGCCGCGTAGCGCTGCTCGCCAGCGACGCGCCGCGCAACGCCGACAGCCCCGAAGACAAAGCGCGCGCGGACGCCGCCCGGCACGTGAAAGCCGCGCGCACCGATCTCCAGCAGAACAATCTGTCGGCGACGAGAACCCGTCTCGCGGCCGCTCTCGCCGCGCAGCCGCGCAATCGCGATGCGGTCAGCCTGCGCGCCGCGCTCACCGCCCGCGAACAGCAACGCGACGCGCTGCTGAGTCTGGCGCGAGGCTGCGGCAACGTCGAGCACTGGACCTGCATGCGTCACAACGCGAACACGGCGTTGCGGATCGACGCCAGCAGCAAGGAAGCGCAACGTCTCGTCACGCTGGCCATGCGCGAGGCCGACCCGCCGTTCACGCTGCCGCCTCCGCCCGCCGTCGATCCCGTGCCCGACACGCACGACATAGACAACCATCACTGAATGAACGACGGCGAGACCGCGCCGCCAGCAGGAAAAAAGAAGGACGACAACCGCGCCTATCGCGACGACACCGCGAGCTTCAGCGCAATCGCCCGATACCGCGCGGCGGTATCCCTGAGCGTCAACCCGGCGAGCGAGCGTTGCGCCCGCGCCTGCCCGATCGCGGCGACGACCGCTTCGACATAGCACCGCAGATCGCCGGTATCGACCAGTTGCACGTTGGGAAAGCCGTTCGCGAACGCGAAGGCCGGAATGCGGTTGGCGACGATCGGCACGCCGGTCGCCAACGCTTCGAGAAACGCCACGCTATGCGCCTCAGCCTGCGACGGCATCACGAACACGTTCGATTCCGACAGCACACGGGCCACGTCCGTACGCGGCCCCGCCACCACGACGCGATCGCCGATGCCGAGCTGATCGGCCAGCGCAATCACCGCCGCCTGATACTCGGGGTCTTCGACCACGCCGTAAAACACCAGGCGCGCATCGTCCACCTGCTTGAGCACCTGGCTGAAAGCGCGCACCGTCATCAATTGATTTTTCACCGCCGTATAGCGGCCGATCTGCACGACCTGCGGCGCGCGACCCTGCGGCGATGCGCCGTCGGTAAACGAAAAACGTGCGAGGTCCACGCCGTTCGGCACGACCGTCATCGAAGGATGCGGACCGATCGCCTGCACGTAATCGGTCACGCCTTGCTGCGACACGCCGATCACCACCCGCGCGCGGCCCTTGAGCAGATGCTCGACGCGCCGGAACAGCGGCCGCTCGAAGTCGTTGGCCGCCGAGTGCATCACGTACACGACCGGCACGTTCAACGGCAAGGCCCGCGCGTAGAACGACGGAATGGTGGCGTGCGCGAAGATCACGTCGGGCCGGAAGCGCCGCACGGCGACGAACAGCCGCCACAGCTTGACGAACAGATTGTGGCGATGACGCGGAAACCAGCAGTGCACCGCATGTTCGCGCAACTCGTCGCGCAACGAGCCGAAGTCCGCATGCGCGGGCAACAGCGATGCGACGCACACGGCCATGCCTTCGGCAGCCTGGTCGAGCGCGAGATCCTTCGCCAGCACTTCGGCGCCCGACAGGCGGGGCGCCAGCACCAGATGTAGAACGCGCATCACGGTGTCCTTGCAGTCAACGTCCTGAACAACATCCACGCGGCGGCACAGCCGAGGCCGAGGGTCATCGACCAGGCAATGCCGGTCACACCCCACCAGTGCACGGCAGGCGGTGCGCTCACCAGCAGCACGACGACCTGGATCGCCGATGCATGCACGGTCGCTTTCGCGTCGCCGACCGCGCGCAGATACGCAACCAGCACGGCAATCAACGCCCCGATCGCCATGTTGATGACGAGAATCCGGAACAGCGGCACCGCGGGCAGCCAGGCCGCGCCGAGAATCAGCGAGAACAGCGGCTCGGCGATCATTCTCAGCACCATCACGAAGGCCGTCAGCCCCACCGCGATCACCAGCAGGTACAGCTTGATCACGCGCGACGCCGCCTGCGGATTACGCCGGTACTGCGCCGCGAAGGTCGGAAACAGGTACTGCGACATCGCGATCGCCGCATCGGCGAGCAGCATCTGCGCGAGCCGCGACGACATCTGGTAGCCGCCCAGTTGCGCGGGCCCCAGCAGCTTGCCGACCACCACCTTGTCGAACTGGTTGAGCAACAGGTTGATCACGCTGCTGGCCCAGATCCAGCGGCTGAACCCGACATAGTGGCCGATGCCGGACCACACCGCGCGCACCGGCGGACGCGGCGTCATGGTCGCCCACGTCAGCGTGCTCTTCAAACTTTCGCCGGCCACGAGGCCGATCAGCACCGAGGCCGCGCCCGCGCCGAAGTAAGCCAGCGCAAGCCCGACCGAGCAATCGACGAACGACGCCGCCACCTCGACTCCGGCAATGTGCTGGAAGCGCCGCTCGCGTTGCACCACGTAATAGGTCGGCGACGCCAGCCCGCGCAGCAGCGGCAGCAACGCGGCCAACTGGATCAGCACGAGCGAGCCGTTCAGATGGAACTGACTGCTGAGCAGCGGCGCCAACGCGACCAGCAACAGTGAAATAAGCAGGCCGCGCGCGGTGAGCGTGGTCCAGACCGCACCGAGCTGCGGCCGCGTCGGCGCATGTTCGCCTTGAATCACGGCCTGCGCGAGGCCGGTATCGGACAGCGCCTCGGCAATCGCCACCGCGAGCAACGCCACGCTCACGCTACCGATCGCGGCGGGCCCGAGCATCCGGCCGATCGCCAGAAACTTGAGCGCCACGAGCCCACGCACCGCGAACTGTTGCAGCAACACCCAGGTCGCCGCACTCGCGCCGAAACTGCCCGCTATCGAAACTGCCGGAAGCCTGATCGCCCGCAAGCTGCTCTCCGTTCAAACGCAGCGCCGGCATGATCGACGTCACGCAAGCGAGGGAATCGCTGCGAACGGCGCCGGCGCAGAATTGTTGGTTGCACCAGCAAGCTGGCGGGGTTTCATCGAACTCCAGTCACGACCTTACCGCGAGAGAATCGGCGACAACCGCCATCAGCTAGGCCAGTTCGGCCGAAGCCGGCGGCCGCTGGTACGTTGAACCACAGAGCGGGGCAAATTCGCCGCTGCCCGCCGCGCGGGCGATGCTAACGTTGTTCCGCCGACGCCACGCGGGTGTGCGGCGTCGGCCATTTTTCCCTCACTCCCGCATGGGGCTACCGATCCGATGGAACAAGCCTACGTCCTGATTGTGGAACCGAATCTGACCGGTCACCGCTGGCGCTATGTCGAGTGGACCATGCAGGCCTGCGCGGAAGCCGGCTATCCGTGCATGCTCGTGACCGAATGCGCGAACGAAGATCACCGGCTCGCGCGCCAGATCACCGCGGCCAATCGCCCGGATCAGCAGATCGCCTTCGTCGATCCCGAGGAACGGCCGCGCGGGCTGCGCGATCCGAACGAGTACTGGCGCTTTCACCGCTATTTCAAGCGGGTCCATACGATCCTCGGCCGCACGCAGAGCATTCGTCTCGTGGTCGTGCCTTACGTCGATTACTTTTTTCACGCGCTGCCGTTTCTCGGCTCGCCGTTCGGCAAGACACCGTGGATCGGCATCACGATGCGCGCGACCTTTCATCATCATCAGGTCGGCATCAAGGCGCCGGACCGGCCGCTCGTCAACGCGATCAAGGCGCAGCTCTTCAAGCGCTCGATTCGGGCGACCGGTCTGCGCACGCTGCTGACCATCGACCCGACCTTGCCCGAATGGGCGGCACGCCATACGTCGAAAAACACCGCGAAAGTCGCCTACGTGGCCGATCCGTTCCCCGACGAGCGCGCGGAAAATCCGCTGCTCGCGCGCGAGCGCCTCGGTCTCGATCCGGCGCAGCGCTACCTGCTCGTCTACGGTGCGATCACCGAGCGCAAGGGCATCTACGAACTAGTGCACGCGCTGACGCGGCTGGAGCATGCGCCGGCGCTGATCGTCGCCGGCGAACAGGACGACGTGACGCGCCACTTCATGCGCAACCACATCCGCAGTTTGACGCCCGCGCCGCTGGTGCTCGACGAGTTCATTTCCACCGACGTCGAACGCGATCTGTTCTCCGCCTGCGACGCGGTGTGGCTCGGCTACAAAGGCCACTACGGGATGAGCGGCGTGCTGGTGCAGGCGTACCGCTTCGGCAAGCCGGTGATCGCGACCGAGGATGGACTGATCGGCTGGTTCAGCCGGCGCTGCGAACTGGGGCCGATCCTGAGCGATCTGAGTTCGGCGTCGATCGGCCGCGCGATCACGGAGACGATGACCTCGTGGCCGCATCCGGACGACGCGGTGCCGCCGGCTCGCGAGGAATTGCTGTCGCGGCATACGCTGGGGGAATTCAAGCAGACCTTGCTGCAGCAGATGGCCTGAGCGTGCGGGCATGCTTGCCGATGGAAAAAACCGGTTGGCTCGAAAAATAACGTAGCCGCGCCGTAAAACGAAAAGGCCTCCATCGATTCGATGGAGGCCTTTTCGTTTCTACACCCTCACGACTACACCCTCACGACACCTGGCTCCCAGCCGGCACCTGTTCGCGCACCGAGCTGCTGCGCTTTTCCGGGAACAGCGCATTGCGCATCAGCAGGAACGGGTACTCGATCGCGCGCGTGGTCACGTAGCCGATGAAGATCGCGAGCGCGAACTGCGCGCTCAGCGCGATCACCCAGATCAGACTCGGCGGGAAACCCATCGCGGTGGTCTTGCGGATCAGCATGTCGCCCGGTGCGAGCGCCAGCGAATGCCACAGGTAGATCCCGTACGAATACAGACCGACCCAGGCCACGCCGCGATAGATCCACGATTCGCGCATCGATCCGGAGTATTCGAGCACCAGCACGATCAACGCGGCGAAACCGAGTGCCTGGATCGTGTAGCCGATGCTTTCGTCGAGCGCGAAATTCCTGGTCGCGAGCACGAGCCACGCGCACAGAATCGCGACGCACACGATCAGGAACGCCTTGCGCCTGGCGAGCTGGTGATAGACGCCGGGCTTCATCCAGTAGATCGCCGAGAGAATCACGCCGACCAGCAAACTGTCGATCCGGTATTGCGTGTACGCGAACGCGCCGTCGAGATCGCCGCCCGCGACCGCGAAGCAGCGCGCGGTCAGCACCACCGCGCAGATGCCGCTCAACACGCCGACGATGGTCCATGCGCTCAGACGCCAGCGCGCGAACAGCAGCAGCAACGCGGGCAGCACGAGATAGAAGTGCTCCTCGACCGCGAGACTCCAGGTCTGGGTAATCGACGTGCCGAGATAATTTTGCAGATGGGTGAGGTTCTGCACGAGGAAGGTATTCCACGGATGCCGCCCCGCCAGCACGTGGAAGGCGATCAACACGTAGTACGCGGGCCAGATACGGAAAATCCGCCGGATGATGAAACGTCGCGCGTCGACATGTCCGGTTTCCGCGTACTGCCGCAGCAACAAGCCGCCGACCAGAAACCCGCTCAACGTGAAGAACAGATTCACACCTTCGCGGCCGAAACTCTTCAGTGGATACTCAATAACCTGGATCAGATAATTGCCGGTGTGCACGGCATGGAAGTGAAATCCCATCACCATGATGATTGCGATGCCGCGTACGAAATCGAGTTCGATCGACCGTCCCCGCACCGTTGGCTTCGCCCCGCCGAATAATTTCATGTTGTTCCCCTGTTACCTTGTGCAGGCGATCCCTGTCGATCGCATGCCCTCCCTTCCGGCATCTTGGGTGGCGGCGTGCGTGCATGCGCGCCAACTTCAATGCGTTCGACGACAACCTGAGCCAGTGTGCTCGCGTCTTGCAGGAAGTGCACTTGCCGCTGTCGCCAGAACCCAGGCAATCGGCGACGAATGCGGTCCAGCCAACTAACGGATTGGGAGATTCCCGGAGAATGGCCTGATGCGAGACCGTCCGCTGCAGACGGACGGCGAATCGACCGCAACGGGGGAGGGAACTCAGCAATGCGCCACCAGTATGCAACGCCCTGGATCTGGATTTTTCTGCTGCCGCTCGCGTTCGACTACAAGGCGACCGATGCGAACACCGGCCATTGGGCGCAATTCGTCTTCGTGGTGCCGTCGTTCGCGGCAGGTCTCGCGCTGCTGCTGATCGCGCCGCGTTTTCGCGAGCGTTCCCGGTTACGCACCATCGTCACCGCCAGCATGATGCTGTGCGTATTCGGCAGCGTAGTCGCGCAATTCGTGCAGGACAACGACGTCGGTAACTATCTGCGCACGCTGCTGCCGTTCGTGCTGTTTCTGCTCGGCTACCTCGTCGCGTGCCGGCCGTGGAGCGAATTCCGTCTCACGCAATTCGAACGCTCGCTGTATGTCGGCAACCTGATCAGCGCGCTGTTCACCCTCGTCTACGGTATCGCGACCAGCGGCAGTCTGGAAGAAGTCCGCTACCGGATCGTCTCCGTCACCCTGCTCGGTCTGCAAGCGGTGCTGCTGCACGAATTCGTCGTGGCGCGGCGCTTCACGATGTTCAACCTGGGCGTGTTCGGCATCACCATCGTGATCGAACTGCTGAGCGTGACCCGCAGTCTGCTGCTCGGCACCGTGCTGCTGTTCCTGCTCGCGATGCTGATGAGCGCGCCGACTCTCCGGCATATCTGGCGCGCGTTCGGACGCACCATCGTGATCGGCGGCGTGCTTGCCGGCATCGCCGGCGTCTCGGCGCTGTGTTTTCCGGAAGTCGCCGAACACTGGACCGAACGGATTTTCGTGTCGCACGAAACCATTTCCGGCAAGGACCCGACCACGGTCACGCGGCTCGCCGAAATGCGCGACCAGTACGACCAGGTGACCTCGTCGCCGGAAACGGTGCTGTTCGGCGAAGGCTACGGGCACTACTACCATTACTCGCCGCTCTATCTGCCGGACCTCGTCGGGCAGATCACCGACGAAGATTTCTACGCGATCAACGAGTGGGCGGCCGGTCACAACTTCTGGGTCTATCAGTTCTTCGCGGGCGGGCTGCTGTTCGGCATCGGCATGCCGCTGGCGACGCTGGCCGCAATGGTCGTCTGCATCTTCGCGTACCGGTACTGGCGCGCGGTCGTTCCCGATGCGCCGATGCTGCCGGTGCTGGGCCGCGCGATCCTGCTGTTCGCCGCGTTGCCCGCGACCACGATCGGCGGCAATCCGCTTGGCCCGCGTTTTTCCGGTCTCGTGTTCGGCATCGGTCTCGGCCTGATGGTCGCCACCTACGCGCGTTTGCAGCGCGCGCTGCCGGCCCGCGTGCGGCGTCCGCGCAGTCCACCCAACTGGCGGCCGGCGATGATGCCCGACCTGCCGGGGCGGATTCATCCCGGCATGGGCCGCGCCGATCTGCCGGCCGCGCTCACCGCGCCGCGTCAGGCCAACTCCGCGCACGACACGAAATCGCTCGGTGCGCTCGCGCCGCGCAATACGCCGGCGTCCGGGACCCGGCATTCCTGACCGGCCGGACAAACGCCCGATAACCGGCTGATAACCGCCCGATAACCGACCGACGATCGCCCGATGAAAATCCTCCATCTGCTTGCCAGTGTCGATCCCCGCGCGGGGGGCCCCGTCGAAGGCGTGCGCCGCAGCGGCATCGCGATGCGCGACGCCGGTCACGACATCGAAGTGGCAACCTGCGACGCGCCCGGCGACGCCTACCTCGCGACCTTCCCGTTCGCCGTCCATACGTTCGGCCCGGCGCGCAGCCGCTACGGCTACAACCCGCGCCTCGCGCCGTGGCTCGCCGCGAACGCGAAGCGCTTCGACGCGGTGATCGTGCACGGCCTCTGGCAATACCACGGCTTCGCGGCCTGGAAAGCGCTGCACCACAGCGGCGTGCCGTACTACGTGTACGTACATGGCATGCTCGACCCGTGGTTCAAGCAAGCCTATCCGCTCAAGCACATGAAGAAGTGGCTGTACTGGCCGTGGGCGGAATATCGCGTGCTGCGCGACGCGCACACGGTGATCTACACCACCGAGGAAGAACGCACACGCGCCCACCAGTCGTTCTGGCTGTATCGCGCGCGCGAACAGATCGTGCCGTTCGGCGCGGCGGTGCCCGCGCTCGACGGCGCGCCGTTGCGCGAGGCGTTCCTTCAGGCCGTGCCTGGTTTGCGCGGCAAACGCATCGTGCTGTTCCTCGGCCGCGTGCATGCGAAGAAGGGTTGCGATCTGCTGATCGATGCGTTCGCGCGGGTCGCGAGCCGCGATCCGTCCTTGCATCTGGTGATCGCCGGTCCGGACGAAACCGGCTGGGGCGCGACGCTGCGCAGCCAGGCGCAGGCGGCCGGTGTCGCCCAGCGTCTGAGCCTGCCCGGCATGCTGCAAGGCGACCTGAAGTGGGGAGCGTTTCATGCAAGCGATGTGTTCGTGCTGCCGTCGCATCAGGAGAACTTCGGCGTCGCGGTGGCCGAGGCGCTCGGTTGCGGACTGCCGACGCTGATCTCCGACAAGGTCAACGTGTGGCGCGAAATCGAAGCGGACGGCGCCGGCATGGTGGCGCCGGATACCGTCGACGGTACGGAAAAGAGTCTGCTGCGCTGGCTCGAGCTCGACGACGACGCGCGCGCCGCGATGCGCGCGCAAGCCTCGCGCACCTTCGACGCGCGCTTCCGGATCGAAACGATGGTGAGCGCATTGACCACGCTGCTGGAAACCCGCGGCGCACCCGCCGAAGCACGCGACACCCCGCTCGCCACGATGCGCGAAACGGCCCAGCAGAGTTCGTAAACGGCAAACGGGATTCATGCGGCCATCACCTCATGAATCCCGCCACCCCCGAAAAGCCAGACCCCTCCAGCACGACCCGGCGACGCCATTCAGCGTACGCCACCGGGTCCAACCTCACTGTTCCTTCATCAACGGCGTCAACGTGGACGCGGCGATCGGCAGCGTCTCGACCTGCGGCGTCGCCTGCATCGACCTGGCCGGACCGTTGGCCGCGTCGCCGCGCGTATTGCCGACGATATCCGGCAGATCGAGCTGCCGCACCAGATGCCCAGCGAGCCGCAACGACAGCGCCGAGATCGTGATGGTCGGGAAATTCGCGCCGACGGTCGGGAACACCGAACTGCCGCCGATATACAGATTGCTGATGCCGTGCACCTTGCAGTCGCGGTCCACCACGCCTTCGCGCGGCGAATCGTGCATGCGTGTGGTGCCCATGTGATGCCACGTGCCTTCGAGTTTCACCGGCCACGTGCGGCCTTCGAGCGGCGCGTCGAGCTGGACGTCGGCGATGCCGGCCGTTTGCAGCTCCTGCGCGAGCAGCGCGAAGGTCTTGTCGAACGTGCGCTGCACCTGCTCGCCCAGACGCCATTCGACGCGTACGCGCGGCATGCCGAAGCGGTCGCGCTTGTCGGGCGACAAGGTCACGCGGCTGTCCGGATCAGGCACCGCCTCGACGATCGCCTGCAAGGTCACGTCGGAAATCAGCGCCGGCCATTGCAGCAGCCGCGTCAGACCGAACCCGACCGTATGCAGCGGATGCGCGATCATCGTCTGGATATCGCGCTTCAGGCTGCGGCCCGGCTGATCCTTCTGCAACAACGCCTCCTTGCAGTGAATCAACGCCTCGGACGCCGCGCTGCCTTCGCCGTACCACTTCGAATACAGCCACACGCGCGAGTTGAGCAGCTTTTCGCGCTCCATCCATTCGGCCGTCGGCGCGAACTGCGACGAGATCTTGGTGCCGTGCGCCGACACCGCCGGGTTCTGGTAGTGATACTTGATGTCGTAGAGCTTGTTGCGCGCGTTGCCCGGACGGAAACGCACCTTGCCCGACATCATGCGCGGATGGTCCATGAAATAGCGGCCCACCAGATCGTGCGCATTGCCGAGCCCGGCGGCCTGCACGTCGTTCGACGCGAGCAGCAGGCGCGCGTTTTCGATGCCGCCGGTGGCGAGCACGAAAATCTTCGCCTGCACCGTCAGACGCCGGCCGCTGATCGTGCCGACCTGCACGCGGGTGATCGTGGTGCCGGCCGCATCGGCATCGATATTCAACACGTTCGCGTAGAGGAACACGCGCACTCGTTGCGACTGCAACAGTTCGTCGCGATACACCTTGCCGAAGCGCAGCGGCGGGCTGAACTGCGCGACCGTATCGCGCATGTCGCCGCTCGCGAGCGGCACGCGGCGCACGTCCGGACGGCCGATCTCGCGCTCCCAGTAGGCCGGATCGAAATTCTGCGGACCGAGCTTCAGCAGTTCGTGCGTGCGCGCGTAGTACGGCGCGAGCTCGTCGAGGCCGAACGGCCAGCCGCTGTGCGCGATCCAGTCGCGCTTCTCGAAGTCCCACGGATCGAGCGGGCGGCACCAGCCGCCCCAGCAGTTGCTGCTGCCGCCGAAATAACGGCTGCGCGAGCCGTCCGCGAAGGTATACGGCAGGCCCGCGTTTTCGCCGCGATACAGATCGCGGGTTTCGTCGTCGGGTCCGAAACCGCCGCTTTCGAGCAGACAGGCATCCACGCCCGCCCTCGACATCTCACGCGCGAGCGTGATCCCGGCGACCCCACCGCCGATGATGCAGACCGTCGTTTCGATAACCGTGTTTTGCGCAACCGTACGAGTGTCGATGAACATCCCTGCTCCCCATCTTCTTCATACATTTTTGGCGTCCGTCGCTGACGTTACCGGCCTCTTCTGGCCGGCACGCGGACTGACGCACACGTCGCACTCCGTTTTGCACGCCGGCGGCGCCGCGAACGTCGATATCCGATCGACGGTTTCGTTGCAGCAGTTAGCCTGGCGGATAGCACGACCCCGGTTTCCTCAGCGTAAGGACGCCGTGGGTTTACGTCTGTGGTTCAGGGCACTGAAGTAAACCGTTTCCGAATGAAACGGCACGGATTGCCGCCGTACACGCCCTCGGCTTCGAGCGAACGATGCACGACCGAGAGCGGTGTCACCACCGCCGAGCGGCCGATCGTGACGCCCATCTGCACGACGCATTTCGACGTGATCCATACGCCGTCCTCGATCACGATCGGCGCGACGTGCAGGTCCATGTTGGTGCTCATGTCGTGCGAGCCGGCGGTCAGGAACGTGCCTTGGGAAATGCACACGTTCGAGCCGATCTTGATGGGCGCTTGGTTGTAGATCCAGACGTCGACGCCGAACCAGCACTTGTCGCCCACTTCGAGATTCCACGGCGCCTTCACGCGGATCGGGTGCACGAAGCGGCATCCGTTGCCGATCTTCGCGCCGAACAGCCGCAGCAAACCAACCCGCACGAACGACAGCGGCAGCAGCTTGTTGTTGATCACGCACGCTTCGAGCACGAACCAGATCAGCTCGATCAGCGCGCCGCGGCTTGCGCGGTAGTTGCCCTTTCCGGCCAGACTCAGGTCGATGACCCGGCCAGTTTGCTGCGCGTCGTCGGCTTGCGGCAGGCAAGCGATGCGCGGATCGTCGGCAATGTTACCCATCAGCTTTCTCCGAACCACGAACGGTGGTAAACAGACACAAGCAAGCCAGCAACTTCCTTACATTATGTTGCCGCGCCTTGCGGGGCTTGTCGGCGTGGCCGTGCCGGCAAGCGTTTTGGCGGCTACGCGCGGCATGGATGGCGCACGATAGCTGTACAGCGACAGCATCTCCCCGGGGATCACCATGAAGCACGCGTTTCGGACCACTACCCTTTACACCGCCTTCTGCAGCGCGCTCGCGCTGGCCACGCTCGCCGCACCGGCGCTGGCCTTCGCGCAGAACAACGGCAACGTCAATGGCAACGGCAACGCCGCGCCCGCTGCCGCGCCGGTCGCGACCGGCTACGGCATCAATGCCCCGGCGCCCGTCGACCGGATGGCGAAACAGCGCGCGAGCGAACAGACCCTGCTCGGCGCACCGCGCGAATACAGTTCGGACGACCTGAAACAAGGCGATACCGAGGACGCGCAACGCACCGCGCTGCTCAACGAGCAGCGGATGAAGGTGCTGGGCAACGCGCAGGGTGCTCAGGGTGGACAGCCGAATCTCGGCAAGGGCGTCGGCAAGGGCAATGTCAAGGCCAACGCGGCCGCCAACGGCGCCGCGCAGTTCCGGGTCGCCGACCAGGCGAACGCGCCGGTGAATGCCGCCGACGCGCTGATGCCCGCCGGCGCCGCGAAGAACACGTACGCCGATCCGTACGCGACGCGCAAGGGCACCGTCTATCGTTCCCCGTGGTGAGTGTGATGTCATGACGCGGGCCGCACGCCGGATCAATCCGGCGCGGCGTCCTCCGCCGTGGCCGCCTGGGACCGGCGCGACGTGGCTGCGACGCCGGCGGGGCGCGCGGCGAAATACGGTCCCTCTCCGGGTACACCCGATACGCCAGGTACGCCAGGCACACCCGATACACCAGGCCCCCCCGGCGCGCGCCCCTCGTCGGCGGCCATGACGCGCTGACGCAACGCCATCTCCAGCCTTTCCTCGAATGTGCGGATCGTCGCCTCCGGCGACAGCGCATCCACCGCGTAGTGACGCCCGGCGCTGCCGAGCGCCGCACGGCGTTCACCATCGTCGGCCAGCGCGGCGATCGCGCCCACCAGCGCGTTCAGGTTATCCGGCGGCACCACGACGCCGCGCGGCGCGACCGCTTCATGCAAGGCGGTACCCTCGCGCGCCATCGCGACCGTCGCGCGGCCGCTCGCGAACATGCCGGTGAGCTTGGACGGCATCACCAGATCCGCGGCGTCGCCGCGTTGCGGCAGCACATGAATGTCGGCGAGATTGAGCAGGTCGTTCAGACGTTCGACGGGTTGCAAGGGCATGAAGATGCAGTTGCTCAAGCCCGCGCAACGCGTGGCGAGATCGTCGCGCGCCGCACCGCTGCCGCAGAACACGAACGTGATGTCACGGCGATCGGCCAGCAGCGTCGCCGCGTCGGCGAGCGTCTCGATCCCCTGCTTCGCGCCCATGTTGCCCGAGTACAGCACCACCTTCTGACCGGCGGCGAGGCCAAGTTCGCGACGGTAGTCGCTCTCGCGTTCGAGCGGAAAGATCGCCGACACGTCGACCCAGTTCGGCAGACACACCACGCGCGACGGCGCCACGCCCTTGCTCTGCGCGCGAGCACTCATCTGCCGCGTGATCGACGACACCGCGTCGAAGCGGCGCAACAGCCCGCGTTCGACCCAGCGTGCGAAGCGCGCGGCGCGCGAGCTCTTCAGCAAGCCCAGCTCGAAAGCCGCATCGACTTCGTAGTCCTGGATATGCAGCCACGCCTGCGCGCCCGTCACGCGCGCGAGCATCAGCGCGGCGGGTGCGCACATCAGCGTCGGCGCGATCAGCATCACCGCGTCGGGACGCCACAGCGCCTGACGCGCGATCAGCGGCAGCGAACTCGCCGCGAAGCTGGCGAGGTGCAGCATGCGCTTGAGGCCGCCCGGTCGCGCCGGCACCCACAACGGCGCACGCCACAGCGTCACGCCCTCGCGCGTTTCCCGGCGGTAGCGCCACGCCGAATAGCCCTGCGTCACGCGCCACTCCGGGTAATAAGGCGGCGCGCACACCACGCGCACTTCGTGTCCCCTGCGGGCCAGCAACGCGGCCATTTCCGCCGTGTACTTACCCGTCCCCGTCAATTCCGGCGCGTAATTGATGCCGTAGATCAGGATTTTCATTATTCGACTGCCAGAACGTTAGGACTTCATTGGCGCGCCATGGGACGCGGCCCGACCGATCGCGGCTGGCCTGCCCGGCCTTCCGCAACCCGATCAATCGCTCAACATCAATGCACAGCCTCGGGCGATATTCGCCGCCGCCGACGGCGGATCGAAACGCCGGATCACATCCATGCAGCGATGCGCGGTGCCGCTCGCATCCGCGAACGCTTCCATCGCCTTGAGCATCGTGCGTTGCAGACCCGGCACATCGCCCGCCGTGAACGCGTAACCGCTCACGCCATCGACCACCAGTTCCGGCACGCAGCCGCAACTCTCGCTGACCACCGCCGGACAACCGTGCGCGAGCGCCTCGTTGACCACCAGTCCCCACGGCTCGCTGTAACTCGGCAGCACCATGCAGGTCGCGCCGTAGTACTCGCGCGTGAGCGGCTCGTCCTGCAGACTGCCGACGAAGGTCACCGCATCGTCCAGCGCGAGGTCGGCGACCTTCGCCAGCAACGCGTCCTTCATCGGTCCCGTGCCGACGATGCGCAGCTTCGCCGCCGGAATACGCCGGCGCAGACCGGCAAACGCTTCGATCAGCGTGCCGATGCCCTTCTCTTCCGAGAGCCGCCCGACGTACAGAAACACCGGCGGATTGCCGGCGCGCGCCGCGGTGCGCTCGACCAGCGCACGCTCCGGCGAGAACGAGCCCGGCAACGCGGCGGCCTGGCACGGCACGAAGATCTTGTCGTTCTTCGCGCCGAGCGACAGCAGATATTCGCGGCTACGCTCGCCGAAACCGAAATAGCCGTCGCACAACGCAAAGAACACGCGCTTCGGGATCGACGTGAGCAGCTTCTTCGGCCGGTCGCGCGCGGTGGAATCGCAGAATACCGCGCGCCGTTTGCCGGTGACGATGCACGCCGCCAGCATCGCCCAGTACTCGGGACGGTGATAGCCGGGCAGCACGATCAGATCGGACTTGGCGCGCAGCACTTCCCACGTGAGACGCGCGATCAGCTTGAGCGTCGGCACGTCTTCGTAGCAGCCGTCGAACAGCTTCTGCATCGGGTAGCGGTGGAACGAATAGTCCACCTCGGAGAAGCCGATCCGGTCGTGTTCGGTGTCCGCGATCTGCACCATCGAATAACGGATCGCGCCGGATGCCGAGATGTTGTGCAACGCGGAGAACACCACACCCTTGTGGCGCGACCATACGACGTTGTGGAAGATCGTGACTGATGCAGTCATGGGTTTGCCACTCCAGGAAAATCGTCCATGGGTGCGTGGCGCTGGCGCGCCCGCACGGCGTTGCGGGTCAGGGAGCCGGTCGGCGTCGATAGAGGCGTTCGCGTTCCGGGCCGCTACGCGGCCGCCGGCATGCTCGCGTGCAGTTCGACGAACTCGCGGTACGTCGCCGCGATCCCCGCTTCGAGTCCGATCGACGCGCGCCAGCCCATCTGCGCGAGCCGCGAGACGTCGAGCAGCTTGCGCGGCGTGCCGTCCGGTTTCGACGCATCGAACACCAGTTCGCCCTCGAAGCCGACCACCCTGCAGATGCACTCGGCCAGCTCGCGGATCGACAGGTCTTCGCCCACGCCGACGTTGAACAGCCCTTCGGTCACGTTGTTTTCGAGCATGAACAGCGTCGCCGCGGCGAGATCGTCGACATGCAGAAACTCGCGGCGTGGCGTGCCCGAGCCCCACACCGTCAGCGAGGCCGCGCCGCTCAAACGCGCTTCATGCGCCTTGCGCAGCAAGGCCGGCAACACGTGGCTGCTGTTCAGGTCGTAGTTGTCGTTCGGGCCGTACAGGTTGGTCGGCATCAGCGCGACGAACTGCGTGCCGTACTGGCGGTTGTACGCGTCGCACAGCTTGACGCCGGCGATCTTCGCGATCGCGTACGCGTCGTTGGTCGGTTCGAGCGGCGAGGTCAGCAGATACTCCTCGCGAATCGGCTGCGGACACGCCTTCGGATAAATGCACGACGAGCCGAAGAACACCAGGCGCTCCACCTTCGCGCGATACGCCGCGTGAATCACGTTGGCCTCGATCACGAGGTTCTCGTAGATGAACTCGCCGGGCCGCGACGCGTTCGCGAGAATCCCGCCCACGCGCGCGGCGGCCAGCAGCACCACGTCGATCTGCTCGGTTTCGAAGAAGCGTTGCACCGCCGCCTGATCGGTGAGATCGAGTTCCGCGCGCGAACGGGTGATCACGTTCGGATAGCCTTCGGCGCTCAAGCGCCGCGCCAGCGCGGAACCGACCATGCCGCGGTGTCCCGCGACGAAAATGCGAGCCTGTTTGTTCATCGCCGTTACTCGTGATGTTCCAGCGCCGTGAATCCCGCCAGCGTGACGAGCGCGTCGCGCCGGGCGATCTGATAATCCGAGCGCACCATTTCCTTGACCAGCGACTCGAACGACGTGGTCGGCTGCCAGCCGAGCTGCGCGTGCGCCTTCGACGGATCGCCGAGCAGCGTCTCGACTTCGGCGGGGCGGAAGTAGCGCGGATCGACACGCACGATCACGTCGCCGGGCGACATCTTGATCTCGCGCCCTTCGACCTTCTCGACGATGCCGACTTCATCCACGCCGCTGCCCTCGAAGCGCACGGTCACGCCCAGCTCCGCGGCCGCATGCTGGACGAACTGCCGCACGCTGTACTGCACGCCGGTGGCGATCACGTAATCCTCCGGTTGCTCCTGTTGCAGCATGCGCCATTGCATCTCCACGTAATCGCGCGCATGGCCCCAGTCGCGCAGCGCCGACAGATTGCCGAGATACAGCGTCTTCTGCATGCCGACCGCGATCCGTGCGACAGCGCGCGTGATCTTGCGCGTCACGAACGTCTCGCCGCGCACCGGCGATTCGTGATTGAACAGAATCCCGTTGCACGCATAGAGCCCATAGGCTTCGCGATAGTTGACCGTGGTCCAGTACGCGAACAGCTTGGCGACCGCATACGGGCTGCGCGGATAGAACGGCGTGCGCTCCGTCTGCGGCACCTGCTGCACCAGACCGTACAGTTCCGAGGTCGACGCCTGATAGAAGCGCGTCTTCTTTTCGAGGCCCAGAATGCGGATCGCTTCGAGAATCCGCAGCGCGCCGATACCGTCGGCATTGGCCGTGTATTCCGGTTCCTCGAACGACACCGCGACGTGGCTCTGCGCCGCCAGGTTGTAGATCTCGTCGGGCTCCACGCGCTGGATCACGCGCAGCAGGCTGGTGGAGTCGGTCAGATCCGCGTGATGCAGAAAGAGCCGCTGGTCCGGATCGTGAGGATCGCGGTAAAGGTGATCGATCCGGTCTGTGTTGAACAGGGATGACCTGCGTTTGATGCCGTGTACGTCGTAATCCTTCGCGAGCAGCAGCTCGGCCAGATACGATCCGTCCTGTCCAGTGATGCCGGTGATCAGCGCGACCTTGCGTTTCATGAAGCTCTCCTCGTTTGAACTTTTAGATGCCGTGGCGGCAGCCGCTGCCCCGTCGATTGGTCCCCAGCGGCCTGCCGTGTTTATCCCGCGATGCTGTCGTAGCCGTAATACCCGCCCTGATACCCCGAACCGAGGAAGGCGCCTTCCTGCGGCACGTCGGTCAGCAGCACCCCCCTGAGCGCCACGCCGCCGTTACGCAGCCGCTTGGCCGTTTCGCCGATCTCGTTCAGCGGATGGCGGCCATGGCGCACCACCAGCAGCGTGGTGCCCGCGTACTTGCCGATCAGCGTCGAGTCGGTCACCGCCAGTACCGGCGGCGTATCGACGATGACCAGGTCGTAGTGCGATTTCAGTTCCTCGAGCATGGTTTCGAAACGCTTGCTCATCAGCAGCTCGGACGGATGCGAGGGCAGCGTGCCCTTGGCGAGCACGTCGAGGCCCGGCAGCACGTCGCGCTGCACGATCGACGCCAGATCGCCGCCGCTCAGCACGTCGGACAGACCCGGCTGATGGCCGATGCCGAAGTGCGAGTGCACGTCGCCGCGCCGCATGTCGCCGTCGATGATCAGCACGCGCTTGTTGGCCGACGCCACCAGCGCCGCGAGATTCACAGACAGGAACGACTTGCCGGTATCGGGCCGCGAGCCGGTGATCATCACGACGTTGTTCTCCGCGTGATCGAGCGAGAGCTGCAGCGAGGTGCGCAGATTGCGCACGCCTTCCACCGCGATGTCTTCGGGCGCCGTTTGGGCGAGCACGTGCAGGCCACGGCGGCGCAGCATCACGTTTTCCTGCAGACGCAGCTGGTTCTGACTGCGCGGCACGACCGCGAACACCGGCACGCCAAGCACCGCTTCGAGTTCGTCCGGACGTTCGACGCCGCCGTACATCGCGCGCTTGAAGAAGGTCAGCAGGATGCCGACCAGCAGGCCGCCGCCCAGCGCGATCAGGATCGCCAGCACGCGCTTCGGCCGTACCGGTTCGTCTGGCGCTTCGGCGAAATCCACCACGCGCACCGAACCCACCTGGCCGGCCTTCGCCACGCGCAGTTGCTGCGAGCTGTTCAGCAGGTTGGTGTACAGCTCGGTGTCCACGTGCACGTCGCGCAACAGGCGCAGCGCGGTCTGCTCGGTATCCGGCATCACCGCGACGCTCTTGTTCATGCTGGCCGCCGCGCCTTGCAGCGCCGCGATCTGCGCGTCGAGCGCCGCGACCGCCGGGTGATTCGCGGTGAAACGTTGCGACATCTCCGCGCGTTGCTGTTGCAGATCCATCAGCTTGGTCTTGTTGTCGACGATCTGTTGCAGCAGCAGACGGCTTTCCTCGCCGAGGTCGACGGTGCCGTGCGCGTTGCGGAACTTGTTGTAGCGCTGTTCCGCTTCGTCGAGTTCCTTGCGCAAGCCCGGCAGTTGCTGATCGAGGAAGGCCAGCATGTGCTCGGCTTCGGTCGAACGGCTTTCCACGTCCTGCTTCACGAACTCGCGCGCCATGCTGTTGACGATCGCCGCCGTCAGCGCGCTGTCGCCGCCTTCGAGGCTCGCGCGGATCACGCCCGACTGCAGCGTGGTTTCCTGCACGACCAGCGCTTTCTGCAGACGGTCCACCGTGCTCAGTGTCGACGCGCGCGTCAGTTCGTAACGCGAGCCCGGCTCGCCGACCAGCTTGTCGACGTGCAACGCGATCGGACCATCCGCGGTATCGGTCTGCACCGTTTCGCCGACCTTGCCCGACAGGATCGCGATGCCGTTCCTGTCGCGCAGCACGTAGCTGTTGTCCGCTCCGGCGATCAGCGTGAAGGTCGTGTCGTACATGTCCTTCGAGGTGTCGAACTGCGACACCGTGATGCTTTCGTCGCCCCACGCATAGCCCGACAGGTTGATGAAGCGCGGCAGCTTGAAGCCCCACTGCCCGTTCACCAGCCCGGCGATCATGCTGCCGATCACCGGCATGTAGCGCGGCGTCGCGCTGATGTCGAGATGCAGCGTCTTGACCGTTTCCTCCGTGACGAGCCGCGACTTCAGCAACTCGATCTCGGCGGCCGTCGACGGCTTGGTGTCGAACATACCGGTCAGGGGCGGCAGCGAATCCTTGCCGTTGTTATTGTTGTTCGCCGTCTTGTCCTCGACGTGGAACAGCACATCCGCGCGATAGGTCGGCGGCGCGAGGAACGCGTACGCGCACCCCAGCGCGAGCGCGATCAGCGTGACCACGACGATCGTGCGCCACCCGCGCACGATCGTCCGCAGATAGTCCGACAGATGCAGCTCGTCCGGTCCGGACACGTCGGTGTAGCGGTTTTCGAAGTTGATTGCCATTTTCATCACCCAACAAAGCCCGGCGGTTCAAGGTCACGTTTCAAGGAACGTCATTTCGCGAGGACAGCGCCCGTCACGGCCGCGTTGATCGCCGGCAGCAGCAGGTTCAGCACACGGTTGAAGCGGACCAGTCCGCCCTGACCGACGTACACCACGTCCTTCGGCTGGAGTTCGAACTGGTTGGCCAGCAGCATCGACACCGGCGAGGTCGCATCGAGGTGATAGACCTGCGGCGAATCGCTCATCGAGTTGCGGATCACGAACAGCTGTCTGGCCGCGGCCGTGTTCGAGTCGAAGCTGCCGCTGTCGGAGATCGCCTGCGACAAGGTCAGCGAGCCGTTGCGCATCGGCAGGATCGTGGCGGGCTTGTTCACTTCGCCCATCACGTAGACGCCGCTGTCTTCACGCGAAGCCACGCGCAGCATGTCGCCCGGTTGCAGGTAGATGTCCGACGGGTTGCGGCCGCGTTTGATCAGGTCGTCCACGTTGATCTGATACGTGGTGCCGTTGCGGATCAGCTCGACGCGGCTGCGATCCGCGTTCGCGCTGAAGCCGCCGCCCTGGCTGATCGCGGTGGTCAGCGACATCGGAATGTCGTTGAGCGACTGCGCGCCCGGCGTGCGGACTTCGCCGTCCACGTAGACCTGCGCATTGCGGAACGACGCGACCCGCACCGTCACTTCAGGCTTCTGGTACACGCTGCTCAGGCGGCGATGCAGTTCCTTCTGGATCGTCGACACGTCCTTGCCGGCCACGTGCATGGTGCCCGCGTACGGGAACTGCACGTCGCCGCTCTCGTCGATCAGAAAACCCGGCGCGGCGTCGGACGGCTTGTTGTTCTGCGCCGGCTGGCCGAGCGCGGCCGCCAGTTCCGGGTGATCCCACACGACGATCTGCAGCACGTCGCCCGGGCCCACCTTGTACGACACCGGCTTGCCGAACAGGCCCGCCGTCTGCGTCGGCAGGGTCGTGGCGGCCTGCGTCTGATGCATCTTGCGCAGCAAGGCCAGATTGATGTCCGTGATCTGGATCTGCTGCTGCGTGGACGCCTCCGTGCTGTAGTCGCCGCCCGTGTCCTGAAGCGCGGCGGGCGTGATCATCTGCTGACCGGGGACGCTCCCGCATCCGTTCAGCAATGTGGCTGCGGCGAAAACCAGCAAACTTCCCGTGCGTAAACCAAGTGAGCTCATGATGTTTCCTCCTTGCGCCACGACGGGTCCCTCGGAAAAGGCCGCGCCCAGCGTGCTTGTTAACTACTTAGTAAGCGTTGCGATGCACCAGTCCGGCCGCGATCGTCGCCCCGATGATCCGCATGTCGAGCGCGAACGACCAATGCCCCAGGTAGTACAGGTCATGTTCGACACGACGCTCCATTTTTTCGATGCGGTCCGTCTCGCCACGAAAACCGTTGATCTGCGCCCAACCCGTAATGCCCGGTTTGATGCGGTAGCGATTGATGTAGCCGGCGACCACTTTCTGATAGAGGTCGTCGTGCTCGAGTGCGTGGGGACGCGGTCCTACGACCGACATGTCGCCTCGCAACACGTTGAAGAATTGCGGCAGTTCGTCGAGGCTCGTGCGGCGCAGGAACGCCCCGACCTTCGTCACGCGCGCGTCGTGGCGCGTCGCCTGGCTGAGCGTGCCCTTGGCCTCGGTATGCAGGCGCATCGAACGGAACTTGTAGATCGTGAAGACGCGGCCGTCGGCGCCCTTGCGCTTCTGTTTGAACAGCACCGGGCCGCGCGACGAGCACTTCACCGCGATCGCGATGGCCAGCAGGATCGGCGCGAGACCGAGCAGCGCGGTCGCCGCGAACAGCCGGTCGAAGATTTCCTTCTTCAGCATCGAGCTCGCGGACAGCGGCGAGGCGACCAGGTTGATCGCCGGCACGCCGAGCAGATCGATCACGCCGCTGCCTTCGAACAGCGCGAGGCTGCGCACGTCCGGCATGAAGCGGATGTTCACCAGGTCGTCGCGGAATTCGCCGATCAGCGAGCAGATCAGCGGCTCCTCGCTAAGCGAGAGCATCAGCCAGAGTTCGTGAACGTCGTTGGTGCGGATGTATTCGGCGAGCGCGTCGACCTTCTCGAACACCGGCACGCGCGCGGCCGTGACCGGCGCGACATCGGGACGCGTGTTGTACACGGCGGTCGCGCGAAAACCGGTGGTGGGCGCGGAATCGATCCGGCGCAGAATCGCATCGCACTGCAAGCCGCTGCCGACGATCGCCACCTGATGCAGATTCATCCCGGCCGAGCGGGCCCGCGCCAGTGCCGCATGCGCGATCAGCCGGTAGGCGATCATCAGGCCGCCCGTCACCGCGGTCCAGTACGAGAACCACAAGCGCGACACGAAGTCGGCGCGATGCAGCGAGTACATCAGCACCAGCGCGCAGGCCTGCACCATCAGCCAGGCGAGCGACACCTGACCGGCCAGCGCGAGCTTGGAGCGGCCGCGCCACGATTCGTACACGCCGAAGGCCGGAAAGATAGCCAGTGCGAACGCGGCGCAAAACATCACCAGCGCCCAATAGAACCCGGATTGAGCGAGGTAATCGAAGCGGATCTGCGACGCCACGGCCGCCCCCGCCAACACCAGCGCGACATCGAACACTCGCGCGAGCAAATCCTGAAACTTGCGCATTTTGCTTACCTCGTTCTTACCGTTCTTTTCCGCAAAAACGTGACTGTTGCTGCTTACGGGCAGCGGCCGTAGTTGTCGTTGAACCTCACAATGTCGTCTTCGCCCAGATACGTGCCCGACTGCACTTCGATGATTTCGAGCGGCACCTTGCCCGGGTTTTCGAGCCGGTGACGGGTGCCGAGCGGAATGTAGGTCGATTCGTTCTCGCTCAACAGGAACTGCTCTTCGCCGCGCGTGACGAGCGCCGTGCCGCGCACCACGATCCAGTGCTCGGCGCGGTGGTGATGCAATTGCAGCGACAGCTGCGCGCCCGGCGTGACGACGATCCGCTTGACCTGGAATCGCTCGCCGTGGTCGATCGAATCGTAGAAACCCCAAGGACGCCGTACCTTGCGATGCGCGTCGGCCTCGGGCGCGTGCTGCGCCTTGATGCGCGACACCAGACCCTTGACGTCCTGCACATGCGAGCGGTCGACCACCAGCACGGCATCGGCGGTTTCGACCACCACGACGTTGGTGGTGCCGACGCACGCGACCAGCCGGCCTTCGGAATGCGCATAGCTCGATACCGCACCTTCGAACGCCACCCGGCCGCGCCCGGCATTGCCATTGGCGTCTTTTTCCATCGCGGCCCAGACGGCGTCCCACGAACCAAGGTCGGACCAGCCAGCTTCGAGTTTGACGACGACGCCGACCGGGTTCAGTGCGGTGGCGCGCGTGGCGCTGTCATTTGTCGTGGGATTGGTGTTTATTTCTTCGTTTATTTCTTCGCTTGTTTCAGCGCTTGTTTCCGCGCCTGTTTCTGCGTTGGCGTCCGCGTTCGCGGTGCCGGTCGTCACGTTCGCGTCGTCCGGCGAAACCGTTGCGCCCGCACCCGTCTCGGTCAACCGTTCCATCACCGCGTAATCGATCGAATCCGCCGGTGCGCCGAGGAACGCGTCGAGCAACGGCCGGAAGTACGCGCCATCGGTCTTGCCGCCGTTGAACGCGCGCTCGCAGGCCGCGTGCATCTCCGGCTGCAGACGCCGCAACGTATCGAGCCACACGCTCGCCCGCACGATGAAAATGCCGCTGTTCCACCAGTACGTGCCCGCCGCCACGTATTGCGCGGCGATTTCCTCGGCGGGTTTTTCGACGAAGCCGTCGATCGCATGGCTGCCTTCGCCCAGCGCCGCACCGATGCGGATATAGCCGAAGCCCGTATCGGGGCGCGTCGGCGGCACGCCGAGCGTGGCGATCGCGCCTTGTTCGGCGTAGCGCGCCGCGCATTCCAGCGCGCGCTGCAACGCGCCGATATCGGCGATCGAGTGATCGGCCGGCATCACGATCAGGATCGCGTCGTCGCCGCCGGCGCAGGCGAGCGCGGCCGCCATGGTCAGCGCGGGCGCCGTGTCGCGGCGCGCCGGTTCGACCACGAGGCGCGCCTCGACGCCGTTCGCGTGCAACTGCTCGGCGATCACGAAGCGGTGTTCCTCGCCGCACACGATGATCGGCGACGCATCCACCTTCCAGCCCGCCGGAAACCCGTTCATGCGACGCGCGGTGGCTTGCAGCAGCGAGTCGGAACCGACCACGTCGATCAGTTGCTTCGGATAGTTTTCGCGCGACACCGGCCACAGCCGTGTGCCCGAACCGCCCGCGAGAATCACCGGCACGATGCGCGCGCAACGCGCGCCGGCCGTCGCGGTATCCGCGCCGTTCGGCTCAGCCGACACAGCGTTCACAGCTCCCTGAGTCAACATATTCGTATTCCTTATAGTTCCGACAAAACGACGGAAAAACTTGCCGCCGGCCACGCATCGCGTCGCGTCGCCCGGCGCTCGACCCGTGCGTGTTATTCGCCGACCATGCGGCGGCTCTGAATCCGGAATTCGGTGGGGGAAATTCTCATGCGCTTGCGGAACACTTTCGCGAGGCGATCGCCGTTGCCCATGCCGGTGCGCCGGGCGATCTTGTCGACCGGCAGTTCGGATTCGGTCAGCAGGCTGCAGGTCACGGCGAGGCGTTCGTGCAACAGGAAACTGGAAGGCGTGATGCCCATTTCCATCTTGAAGCGGCGCAGGAAGTTGCGTTCGCTCATCGCGGCGAACTGGGCGGCGTCGGCAATCGAAATGGCTTGCTGGCAGTTTTCCTGCAGCCAGCGCGCGGCGGCGCGCACCTTGTCGCCGGGGCTCAGCGCGCCGTCCTCGCCAAGCAGCGGCGCGAGATTCGAACAGGAGTCCGCCAGTAGACGTTCGGCGACCGTGCGGGCAGCGGCGCCGCCGAGATCGCGCTTGATCATCGCGAGTGCGCTGCGCATCGATTCGAGGCGGTCGCCGGCGTCGGCGCCGGTGCCGGTGCCATTGCCGTTACCGTTTCCGTTACCCGCTTCCACGGGACGAACGGCGGACGGGTTCGGCTGAGCGCCGAACTCGCCATCGCGCCGGCTTTCCGGCAGATAGGCCGCGTCGAGCAGCGCGCGGCCTTCCGCGATCGGCCGGATCATGCCGGTATTACGACGCACGCGACGCAGCCAGGCGATCAGGCGTTCGTCGCCGGCCGCGGCATTCGCGCCCTTGCCACCCGCCACGTACAGCGCATCGAAACCGCCGTAGTGCCGTGCGTCGAGTCCATCGGTCCAGACCCGCAGCGCCGAGGAAGAAGTCACCATGCCGCCGTCGGCCGACAGAAACGACACGTCGTACAGCCAGCCGCCGGAACCCGACGAGGCCAGCTCATTCGCGACCTGGAACACCTCGGCCACCACGCCCGCCCCTTGCAGCGAACAGTCGTTGAACATGAGTATCGCGATGCGACGCATTCCCTTGTTCGGAGCGTGCACCCAGCGCAGCATTGCAGACTCGAGACTCGCGCAGGTCATAGTCATCCTCGTCAGAAAAACGGAGCTACTTTCACCTTGAACGGCTGCACAAAGGGGCCAACTCTGTGCAGTGCATCATAGCCACCGTAAATCAAGCATTTAGCCGCCATGACCGATGAAGCAGACATGTTGGCGTGCGCTTGGGGTGGCCGGGCAGTGATTTTCGGAACGATTCTTCCCGTTCCGGATTTTTAGCGAATTAATTGCCGATTCCACATATCAATGAATTGGCATTGTGCGAATCTTAATGCAAATAAAAAGGCTATTTCGTTCGCCAGCACACATACTGTCGCTACTCGAAAAAACGGACTTGCAATCCGTTCCATCCACCGACCGGCCTATTTGAAGTGACTTTTTCTCGTGTTGGCAGGACAATGAGACCAGCTTCCTTTCATGCACCAATATTCGTCAGGCTGACGCCGTCCAGCCTTTCCTCCGACGATAAACGCGACGCACGCCATTAAGGAATTACATCGCCTAATATAAGCACTTCAGCGCTCGAGCAAATTATTTAATTGGTTGTTATTCGATCTGCTGAATATAAAGGCAACGATTAATGTTTCAAACGTGAAACACGGAAATAAGGCCGCTTTAGCCGACCGGCAATAGGCGGACCCATGGCGGAATGTGTCGGTTGGAAGACGGTGGATTTCCGCCAGGCGATTGCGGAAATGCACTATGTTGTTTGCGCAACAGGTGCTTGCACGATGCCGGCGGCGGCGGGTCTGACCTGGTGCGCTAGCCATCCGGCGACGACCGCGCATGCAAAAACGGGACGGGGAAAACATGTCGAAAGAACGGGAATGTTGCACGCGGCGAGCACTCGCCGGCAGCCGGGCTGCGCGCCGGACATCACGCCCTGGCGGGGTCCGCGCGATGGCCGTCGCCGCGCTTCTCGCGTGGCTCCCGGCGGCTCACGCAGCGCCCGAACTCAAGGAAGGCGTAAAGGCAAACTTCACCGCCGACGGCCGCACGTGGGCCACCTGCGCGGCGGAAAACGGCACCTGCCGCTTCGACGGTACGCGCGACGTGCTGTACGGCACGACGACGCAATACGTGGTGAAAACATTCACGGGCAGCGCCGACTGCAATAACGGCGTGTTCGGCGATCCCGCACCCGGTGCGGATAAACGCTGCGCGGTCGCACTGACGGAAAAGCGCGCGGAGGCCGGGCCAAAAGGTGGAGCGACATCCGCTGCCGCCGCCACGATTTCCGTTCCCGCCGCTGCCGTGGCCATCGAACTCAAGGCGCCGCCGGGCCAGGGACTGCGCTGCGCCGCGCCGGCCTCGCAGGTGGCGACCAACGCCGACGGTCCCTTGCTCGAAGCGGACACACCCAGCGACGGCACACGCCTGTTCGCCAGCGCCAAGCCCTTCGCGCTGGTATTCGTCACACGACCCAGGCAGAGCGACACGCTGAGCTGGCAGATCCGCGATAGCTGGAACGCGGTGCGCGCGAGCGGACGCTTCGCGGTGCCGGCCGGCGCCACGCTCGCCGCGCTCAGTTGCGCGTCCAGCGTGGCGGGCTACTTCGCCGTCTCCGCCACGCTCGAACGCACGCATGGACAACTCGACGCGCGCGGCACACGCCCCGCCGGCATCGCCACTTTCGGCGTGCTGCCGGACACCGCCGCCGCATTGCCCGTGGTGCGTTTCGCGTTCGAGGACCAGCATCGCTTCGGCGGCCAGGGGACCGCGTATCTCGCGCCGGGTCAGCATTGCTGCGATGGCGACGGCTATCGCCCGGTCTATACGGCGCTCGGCCTTTCATGGGTGAACGACAACCGCAACTGGTACGTCGAGGAGCCGAAGCAGGCGAACACCTTCAATCCGTCGACCAAACAGCTCACGCCGTACTTCCAGCGCGGCGACATCATGCGGCTGATCCAGCTCGACGGCATCCCCGGATGGGCGAGCCCGACCGGCAAGGCAACCCATAGCTACGCGCCGGTCTCGCTCGCGCAGATGAAGGAGTACATGACGCGGGTCGGCGCCGAATCGAACCGCGTGCGCACCACGTACTTCCCGCAGCAACGCGACAACTACTATCAGGTGACGTGGGAACCGGACGCCGATGGCGGCCTGCCGTGGCGCGACAGCGACGCCAACTTCATCGCGATGTACAAGGCCGTGTGGGAAGGCATCCATCAGACCGATCCGCATGCGGTGGTGATGGGGCTCACGTATTCGTCGGTGCAGGGCAACGTGAAGCTGATGCGGCGGCTCGGTCCGCAAGGCATCGGCCGCTATATGGATGGCATGTCGATTCACGGTTACTACGACATCGGCACCTCGCCCTCCCATCCGCCGGAACGCGTGAACGATGCCGGCAACGAAGGCACCTTGCCGGGCGCGTTGCCGGCTTCGATGCGCGCGCTGCGTCACGAGATGCGTCTCTATCTGAAGCCCGGCGCGCCGCTTTTCGTGACCGAGACCGGCATCAGCTACGACATCGGCGCGTCGTACGGCCGGAACTATCCGGGTGCCAACGTGCTGTACGCGCAAGCCGCCGTGGTCGCGCGCACGCATCTGATCCTGCTCGGCGAAGGCGCCGACATGACCTACGTGTTCTATCTCGCGGACATGCCGGATGCCGCGCCCGGCTACGGGCTCTTCTTCGAACTCGATCATCCGACCGGCACGTACGGCCCCACGCGCATCAGCCCGAAGCCCGCCGCGCTCGCGGTCGCGGCCCTGACGCGAATGGTCGACGGCACGGTGACGCTCGGCCCGCTCAAGGCGCTGCCCGCGGGCGTCTACGGCTACGCGTTCCAGCGGCTCGGCGGCGGCCGGATCGTGACCGCGCTGTGGACGCACGACAACGACGCGTGGTCCGCCAAAACCGGCTTCGACGCGAGCCGCACGGTGGACTACCGGCTGCGCGTCGACGCACCCGGCACCTCCGGCAACCTCAGCGTGTTCGACATGATGGGCAACGTGTCGAGCGTGCCGTATCGCGACGGCGTCGCCGCGCTGAAGCTTACGGCCGCGCCGGTCTATGTCGTGTCCGGCAACGCGGCCGTTTTCAAGGACGCCGTCACCACGCCCGAGGGCTATGTTGCGCGCCAATGACGCCGTAGCGGCGCGTTCGGACGGTACTTCGGCGAACGATGACAGTGCCGGTGAGGATTGGCGCACATAGCGGCGCGCACGCGCGGGTTAGCATCAAATTTGTCTCGACGATGCTGACCTCCGGATATGAACGGCTTCGAGTGGATCATGCTGGTTCTCGCTGCAATGGTCGGCGCGTTTCTCTTCGCGACGATCGGCGCGGTGCTGCTCGCGCTGTTCCTCGCGAACGTGTCGGGCCGGCTCGCGCGGGAAGACGAGCAGCGCGACTATTGACGGCGACTGCAGACGGCGATTGCCACTGTTAACGATCAATTTTTAGAACGCCGGCCGGCATGCCCGGGCGCGCGGGGGAACCTATGCTGACCGCGATGGACTTTCTCGACATCGTCCGACTCACGCCGCTGATCGCGATCGACCTGATCGTTCGCGACGACGAAGGGCGCGTGCTGCTCGGCCATCGGCGCAACCGTCCCGCACGCGGCACATGGTTCGTGCCGGGCGGGCGCATTCATAAAGACGAAACGCTCGACAGCGCGTTCGCGCGGATCGCCGACGCCGAACTCGGCATCGCCGGATTGCAACGCTCGACCGCGCGTTTCGAGGGCGTGTTCGAACATCACTACGGCGACAACTTCGCCGGCGAGCCGGACGTGTCGACGCATTACATCGTGCTGGCCTATACGCTGACGTTCACCAGCGCCACGCCGCTTGGACGGCCGGACCAGCACAGCGATTACCGTTGGCTGACGCCGGTGGAGCTGCTTGCGCGGGTGGATGTTCACGACAATACGAAAGCCTATTTTCGCTAGCCGGCGCGTGCTTGCACGTGATCGCACTTAATCGCACTTAATCGCACGTAATCGCGCGTAACCGGCGCCCCCCTCGCCGACTGTGGCCTTCCCCACGTGCCGACCTATTCCGCTGAAGTATGATTGAGCCCTCCTTCAGGGCATCGAGACATCATGCGATCATCGGCAACCAGGCTCGTTCGCGTTTCATCGTTTGCTTTGCTTGTTCTTCTGCTGTTCACCCTGTCGCCACGCGCGGCGCGCGCGGCCGACTGCACCGCCGGCACGCTCGTCACCGTGGTCGCCCATCTCGACGACGACCTGCTGTTCGTCGATCCCGCCATCGCCGAACGCCTCGACGCCGGCTGGTGCATCACCACCGTGCATCTGATCGGCGGCGCCAACGGTGCGAATTTCGCCTACGTGCAGACGCGCGAGCGCGCATCGCGGCTCGCCTACGCGCGCATGGCGCACGTGCCGAACGAGTGGATCGAAACGAACGTGACGTTTGCCGGCAAGCTCGTGCATCAGATGGTGCTGAAGGCGAAACCGCAGATCCGCCTGCTCGAATTTCGTCTGCCCGGCGGCGCCGTGCGCGGCGGACGCGTGCCGCTCGGCCTGTTGTGGGAACAGCACGCGACACTCACCAGCTATCCGATGAACGCGAACGGCAGCGAGCGCGTGCAGTACGATCGCGAAGGTCTATCGGCCGCGCTGCGTGTGATTCTCGAACCGGCCACGCTGATCTATACGCTCAATCCCGATACCGTGCCGTTCATCGAGCATCCGGATCACATCTATAGCGCGCGGATCACGCGGCACGTCGCGCAGACGCTCGGCCACAGCGTGCCGATCGTCTATCACCTGACCTATCCGACCGGCGGCTTGCCCGCCAATCTGCCGAGCGCCGAAGTGCAGCGCAAGCGCGATATCGTCGCGAGTTATTTTTCGATCGACGGCAGCGAGTACTCGCATGTGTTCGGCGAGTTTCAATGGGACGGCAACTGGGTCGCGCGCCGCTACGCGTTCGCGGATCGCAGCGATCATCGCCTCGCGGATTTCGTCGTCCACCCGATCCAGCTTTTCAACGCGGCCGCGAGCCAGTGCCTGACGGCCGCGGGCACCGGCCGCGCGCCGACGCTCGCCGCCTGCAACGGTTCGGCGAATCAGCAATGGCGCTGGGAGCCGGTCACCGTTTATCCGGGCAACACGCGCAACGCCGCCCTGGTGAGCGTGGCCACATCGCAATGCATCGCCGAGCGCGACGGTTATCTGGTCGGCGAAACCTGCGATCAATGGGATCTCGCGCAACGCTGGACGCCGTGGGATTTCGGCCTCGTCTATACACCCATGCGTCATTGCCTCGGCGAAACCGGCGGCAAGCTCACCATGCGCGGTTGCGCGGCGCTGACCACGCGTTTTCGCTGGGCGTCGACGCAGCACACGCAGGCGAACGATCTGCGGCTCGCCACCGCGATGGCCGGCGACGTGAACGGCAAGGGCGAGCAGTCGGCAGTGTACGTACAGCGGCAAAAAGACGGCCCCGGCTTCGGCGTGTACGTCGCATCGCTGACGAAAGCCGCGCCGCCCGCGCTGTGGTACGCGAGCACCGTGCCGTTCGATCCGCAGGCGAGCGCGCCGAGTTGCGGCCGCGACGCGCTGTGTTTCGACAGCGCGCGTTTTCTGCTCGGCGATTTCGATGGAGACGGTCACGCGGATTTGATGGTCGTCACCGCGCGCGAAGGCGGCACGGCATTCTGGCTGCTGCGCAGCGCGGGCGATCACTTCGACGCGCCGCGCCTGTGGCTGCAAACCAGCGCGGCGTTCAAGCCGGACGCGACGCAGCAGTACGTCGCCGCGGATTTCACCGGCACCGGCCGCGCCGGCGTGTTGATCGCGCAGAAGCGGGCCGATAGCGGACTCGATCTGTGGCTTGCGGCCTCGCAAGGCAAGAGCGGCACGGAGCCGACGCTGCTCGCGCAGGCGAAAAACCTCGCGGCCAACGCCAACTTGTTGACGCTCGGGAAGGCAGGCTCGCGCGCCTCGCTCGTCGCGCTTGAAGAACATGGCGAACAATTGACCATCACGCCGATCGCCAACGACGGCACGCACATGACGATCGGCGAGCGCAAGCCGCTGCCGGCGAGTTTCGTCGCCGGCTTCGTGAAGGCGATCACGGGCGCGGTCAACGGCGACGGCGCGAACAAGGACACGCTGATCCTGCTGAGCCCGCATCTCGACGGCGCCGACGACGATGCATTGATCGATGTCGCCACGCTCGATATGGACCATCTGGCCAATGCCGCGACGGGCGCGGCGAGCAACGCGCCGGCCTTCACGCCGGTCCATGCCGCGACATTGCGTGGTCTGTCGTGGTCGGACGTGTCGCCGGTTTTCGTGCACGACAAACGCCAGACCGCGCTCGTGCTGTATCGGCGCGTCGACGCGACACTGGGGAATTTCTACTACACCGGCGGCGCACCGGCCTTGACGTCGTATCCGGTGGAAACGCCAAGTCAGGCGACTCAAGCGAATCAAGCGAATCCCGCGAGCCAAAGCGGCCCGCGTCTCGCACTCGGCGCCGCGCAGGAATTGGGTGAACTGCCGGGATTGTTTTCGGAGACGCTGCGTATCGACCGCCTCGCTCAGTGAGCGCGGGCGAATCGATACGCAGGAAGCACGGGGAACTTGAAGATCAGGCGGAGATTTGCAGCGGCTGCACGAACTGCCGCGCGATCGTCATATAGCGGTCGGCGGTATCGTGCAGCGTGTAGCCCGACAGTTGACGGTCCGCGCGCGGCATGTCGAGCGCGTGCAGCAGCGCATTGCCGTACGCGTCCGGATCGGCGGTATCGACGAGGCTGACGCTGCCGAACGCCGTCGCGAAACCAAACGACGCGATCCGGTTCGCGACCACCGGAATACCCGACGCCAGCGCTTCCAGAAAGCCGATGCTCTGCGCCTCGAAGCGCGACGGCATCGCGAACACGCGCGACGACCGCAGGATCGCGGCGACATCCGAACGCGGTCCACACACCTGCACCTTGTCCTGCAAGCCAAGTTCCTGAACCAACGCCACCACGGCCGCGTGATAGTCGAGATCCTCGATGACGCCGCATAACAGCAACCGCGCGGCCGGCTCGGACCGCAGCACGCGTTCGAACGCGCGCACCGTATGGAGCTGGCTCTTGCACTCCATATAGCGGCCGAGCTGAACGATCTGCTTGGCCGGTACTTCGAGCGCCGGCGCGGACAGGTCGTCGTATTCGGCGAACTGCGACGCGTCGACGCCATTGGGGATCACCACCATCGACGGATGCCGGCCGATCTCGCGCAGGTAGTCGTCGAGATTCTGTTGCGACACGCCGATGATCGCCCGCGCGCGACGCGACAACAGCCGTTCGGCGCGCTTGAGCATGCCGTTCTCGAAGTCGTTGACTCCCGAATGCATGACCCACGCGATCGGCGTATGGACCGGCAGGAGGCGCACGTACATCGCGGCGAGCGTCGCATGCGCGATGATGAAATCCGGCCGGAACCGGCGCACCACCCGATAGAGATGCAGCAGTTTGCCGATCCGTCCATAGCGCGCTTCGGGAAACATGCAGGTGACGCCCGCAGCCTGCAGCTCAGCACGAATGTCCGCGAAATCGGACTGCTGCGGAAGCAGCGATGTCATACAGACTTCATGTCCGCCTCGCTGGTGATGAATGGCAAGACCTTTGACGAGTACTTCTGCCCCGGACAAGCGCGGTGCGAGGACCAGTTGAAGAATTCTCACGATTTATCTCTCTGGATACCGCCTGTTTTGCGCAACGAAAAAGAAACCTGACCATCGGGTGTGGACCCTGAACGATGCCGGTTTCCCCTCAGCTTTTATCTGGCGCGCACCTGGACCGGCGCGCGTCATGGTCTCCGTTAAACAGCGACAGTTCCGCAGCGCGGCTCACGTCGCGAAGAAACCTTACACCGAAGATACAGCGCTTCTCCGCCAACTCCAAGGCGTCCGCCGCTACGCAATGCGCGCTAACGCCCATTTCTCTGCGGATTGCGGGCCGCTCACCTGTTTAGTTATCCGTTTCATCTCCGTTCGACCCCATTTCAATCTGGCGGAAAAAGACAGATATCTCCTTACATATTTTTTCATCGGATCAATGCAATTAGTACTGCCTGTTTGTTCATACGTAACGACTCGTTACTTTTTTTAAACAGACTAATCGGTAAGGTGACGGTCGTTTGTTCCCAACCGCTGTTTTATGTGACTTACAGCACAGTAAAAGATGCATTGATCAGTGCAGCGAATTCGCGCACTGCGATGCACGGCGCTGTGCTGCATCAGGTTGGTGGTTTTCGTCTTATCTTCCCCCGGTCGTCTGTTTCCGCCAACGCGACGCAAGTCACGGTGAGTCGTCTCGTGCCTGTTTTGTCTGACGTGAAGTTCGTTGAAGAGAAACGCGTTTGGAGCCGACAACCCGGGAAGACCTCACCCTGGCGCAAATGGACAGTTGCGCCGCCCGATGGCCAGCGTCGACGAGTCGTGTCGGCCGGTCTGCGAATGAACCCCGTTGTTCGTTTGGTCTCCTGACGCGCGGTGCGCGACGAGCCGAACGGATCGCAAGCAACGCAAGGCTTACAGATCGATGAAATCGCAACTTCTTCTGCTCTCCTCGCTATCCTCTCTCTCGCTCGTACTCGCAGCCTGCGGCGGCGGTGGCGGCGGTAGCGGCACCAGCACCGCGGCAGCCCAGACGGCCGGCGGCACGACCGCCAACGGCACGACCGGTTCGAGCACGGCAAGCAACGGCGCGACGACGAACAGCACGCTGAATGCGGCGGGCACCTCGAACGCGGCGATGACCTGCGCCGCGCCGGCCACCTCGTCGGGATCGGGCAGCGCCACGTTGTCCGCCGACACGCCGAGCGCCGACGGCACACGCATCTTCCCGTCGGGCAGCACGTTCCAGCTCGTCTTCAACACCAACGTGCAGGGCGCCGACACGCTGAACTGGTCCGTCACGGACACGCTGGGGCACGTCGCGGCAAGCGGCAGCGCGCCGGTGCCGGGCGGCTCGAACGCGATCACCCTGAACTGCTCGTCGACGCTCGCCGGCTATTTCGCGGCCACCGGCACGCTCGCGAAGAACGGCGGCCAACTGCCGCAAGCCGGCACGCGTCCGGTCGGCATCGCGACCTTCGGCGTGCTGGCGAATCTGTCGGGCGTGGTGCCGGCGGTGACGTACGCGCGCCAGGAGCAGCATCGCTTCGGCATGCAGGGCGCGAACGACAACGGCCCGCTGCTCGCGGACCTCGGCATTTCGTCGACGATCGACGATCGCCAGATGTCGACCATGGAACCGAATGGCGCGAACACTTTCAATCCGTCGTCCAGCACGCTCGATCCGTTCTACAAGTCCGGCGACGTGATGCGGCTGATCCGCCTCGACGGTATTCCCGCATGGGCGAGCGGCACCGGCGCGTTCCAGGACGACGTCAGCGTGCCGACCAATCTGTCGTACTACCAGAACTACATGAGCCGCGTCGGCACCGAATCGAACACGATCCGCTCGACGTACTTCCCGCAGCAATCCGCGAACTACTACCAGGTGACGTGGGAGCCGAACGAGTTCTGGACCGACACGGATGCCAATTTCGTCGCGCTGTATCAATCGGTTTATCAGGGCTTGCATTCGACCGATCCGAAGGCCGTGGTGATGGGCCCGACCGACGCGTTCCCGAGCCTGACCACCACGCGCCTGAAGCGCCTCGCGCCGCTCGGCTTCGGGCAGTACATCGACGCGGTGGCCACGCACGGCTACTACGACGCGGGGACGTCGCCGTCGCATCCGCCGGAGCGTTACGACAGCGATCCGTCGACCGCGTCGGGATCGCTGCGTGGGCAGATGCAGGCACTACGCGCTGAAATGGCGACCGACTATCGGCCGGGAATGAAGTTGTTCTCGACCGAGGCGGGGATCAGTTATGACCTGGGCAGCGCTTATGGGCCTAACTATCCGACGGCCAATGTGCTGTATGCGCAGGCTGCGGTTGCTGCGCGGATGCATATCATTACCTTGGGTGAGGGGGCTAATCAGACTTATGTGTTCTATGGGGCGGATTATCCGGGTGAGGTCGGGTACGGTACGTTCTTCGATCTGAATGATGCGCAGGGCGCGTTCGGGGCTAGCAATATCAGTCCTAAGCCGGTGGCCATGGCTTTGAGTGCCATGACTCATACCTTGGATGGGACGACTACGCTTGGACCTGTGAATGGGGCGCCTAACGGTGTTTATGCGTATGCGTTTCAGCAGCTGAACAATGGGGCTGTCATTACCGCGCTTTGGACGCATAACAATAATGCGTGGAGTGCTGGCAGCGGGTTTAGCTCGACTTATAGCGTGCCTTATACCCTTGCCGTCGATGCGCCGGGCACCAGCGGTACCGTTAAGGTCATCGATATGATGGGGAATGCTTCTACCGCGAGCTATAGCAATGGGGTGCTTACGATTCAGCTTACTGAGTCGCCTGTTTATGTTGTGTCTGGTAATGCGGCTGTCGCGCAGAGTCATTCCACCGTGCCGGTGGGGTATGTGGGGATGTGATTCTGGGTTTTTTTTGGCCTTTCCTTGTATTGTTAGTGGTCTATTTGCGTTGCCCCTGTGCGGGGCGGCACTTACTCTCTTTGCCGCGGCAAAGAGAGTAAGCAGAGAAAGCCGCTTCAACCCGCTAGCTCATAAGCGGGCACCTCGCGCAGTACCCGTAGTGGTACATCTGGAATCCGTTCCCTCGCGCATTCAACCTTCGTGACACAGCAGTCATTCTTCCGGCGGCGCTTCGCGCGCCCTCGCGTTTTGTCGTTGCCGTGCTTCCTGGTTTTTCTGGGTTCTCTGGTTCTCTTCTCTTTCTCGTGGTTTTACCTCGATAGGTCTTCCAGTGAGACGTCGCGGGTTCTTGGTCCCAGGAGGCCGATCGCTATCATCACGATCGCCATGGCGCCCGAGATGAAGACGAAGACGCCGTTCACGCCGAAGCGGCTCAGGCAGGCTGCAATCACGAATGCCGAGAACATCGCCGATATGCGGCTCCACGAGTAAACGAAGCCGACCGCCCTCGCGCGGATGCCCGTCGGGAACAACTCCGCCTGGTACGCGTGGTAGCTGTACGAAATGATGTTGCCCGCCAGCACCAGGCACACCCCCAAGCTCACCAGTAATACCGTCTCCCGCGCCTGACTGAAGGCCAGGCCGCACACTACGTTGACCGCCGCCATGGCGATGATCACCGTCTTGCGCTCGAAACGGTCGGCGATCAATAAACCCAGCAACGGCCCCAGTGGTGCCGCAATCGCGATGATGCTCGCGTACATCAAACTGGTCGTCACCGTGATCCCCTGCTTGATCAACAAGGTCGGTATCCAGTTCGCGAATCCGTAATAGCCCATCGTCTGGAAGACGTGGAAGATGATCAGCATCAACGTGCGCCGGCGGTACGGGGGCACCAGCAAATCGCGAAACGCCGCCCGCGCGCGCACCGGTTCAGGTAATGCCGGCTCCGGCAACGGCTTGCCGTACTCGCGCTCCACGCGCGCTTCGAGTCGTGTCATCACCGCGTCCGCTTCGTCGATCCGGCCTTTCTGCGCCAGCCAGCGCGGACTCTCCGGCAACCGCCGGCGAATCCACCACACCACCGCCGCGCCCGCTACACCCGTTAGTACGACGAGGCGCCAGCCGTCGATGCCGAAGTAACGGTGTGGCACCAGCAGATACGATAGAAACGCGACGATCGGCACCGCGCAAAATCCCACCGCCTGCGAACACGCCGACGCTCGCCCGCGCACATGCTTCGGCACCAGTTCGGAAATGTACGTGCCGATCGTCACGATCTCCACGCCAATGCCAACGCCCGCGATGAAGCGCCAAAGGTTCAGCCCCAGCGCCGTGTCCTGAAACGCCATGACGATGTTCGCCGCCGTGTACCACAGCAGCGACCACGTGAAGATCGCTCGACGCCCGAAACGGTCGGCCAAAAATCCACACGCCGCCGTGCCGATGAACAACCCCGCGAATAACGCGGCGATGAAACTCGCCACCCCGCTGCTGCCGAACAGGCCCCGCGTGGTCGCGGTGAGAATGCCGCTGCGCACGAGCCCCGGCGCGATATAGCCGGAGAACATCAGGTCGTACAGCTCGAAGAACAGCCCGAGGCTGAGCAACATCACCAGCTTCCAGATCGAACGCGTCGCAGGTAACCGGTCGAGCCGCGCGGAGATGCGCGCGCCGTCCAATGCAATGCCGTCGGCACGCTCGCCGCTCGACATGCCCGCGCCCGCTGACACACCGCCCAGCGCGCCGGCATCGCCGAGCGCCGTCGCATACGCCGCCTGATTTGACGATTTCATCGTCTGTCTCCATTGTCGACCGGTGGGGGCGCGTCAGCGCTCATGCCGGTCCATCTAATACGGTTGCCGACCTCCGGTCTCGCCGCCGGATGAGATCGATCGATTACGTTCCATGCCTCGCGCGACACGCATGCGAGACTCGCGCATCAAGCGCGCGCCATGCATGTATCAAGCTGCCTCGCGCGGCGCCTGCGCCGCGCCGCTAGCCAGCGCCGCGATCTGGGCGTCGTCGTAGCCCAGATCGCGCAGCACCTCGGCGGTGTGCTCGCCGATCTTTGCGATCGGCCGGCGTGGCGGCAGGCGCGCGCCATCGAGCGAAACCGGCAGCAAGGGCATGCCGGTTTCGCTGCCGTCGTCGAGCGTCAGGCGCGCAAGGCCGCCGGTCTGGTTCAGGTGCGGATCGTCGAACAACTCCTCGGGCTTCGTGATCGACGCGAACGGAATATGGTCGCGCTCGAACAGCGGCACCAGCGACGCGCCATCGCGCTCGCGCAACGTCTCGCCCAACGTTTTCAGCAGCCACTCGCGCGCCAGCACGCGGTCGTTGTTCGTCGCGAGACGCGGATCGGCCAGCAGATCCGCGCGGCCAAGAATCGCGCACAGCGCACGCCATTGGCCGTCGCCGGTCGCGGCGATGAACATCTGTTCTTCGTTGGCCAGCGTGAACACGTCGTACACGGCCCACGCGCTGATGCGCTCGGGCATCGGCGCCGCCGGCACGCCCGTCGCGGCATATTGCTGCATGTGCTGAGCGGACAGCAGCACGCAGTTCTCGAACAACGCACTCTGCACTTCCTTGCCGCATCCGCTCGTGTGACGTTCGTGCAGCGCGGCCAGCACGCCGATCGCCCCGAACATGCCGCCCATGATGTCGTTGACCGAACTGCCCGCGCGCAACGGTCGGCCCACCGGGCCCGTCATGTACGCGAGGCCCGCCATCATCTGCACGACCTCGTCGAGCGCGAGACGGTGTTCGTAGGGACCGCTCAGAAAGCCCTTGTGCGACACGTAGATCAGCTTCGGGTTGCGCTCGCGCAGCGACGCGCAATCGAGCCCGAGACTCGCCATGCGGCCGGGCTTGAAGTTCTCGACGAACACGTCGGCGGTATCGACGAGCTTATGCAGCGCGGCCAGTCCCGCTTCGCTGTCGAGATCGAGCGCAACGCTCTTCTTGTTGCGGTTGAAGGTGCGGAAAAAGCCCGCGCCGGTACCCAGCAAACGACGCGTACCGTCGCCGCGCGGCGGCTCGACCTTGATCACCTCGGCGCCGAGATCGCCGAGAATCATCCCGCAGGTCGGTCCCATCACCATGTGCGATAACTCGACCACGCGAAGGCCGGCGAGCGGCAACGAACGAGGCTGAGGCTGCGTCCGGGGCTCGGCCGAAGACGATACGGAAGATGGCGTAGTCATTGAAGCACCTGTGATTCGGGAGAGTCGGAGGAGGAACCGGCGGAAGAACCGGCGCGAGGACGAGCGGCCGTGAACTGCTTCGGCAAACCGGCGCGCGCCAGATAGCCGTACAGCGGCTCGCCGGGCAACGCGTCGGCGAGCACCGCGCGCGAAGCGAGCAGCCGCGCGATGTCGATGCCGGTGTCGTAACCCATGCTGTCGAGCATGAAGACGAGGTCTTCGGTGTTGACGTTGCCGGTCGCGCCCGGCGCATGCGGACACCCGCCGAGACCGGCCAGCGAAGCGTCGAATTCGCGGATGCCGTGTTGCAGGGCAATCAGCGTGTTGGCGAGGCCAAGGCCGCGCGTGTCGTGAAAATGCAGTGAGCGCAGCCTGTCGCCGGCCGCGCCGCGAACCACCTCGATGATCTCGCCGACCTGACGCGGCGTTGCTTCGCCGGTGGTGTCGCCGAGCGCGATCACGTCGGCGCCGGCCGCCACGGCAGCGCGCGCGATCGCGGCGACATCGGTAGAGGGCACCGCGCCTTGCAGCGTGCAGCCGAACACCGTCGACAAACCGGCGATCAGTTCGACGCGCCGCCCGCGCGTTCCGGCGCCAGCCGCTGCGCCAGAGCTTGCGCCGCGATCTGCGTCGCGGCTGGCATCGCCACCTGCGCCTGCACCTACGCCTGCACCTGCAACCGCCTCCACACCGCGCCCCGCGCTGTCGATCAACTCGCGCATCGCGGCAAACGCGTCGATCATCTCGCCAGGCGTCTTGCGCACATTCGCGAGGCTGTGCGCGGCGCTCACGGAGATCGGCGCGACGATGCGGTGCACGCCGGCTTCGAGCGCCCGTTGCGCGCCCTTGAGGTTCGGGACCAGCGCGGTGACGATCAGATCGTCGTAAGTCAGCGCATGGGCGATGACGGCATCCGCGTCGGCCATTTGCGGCAGCCATTTCGCCGGCACGAACGACGCGACTTCCATATGCCGCACGCCGGCTGCATAGGCCGCGTCGATCCAGCGCCGCTTGAACTCCGTGGGCATGATGCGGGCAATGCTTTGCAAGCCGTCGCGCAGACCGACTTCGGTCACGACGACGCGCTCCTGGGTATCACTCATGATGTCGAATCCCAACCTTTGAAGGTCGCTTTGAATGTAGGGGACGAGGCAACTGAGTGACAGCGTGCACGCGCCGGAGCGCACGGCAAAGTCTGCGATGGCGACGCACTCCATCGCCGCTCGCGATGGCCGCTCAGGCAGACGGGGCGGCCTTGCGCCGCCGCAAAGGGGAAACCCTTAAGGGCTTTTCAGAAGCGCTTCAAAGCGCTCGCAGCAGATGATCGAGCAGATGCGAGGCCGCGAGCGTCAACGCCTGACGGTCGCGCACGCAAATCACGAAACGCCGCTCGGCCCACGCTTCGCGCAACGGCACGGCGACGATGCCGTATTCATCGGCGGCATGCCGGGGCAGCGCTTCGCGCGGCAGGATCGCCACCGCGAGGCCGGCCTGAATGAAGCGGTAGGCGGCGTCGAAGGTCGAGACGTAGGTGCGGTAGTTCAACTCGCGGCCCTTCTCCACGGCGATGCGCTGCATCAGCGCATTCACCGACGCGTTCGACGCGAGCCCGAGATGATCGAACGCCAGCGTCTGCTCGAAGCCGATCGCCGCCTCCCCCGCGAGCGGATGCGCACGCGGCACGATCAGCGCAAGATGATCGGCCCGGTACGGCAGCACGTCGAGACTGCCCATCGGCACGACGTCGCGGCAGATGCCGAGATCGGCGACGCCCTCTTCCAGGCCGCGCACGATCTCGGCGCTCACGCGCTCCTCGACGTCCACGCGAATCCGGGGATTCGCCGTCAGGAACGACGACAGCGCCTCGGGCAGAAACTCCACCATCGACGACACGTTCGCCAGCACGCGCACATGGCCGCGCGCGCCCGCGGCATATTCGCTGAGCTCGGCCTGCAGACGCTCATGGCCTCGCATGATGAGCCGCGCGTGGCGCAGCAGCGCCTCGCCGGCCGCGGTCACGCGCACGCCGCGCTGGCTGCGCGACAGCAACGCAACGTCGACCAGCGCCTCCAGATCGGCCAGCCGCTTGCTGACCGCCGACGGCGCGATGAATTCGCGCTCGGCCGCACGCGCTATCGTGCCTTCTTCGCAGACGGCGATGAACAGGCGCAGGGTCACCTGATCGATTTGCCACATGAGCGGGCGTGTTCCAGGAAGTGAGGTCCGAAAATTATGCCCGAGGACAATCCGGCGAGCGGCGCTCCCAGGGTATCCACGGCTGCGGCACTCACGGTTGCGCGATGGCTCGATCGCTTGCTCGATCGCTTGCTGGATCGCTTAAACGCCGCGCTCGATGTCCCGCAACGCGAACCGCCTTGCCCGGGTTTTTAAGTCTGGCTATGCTGAGTTCCTTCCCGCCCGCATGCCCGCGCGATTGACGTCGTCGGCTCATCGGGAAGCGCCGACGCGAAACACGTCGAGCAACAGCGCATCACAACAATCGATCAGGGGTTCCGATGTCCACCATCAGTCTCTTCTTCACCGCTGCCGGCGTCGGCCTCGCGATCGCCGCGCCGGTCGGCCCGATGGGCATGCTCTGCATTCGCCGCACCCTGACGGGCGGCCCGCGCGCGGGACTCGCGATCGGACTCGGCATAGCGAGCGGCGACGCCGCCTATGGCTTGATCGCGGCGCTCGGGCTCGTCGGCATTTCGCAGTTCATGCTGGCTTACGACCGTCCGTTGCACCTGCTCGCCGGTCTGTTCCTGCTGTATCTCGGCATGCGCACCCTGCTGCAGAAGTCGCCCGTCGAGCCGGATGCGACCGGCAACGCGAACGTCACGGACGCGGCCGACGGCAAGCTCTCGCAGGTCGGTCGCGCCGGCGCCCTGCGTGCCTACGCCAGCTCGCTGCTCCTCACGCTGACCAACCCGCAGACCGTGATCATGTTCGCCGCGCTCTTCACCACGCTCGCGCCGCGCGGCGCGTTTTCATCGACGATCGCCTTGACCACCGTCGGCGGCGTGTTTTGCGGCTCGATCGCCTGGTGGTGCTTCCTCGTGACCGTGGTCTCGCTCGCGCGCCACGCGATCGGCGCGAAACTGCGCGTGGCGATCGACCGCGTGGTCGGCGTCACGCTCGCGGCCTTCGGCGTGGTCGAGATTCGGCGGGCGCTTTAGCCATTCCACACGCGAGCGGCGCGGTTTTGCGACAATAGCGCCTTTCGCCGCTCGCCCGCGCAGGTCCACAAGGTCGCAAAGGTACAGCACGCGCAGCCGCTGCAACCCATGCAACGGCACAGCGGGCACGGCGCGCGCAGGCGCCATGCGCCCTGCAAGTCGCATGCGCTACATGCGTCGCAAGCCGCAGCCACCCTTTCCATCCAACCGACCTTCAGCCGTCCGCTCCATGGCTCTTCCCCATATCGATCTGCTGTACTCCTGCTCCGGCCTGTTCGTCGGCTTTCTGGTCGGCCTGACGGGAGTCGGCGGCGGCTCGCTGATGACGCCGATCCTCGTCCTCCTGTTCAAGGTGCATCCGGCGACGGCGGTCGGCACCGACCTGCTGTACGCGGCAGCCACCAAGGCGACCGGCACGCTCGTGCATGGCCTCAAAGGCTCCGTCGACTGGCAGATCACGCTGCGTCTCGCCGCCGGCAGCGTACCGGCCGCCACCGTCACGCTGATCCTGCTGCATCGCTATGGGATGGACTCGCCGGGCGCGAGCCGGCTGATCCAGATCGTGCTCGGCGTCGCGCTGCTCGTGACGGCGGTGGCGCTGGTGTTCCGCCCGCAACTCGCGGCGCTCGGCGCGCGCCGTCCGCGCGCGCCCAGCCAGGGCCGCACGCTCGCGCTGACCATGCTGACCGGTGCGATCCTCGGCGTGCTGGTGTCGTTGACGTCGGTGGGCGCCGGCGCGATCGGCGTGACGGTGTTGCTGCTGCTCTATCCGTTGCTGCCGACCACGCGCATCGTCGGTTCGGATATTGCGCACGCGGTGCCGCTCACGCTGCTGGCAGGCGCGGGGCATTGGCTGCTGGGGTCGATCGACTGGTCGATGCTGCTGTCGTTGCTGGTGGGTTCGCTGCCGGGCATCGCGATCGGCAGCTATCTGTCGTCGCGCGCGCCGGACGCGCTGCTGCGCAACGTGCTCGCCGCCACGCTGACGCTGGTCGGCGTACGCCTCGTGTTGACCTGAAAACCCGAACCCTGACACCTGAAACGCAGGTCGAGCGGGCTTACCTGGAAAACTTGAAGAACCGGCAGGTCAGATCGGCCTCGAACTGCCGGATCCACTGACCGCGCCGGTCATGATAGGACTGCGCCCAACCGCCGCGGCGCACCGTGACGAGGCGCTCGGACGCATCCTGCCCCACGGTCACGGTCGCGCTGATGTGGAAATGCGCCGGCGCGAAACCATGCCGCGCGCACACCAGTTCGAAAGCCGCCCGATCGCCGATCGGCAAATCCGTGTAGCGCAGTAGCGTGGTTTCCATGGCTGCAACTCCGATTCCCCATGCAGTCACAGTACGCCTCGGCCGGCGTCGTTTGTGTGTCGCAGCGCACAGTGGCGATGTGACGCCGGCCTCGTCGCGCAACGCACGGCCCGGTGCGCCGCTCAGCGGATGGCACAGTTCGTTGCGTCGCAGCAAATCGACGCGCTTTCCGACACCGCGGCGACGCGCCGGCGACACGAAAATCATCACACTCGCCCGCCATCGCTCCGATCCTCCGCGCGCCGGAAAAAGGCACAAAAAAAGCCCCGGCGATGAACCGGGGCTTCGTTGTTCCGCCACGCATCGGAGCGATGCGTCAGCGGCCTTCCGCCAGCTTATTGCTGCACGACGGTCAGCTTGTTCGTCACCGACGTCACGCCAGCGACGCCCTTGGCGGCGTCGCCAGCCGCATCGATCTGGCCTTGGTCCGGCACCGAACCCGTCAGTGTCACCACGCCGCCGCGCGCGCGCACCGCGATGTTCGACACGTCGACGCCTTGCGTCTTCGCCAACGCCGCACGCACCTTACGGCCCAGTTGGCTGTTGACCTTCTTGGTCGCCTTGGCGCTGGCAGCCGGCGCGGCGGTCGTGCTTTGCGCGTCGCTTGCCTGGGCGTACACGTTGCACGCCACCACCATTGCCACCACCGAGCCCAGCGTTTTCAGAAAACCGACCGATTTCATCTTTCTCTTCTCCTTAGCTTCACATTGGACCGCATGTCTAAGCGGCTTCGTTACGACTACGGGCGACCCGATACGACGCGCGCGATGGAACGCGGCGCGGTATGGCCGACTAAGGCGGCGACACGATGTGCGAGAGGCGAGAGAGGCCGGCCGCGCCACATGCCAGGCATACAAAAGATGCAGGCGATGCGGATCGAACCGGCATGCCGCGAAGTCCGCCGACGCGCCCGGTTCTTGTCAGTCTTGCCGGGTCGCGCCGCGCAAACATCGGTTCGCGGCAGCGATGCACAATTTAATCTAGCCGGGCGAGAAGCGCAAAGGGTTTAGGTAGCGACGCGCCACGCCGCGGTCATCCGATGTTCACGCTGCATTCACGACACGTTCACGCTGCGTTCACGCTGCATTCACGCCGCATTCACGATTTGTTACGCGTTTCTCGCCGCGCCCGCCCGCCCCGCATTCCGCCGCGCCGGCAATCTCAGGTACCATCGGCGCGACGCGCACAGCCGTCCCGCCGCGCCCCGTCCACCTTCGACCGTCGCCGTCACGTCAATCGATGAAGCCAGCCACCGGCCGCAAACGCCCTCCCCGACTCGTCGCCCGTTTCGTCGCGATCTCCTGGCGCGACCTTGCGGTCTCGTTCGGGCCGATCCTGCTGATCGCCGCCGCGGCGATCTGGGTCGCCGTGCGCCTGATCCAGCCCGCGCCGCCGAGCACACTGACGATCAGCGCCGGCCCCGAGGGCAGCACCTTCTGGAACGCCGCGCAGAAGTACAAGGCGATCCTCGCGCGCAACCGCATCACGCTGAACGTGCTGGCCTCGGAAGGCTCGCTGCAGAATCTCAAGCGGCTCTCGGACCCGAAGTCGGACGTGGATGTCGGCTTCGTGCAGGACGGCGTCGCGCCCGGTCCGGTCAGCGACGGTCTGATGTCGCTCGGCAGTGTCGCCTACGTGCCGCTCGCGATCTTCTATCACGGCCCCACCATCACACGGCTCTCCGAGTTCAAGGGCCAGCGCCTCGCGGTCGGCGCCGAGGGCAGCGGCACGCGCGAACTGGCGCTGGCGCTGCTGAAGGCCAACGGCATCGAGCCGGGCGGCGCGACGAAGCTGCTGCCGCTGTCGGGCGACGATGCCGCCCAGGCGCTCGTCTCCGGCAAGGTCGACGCGGCGTTCCTCGCCGGCGATTCGGCGCAGCCGGCGGTGATGGGCAAGCTGTACCGCACGCCGAACGTGCAGTTCTACGACTTCACGCAGGCCGATGCCTACACGCGCCGCTTCCCGTACCTGACCCAGCTCGAAATGCCGATGGGCGCCTTCGACCTCGGCAAGAACCTGCCGTCCGCGCCGATTCACATGGTCGCGCCGACCGCCGAACTGGTGGCGCGCGACTCGCTGCATCCCGCGCTGTCGGACCTGCTGATCGAAGCCGCGCGCGAAGTGCACGGCAAGGCGAACGTGCTGCAGCGCGCTGGCGAATTCCCCGCGCCGCTCGCGCACGACTTCCCGATCAGCGACGACGCCGCGCGCTATTACAAGTCGGGCAAGAGCTTCCTGTACCGCATCCTGCCGTTCTGGCTCGCGAGCCTCGCCGACCGGCTGCTGGTAGTCGTGGTGCCGCTGATCGTGCTGCTGGTGCCCGCGTTGCGCCTCGTGCCTTCGCTGTATGCGTGGCGGGTGAAATCGCGCATCTACCGCTGGTATGGCGCGCTGATCGCGATCGAACGCAGCGCGCTCAGCGAGCATTCGGCGGCGGAGCGGGCGTCGCTGATCGAGCGGCTCGACGCGATCGAGGAATCGGTCAACGGCTTGAAGATGCCGCTCGCCTATGCGGACCAGTTCTACGTGCTGCGCGAGCATATCGGCTTCGTGCGTTCGCGCCTCACCCAGGCCCGCGACGGACAACGCGACGAGGAAGACGAACAGGACGAAGCGGACGATGCGCACGACCCTCGCGTGAAAGACGCACACGACGCAGAGCACGGCGCGAGCGCCCCGGACACCGTCGGCGACCCCGGGAACACGCGGACTGCAAGCCCTCGCCACACCGCGTAAGATCATTACAATTCCGACGGTCCAGCAGACGCGCCGTGCGGATCAGGCAATCCGGGAGACATCCATGACCGTTGGCATCGACGCCAAACAAGCGCTTTGGTTTTACGACTTTGTCTCGCCGTTCACGTACCTGTTGCTCGAGCAGCACGACAAATGGCCGGGCTTCGACTTCGCGTTCACCCCGGTCGTGCTGAACGATCTGTACCGGCATTGGGGGCAGGCGCCCGCGTCGACGGTACCGTCCAAGCGCACCTTCATGTACCGGCACGCGCTGTTCCGCGCGGAACAGCTCGGCATTCCGTTCAAGATGCCGCCGGCCCATCCGTTCGACTCCATGAAGCCGCTGCTGCTCGCCACCGCCGCGAAGGGCGACGTCCAGTTCGTGCGCGAGATCTTCCGCTTCATCTGGCGCGAGGGCCGCGATCCGTCGAGCGAAAGCGGCTTTGCCGAACTGTGCGAACGCGTCGGCATGCCCGACGGTCCCACGCTGATTCAAGACCCCGAAGTGATCGCGCAATTGCGGCGCAACGGCGCGGATGCGATCGGCCTGGGCGTCTACGGCGTGCCGACCTTCCGGCTCAACGATCAACTGTTCTGGGGCGAGGACGCGTTGCCGATGGTGCTGTACTGCGCGCGCACGCCGAACTGGCTCGAATCGAAGGAAGTGAAGCGGATCAGTTCGCTGCCCTCAGGACTCACGAACATGTCGCCGCAGGCGGCGAAACCGGCTGATCCGTCGTAGGGTAATCGCAAGCTTCGCGCGATCGGGACGGCACGTATGGCGGAAACGCACGAAAAAAGCCGCCGCAACAGCCGTCCTGATGCTGGCCATACCGTGCCCGCTATGCTGCTACCCTGCAATCGGGCCTAAGGTTATAACCTTTGCGCGCCTCGCGCGGGACCACCCGCGCCCGGTCAGCGCCCGACGCTTCTACGCGGCTCGAACCGCCTGCCCCGCTTTACCTCGAACATGGACGACACCGCCGCCTCCCTCGATATCTGGCTCGTGCGCGTACTGCGCACGCTGCTCGTCGAGCGCAGCGTCACGCAGACAGCGCTGCGTCTGAATCAAACCCAACCCGCCATCAGCACCGCGCTGCGCAAGCTGCGCGAAACCCTCAACGACCCGATCCTCGTACGCGGCAAATCCGGCATGGTGCCGACCGAATACGGCGAGTCGCTGCTGGCCTCCGCGCAGCGCGTGCTGCGTGAAGTCGATTTCGTCGCGACGCCGCACGGCGATTTCGATCCGGGCCGCTCGCGCCGCACGTTTCGCGTGGCCGCGCCGGACTATCTGAACGACTTCTTCATGCCGACGGTGATCGCTCGCTTTCGCGAAGCGGCGCCGAACGCGCGGCTCGAAATCGATTCGCTGAGCCCGATGCTCGATCACTCCGCCGCGCTCGATGCCGGCGAACTCGATCTGGTGATCGGCAACTGGCCGAAGCCGGACGCGCGCTTCGAGCGCAGCGATCTGTTCGCCGACACGGTGGTGTGCCTGATGCGCGCGGACCATCCGCTCACGCGCATGCCGATGACGCGCGAGGCCTACCTCGCGGCCCCGCATCTCGCGCCGACGCCGTATAGCGGCGCGCGCGGCGGTGCGATCGACATCGGCTTCGCGCGGGCGCGCGCCGACCGCCGCATCGTCGCCACGCTGCCCTACTTCGGCCTCGTGCCGCAGACGCTGCTGCAATCCGATCTGATCTTCACGACGACGCGCCGTTTCGCGATGCACTACGCGAGCATCCTGCCGCTCGCGGTGGTCGACGTGCCGATTCCGTTTCCGCGCATCAAGTGCTATCAGCTGTGGCATCCGCAGCCAGATCGGCCGAGCGATGTCGGCTGGTTGCGCACGCTGATGTCGCAGGTGTCGGACGAGCTGGTCGCGCAGAAAGTGCGGCGCGCCAAGCGGCCGCCGAAAAAAGAAACGTCAGCGCAAGGCTGACGTTAGCGGGAAGGAGGGGACGTTTTACGCGTCACCCTTTGAAGAAAGACTGCGAAGGCACATTCAAACAACCCTCACACGACGCTCACGTGAAGCTCACACGCTCGCGCAGAGTTTATCCAGCGTCGCCTGCGCCGCGACCTGCCGCGAGCGGATCTGCAGCAGTTCGGCACACACCGCCACCGCGATCGCGGGCGGCGCCTTGTCGACGATACCCGCCACGCCGATCGGACAGGTCATCTCCACCAGCCGGTCAAGATCCACACCGCGATCCAGCAGACGGCGCTCGAACTTCACGCGCTTGGTCTTCGAACCGATCATGCCGAAGTACGTGAAATCGCGTCGCCGCATGATGCGCGCGGCCAGCGAGAAATCGAGCGCGTGGTTGTGCGTCATCACCAGGAAATACGCACCGGGCGGCGCCGTATCGACGATCGCATCCGGCGTGTCGGTCGCTTCGATCTGCACGTTGGCGGGCGTCTCGTCGGGGAACAGCTCGTCGCGTTCGTCGACCCACTGGACCACGCACGGCAGGCTGCCGAGCAGCTCGACGAGCGCGTGACCGACGTGCCCGGCACCGAACAGCACGATGTGCATCGGCGCCGGACGCGGCACCTGCACGGTGCTGCGCCGGCCGATCTGAACGGAAGAAGAAGCGTTCATGGCGATCATTCCAGTGAGAGGTTGAGTCATGCGTCTTGCGCCGCGCCTGCGTCAGTCGCGCCGCGCGTTCACTGACGCGGCGTGGCGACGGCCGCGCGCACCGCGCTGACGGCCTTGAGGATTTCCTCGCTCGTCGCCGGCGCGTTCAGCGGCGGGTTGACCTTGTGGTTGCCCACCGCCGAGACCGCATCGCGCACCGCGAAGAACACCGAGAACGGCAGCAGCAGCGGCGGCTCGCCGGTCGCCTTCGAACGGTGAATGCTGTCCTCCGCATTGCGGTTCTTGAACAGGCGCACGCGGAAATCGGGCGGCGTGTCGTTGACGGTCGGAATCTTGTAGGTGGACGGCGCATGCGTCATCAGCTTGCCGCCCGCGTTCCACCACAGTTCCTCGGTCGTGAGCCAGCCCATGCCCTGAATGAACGCGCCTTCCACCTGGCCGACGTCGAGCGCCGGGTTCAGCGATGCGCCCACGTCGTGCAATGCGTCCGCGCGCAGCACGCGCATTTCGCCGGTCAGCGTGTCGATCACCACTTCCGACACGGCCGCGCCGTACGAGTAGTAGAAGAACGGCCGGCCTTGCAGCTTCGCCTGATCCCAGTAGAGCTTCGGCGTGGCGTAGAAACCGTCGGACCACAATTGAATACGTGCGACGTAGGCCTTCGCGATCACTTCCTCGAACGGCACCACGGCGTCGCCGACCACCACGCGGTCGTGCACGAAGCGCACTTCCGACGCGCTCACCTGATTGCCGCCGAAACGCTCGGCCGCGAATGCCTGCAGACGTTCGCGCAATTGACGCGCGGCGTCCTGCGCGGCCCTGCCGTTCAGGTCCGAACCGGTCGATGCCGCCGTCGCCGAGGTATTGGCGATCTTGCTGGTATCGGTCGCGGTCACGCGGATACGGCCGAAGCTGATGCCGAGTTCATGCGCGACGACCTGCGCGACCTTGGTGTTCAAACCCTGGCCCATTTCGGTGCCGCCGTGGTTCACCAGCACCGAACCGTCGGTGTAGATATGCACCAGCGCACCGGCCTGGTTGAAGTGGGTCACGTTGAACGCGATGCCGAACTTCACCGGCGTCAATGCGAGACCCTTCTTCAGGATCTCATTGTTCGCGTTGAATTCGTTGATCGCGGCGCGGCGTGCGCGGTATTCGCTGGTCGCTTCGAGTTCGTCGATCAGCTCGTGAATCACGTTGTCTTCGACGACCTGGCCGTACGGCGTCTGATTGCGCTCGGTCTTGCCGTACAGGTTGCGGCGACGTACGTCGAGCGAATCCTGGCCGACCGAACGCGCGACGTTGTCCATGATGTATTCGATCGCGAACGCGCCCTGCGGACCGCCGAAGCCGCGGAACGCGGTGTTCGACTGCGTGTTGGTCTTGCCGCAGAAACCGTCGATCGAGACGTCGGAGAGCCAGTACGCGTTGTCGAAGTGGCACAGCGCGCGCGTCATCACCGGACCCGACAGGTCGGCGGAGAAACCGCAGCGCGAGGTCATGTCGACCGACACGCCGTCGATCACGCCTTGATCGTCGTAACCGACTTCGTACGTGTAGTGGAAATCGTGGCGCTTGCCCGTGACCATCATGTCGTCGTCGCGGTCCGGACGCAGCTTCACCGGGCACAGCAGCTTCCATGCGGCGAGCGCCGCGCAGCAGGCGAACAGACCCGATTGGGATTCCTTGCCGCCGAACCCGCCGCCCATCCGGCGGCACTCGATCAGCACGTTGTGCGACGCCACGCCCAACGCATGCGCGACCATGTGCTGCATTTCGGTCGGATGCTGCGTCGAACAGTAGACGTGCATGCCGTCGTCGTCCTTCGGCACCGCGTACGAGATCTGGCCTTCCAGATAGAACTGTTCCTGGCCGCCCAGCAGCATTTCGCCGGCTTCGCGATGCGCGGCGCGGGCGATCTTCGTGCCGGCATCGCCGCGCGCGAGTTTCATCGGCGGCAGCACGTGCTGGTTCGCGGCGCGCGCCTGCTGCGCGGTCAGCACCGCCGGCAGCTCTTCGTAGACGACTTCGGCGCGGCGCGCGGCGAGACGCGCGGCTTCGTGCGAGGTCGCGACCACGATGAACATCGGCTGGCCGACGTATTGCACGAGGCCGTCCGCGAGAATCGGATCGTCGCCGTGGATGATCGGGCCGACGTCGTTGACGCCCGGGAAGTCCTCGGCGGTGAAGATCGCGACCACGCCCGGCGTGGCGCGCACCTTGTCGAGCGACATCGAGACGATCTTCGCGTGCGCTTTCGGCGACAGGCCGAGCGCGGCGTGCAGCGTGCCGGCGAGCGTCGGGATGTCGTCGGTATAGGTCGCGCGGCCGCTCACGTGCAGATGCGCGGACTCGTGCGGTCGCGAAACGTGGACCTGGGTGAAGTCCTCGAGCTCCTTGAGGTCTTTCAGGAACGGTTCGGCTTGCTGATTCATTGTGATGTTCTCCGTATGCTTCCAGGACCGCGCCGGGACGCCCCGGTTGTCCTGCCCGTCCGCCCGGCATCAAGCGCCAGGCGGCCGGCCTTTTGTGTACTTATCTCGTCTTAGACATTCGCGCCGGCCGGGGCACAGGCCGGGGCGACCGCGCGCACGTCGAGCGCGCTCTTCGGCAGCGGATTGTTCGGACGCGTTTCGAGCCAGAAACGGTACAAGGTGTTCTTCGCGGCATCGAGCCGGTAGTTGCTGGTCGCACGCATGTCGGACAGCGGCGCGTAGTCGTTGCCGAGCGCGATCATCGCGGCCTGCGCGGTGGCTTCGTGCCATTCCGCGTCGCGCAGCACGGCTTCGGCGTGCGTGGCGCGCTTGGAGGTCGCGGCCATGCCGCCGAACGCGATGCGCGGTTCGCGGATCATGTTGCCGTCGGCGATGAACGAGAACGCCGCGCAGACTGCCGAGATGTCCGAGTCGAAGCGCTTGGACAGCTTGTAGGTGCGGAATTGCAGGTTCTTGCGCGCGCCGGTGCGGGTCGGCACCTTCAGCCCGACCACGAACTCGTGCTCGGCCATGTCCTTCTTCTGGTAGGCGAGGTACAGATCTTCCAGCGGCATTTCGCGTTCGATATCGCCGCCGCGCACGACCACGTGCGCGCCCAGCGCGATCAGGCCGGGCATCGAATCGCCGATCGGCGAACCGTTGGCGATATTGCCGCCGAGCGTGCCGGCGTTGCGGATCGGCAGCGACGCGAAGCGCTGCTGCATTTCGAACAGTTCCGGATACTGCTTGATGATTTCCGTATAGGCCTTTTCGACGCTCACGCCCGCGCCGATCTCGATCCAGTCGCCGTTGACTTCCAGCTTCTGGAATTCGGCGATCTGACCGACGTACACGATGTTGCCGAGCTCGCGCATCATCTTCGTGACCCACAGACCGATGTCGGTGCTGCCGGCGAGAATCCGCGTGGCCGGTTCGGCTTCCTTGATCTTCGCGAGCGCGTCGACCGTGCGCGGCGCGTCGAACTGCTGGCCGGCGTGCTGATAGTGGAACGTGTCGGTACGTTCGATCTTCGCGAGCGTCGCGGCGAGCGCTTCGACGTTGACCGGCGCTTTCGGCGGCGGCGCGTCGAACATGCGCACGGCGGCATCGACGATCGGACGGTAGCCGGTGCAGCGGCACAGGTTGCCGGTCAGCGCGTTGCTGATCGTGTCGCGCGACGGCACCGTCCTGTTCGCGCAGCTATGCTCGTGGCCGTGCTTTTCATACAGCGACCACATCGACATGACGAAGCCCGGCGTGCAGAAACCACACTGCGAACCGTGACACTCCACCATCGCTTCCTGCACCGGATGCAGCGAGCCGTCCGGCTGACGCAGATCCTCGACGGTGAACAGCGCCTTGCCGTCCAGCGTCGGCACGAATTGAATGCACGCGTTGACCGCCTTGAAGTCGACGCCGCCCGCCGCATTGCGTTCGCCGAGCACGACCGTGCACGCGCCGCAGTCGCCTTCGGCGCAGCCTTCCTTGGTGCCGGTGCAGTGCGCGTCCTCGCGCAGATACTGCAGGACCGTGCGGGTAACAGGCGCGTCCTTGATCTCGCGGATCGCGTTGCGGTGGTAGAAGCGAATCGGCTCAGTCATGTCTCTTTACTCTCGAAGTTCTGTGTCCGTGGGGACGTGCTGCGTGATGGTTCGAAAACTATCATCCTCAATAAATACAACCCATAGCTCGGATCGCATGCGGGACATATCCTTGAAACGATATAGAGATGGATTTGAGCGGTCGGTGGCTTATGTTCATAGGCGAAATTTACCGTATTTTTTTAATTTATAAGCCAATAAAGACAACCCCACTCTGCCGCAACTCACCTGTCGCACCGGAAAAAACGACGTCGAAGCAGCAAAAACTGACCACTATATGCATCCGGCACCGTTTATTAACCGCCTGGATTATTAAGCAATCCCTGCAAGGGAATCGGTTCCATGGGAAAATCACGGCTTTCCGGCGTTTTCAAGTCTCGTTTTCCCCATGTCCACCGACTCAGCGGCACCTCGCAGCCAGTTTGCGACGACCTTGCAGATCATTCCGGTCGTTTTTTTCACGTTTATTTGCTACCTGACGATCGGAATTCCGCTCGCGGTGCTGCCCGGCTACGTCCACGACGACCTCGGCTATAGCGCGGTGCTGGCCGGCGCGGCAATCAGCGTGCAATACCTGGCGACGCTCGCGTCGCGGCCGCTGGCCGGCCGCTCGGCGGACACGCTGGGGCCGAAACGCACGGTGTCGATCGGTCTGCTGGGGTGCGGTGCGAGCGGCGTGCTGTTGCTGGCCGCGGTGCTGTGCGGCCGCTGGCCCGTGCTGAGCCTCGCGCTGCTGGTGTGTAGCCGGCTCGTGCTCGGTTTCGGCGAAAGCCTGTGCGGCACCGGCGCGATTCTGTGGGGCATCGGCCGGGTCGGCACCAGCAACAACGCGCGGGTGATTTCGTGGAACGGCATCGCCACGTATGGCGCGCTGGCGGTCGGTGCGCCGCTCGGCGTCGCGATCGCGCATACGGTCGGCTTCGCCGCGCTGGGCATTCTGGTGATTCTGCTGGCCGCTCTCGGTTTCTATCTGGCGCGGCCCATCGCGCCGGTGCCGGTCGTGCACGGCGAGCGCATGTCGTACGGCAGCGTGTTCACGCGCGTGTTGCCGCATGGCCTCGGGCTCGCGCTCGGCTCGGCCGGGTTCGGCTCGATCGCCACCTTCATCACGCTGTTCTATGCGGCGAGGCATTGGCCGAACGCGGCGCTGTCGCTGACGGTGTTCGGCACGCTCTTCATCGGCGCGCGTCTGCTGTTCGCCAATACGATCAAGACTTACGGCGGGTTCCGCGTCGCGATTGCGTCGTTCTCGTTCGAATGCGCGGGGCTGTTGATGCTGTGGCTCGCCCCCGAACCGCACGTGGCGCTCGCCGGCGCCGCGTTGACGGGCTTCGGCTTCGCACTGGTGTTTCCGGCGCTCGGCGTCGAGGCGGTCGGCCTCGTGCCGCCGGCAAGCCGCGGCGCGGCGTTGTCGGCGTATTCGGTGTTTCTGGATCTGTCGCTGGGGATTACCGGGCCGCTGGCGGGGTATATCGCCGGTGAGTTCGGCTACGGCTCGGTGTTTCTGTTTGCGGCGATGGCGTCGGCCGCGGCCGTCGTGCTGTCGACGGTTCTCTATCTGCGCAATGCACGCGCGCCGGTCGCCCCCGCGGCGACCTGATTCAGCTTCGATCGGTTCCTTCTTCCTGTCCGACGCGGCACGCCGCGTCGGAGACGGCGCCCGCCGCACCGGCGGATTCGGATTGCACGCTCATTAGACTTTCGTCATTGTCGGTCCCGTCTTCGCTTCCAGACAGATTAGTTCGTCATACTACGAAACAGGTTTCATCAATGACGCTCGCGGCCGCACGGGTTCGCGATACGTCGCGACTCAACGGAGTCCGACATGAAAATCTTTCGCGTGCTCTGGATACTTCTGGCGTCGGTCGCTGCCCCCGCCTGGGCCAACGAGTTCAACGTGCAATGCGCTTACTCCCATACATTGCCGGATGATCCGATCATGTATCCCGGTCTTCCCGGTCAGGCAATGGGTCACGATTTCTTCGGCAACACGGCGACGAATGCATCCAGCACATACGGTTCACTGAACGACAACAAGCTCACCACCTGCGATTCGACCGCCGACGTCTCGGCCTACTGGGCGCCGCAACTGAAGCGCGCGTCCGGCATCGTCGTGCCGTCGTATCAGAAGACCTATTACAAGAACGATCAACCGGTTGTTCCGCTTCAGGCGATTCCCGCCGGCCTCGAGATGCTGGCGGGCGATCACAAGGGCACGACACCGAATCCCCACATCAACTTCCTGTGCGCGGGCGGCTCGTACACGACAGTCGCCCCGACCCAGTGCCCGCTCGTGACCGGCAGCGACGGCCCGTACGCGCAGCTCGACATCTCTGTGCATTTCCCGGATTGCTGGGACGGCAAAACGCTGGTGCCCGACCCCATGGCCGGCATTGTCAACATGGCGTATCGCAATGCGGACGGTACGTGCCCCAGCGCCTTCCCGGTCAAGCTGCCGGAGTTGCAGATGAACATCGCGTACGACCTCGGACAGGACCCCGATATGTCGAGCGCGCAGCTATCGCTGGACCCGGTGTGGCAGGATGGCCGCTGGGTGCTGCAATGGGGCGGCATGTACACGGCCCACGGCGATTTTATCGACGCGTGGAAGGTCGATTCGATGCAATACATGATCGACACGTGCATGAACGCGCCGGTAACGCAGGGCTCGACCTGCTCGAAGAGCATCCCGACGTATTACTCGGTCGCTAACGCAGACGCGTGGACCGACACGAACGGCGTGGTGCATGCCACCGACGCCACGCTGATGTCGACGACCGGCAGCGTCGTACTGATGAAATTCGACACGCCTCGCGATCTCGGCGCCTATCCGTATGCGACGTCTTCGCTGCAAACCTATGGGCAGAACGTCAGCGACTCGACGGCCGTGATGCTCGACCTTTACGCAGCGTCCACGGATTGGGACGACGCGACGCATCCGCCGACTGCCAGCGCCTGCTCGACGCAACACATAGGCGGCATCTATCTGGACAACTTGCCCGGCGTGCGCACGAACGACGTGACGAGCTACGTGGCCGCGCAGGTCGCCGCCGGCGCGACGCAGATCGGCATCTGCATACGCAACACGACGGGGCGCAGCGTGCAGTTTTCTTCGCGCGAAGGCGGCTGGGCGCCGGCGCTCTATCTCAAGTGAAGCGCCGCGCTGCCCGCGCGCGCGGCGGCCGGCTTCGGCGTTGCTTCAGTTTCGATCAGGCGTGCGACAGGGACGTTCACGCCGCGTCACCGCGCTGCCGCGCGCGCCCCACCCGACAGCGATTTCTCCAGCGCCGCTACGCCCGCCGGCAAATCCACGTTCGCGCCGAGATCGCGCATCGTGCGGCCCAGCGCGTGCAGCGTTCTGAACAGATTGTGTTCGCGGCATTGCTCGCCCATCTGGCCGATCCGCACGATCGGCAAACCGAACGAGCCCGAAATCTCCACCTGATGCTGCCGCGAGATATGCCCGCAGATGTCGCCGGGATTCAAACCCTGCGGCACTTCGATGCCGACTACGGAATTGAGCCGGCACTCGGCGGGCGCATACAGCTTCAGCCCCAACGCGGCGATCCCTTCCTGCAACGCCAGCGAGCATTTCAGATGTCGCGCGAAACGCTTCTCCAGCGTCTCCGCGCACACCAGTCGCAACGCCTCGTGCAACGCGAGCACGCCCGACACCGGCGCGGTGTAGTGATAGCCCGCGTTGTGCCAGAAGTTCTCCGCGAGCGAGGCATCCAGGCACCAGTGCGCGTTCGACGCCGTGCGTCCCTTCACGCGCGCCCACGCCGCATCCGAGAACGCGATCAGCGACACGCCGGGGATCGACGACAAGCCCTTCTGCCCACCGGTGATCACCGCGTCGATGCCCCACGCGTCCATCTCCAGCGGCATCGTGCTGAGCGTGCACACCGCGTCGACGATCACCAGCGCGCCAGCCGCCTTGGCGAGCGCGGCGATATCCTTCAGGTGGTAATTCCACACCGTGTTCGAGGTCTCGCCCTGCACTACGGTCACGATCTCCGGCCGCTCGCGGCGAATCGCTTCGGCAACCTGATCGAGACTCGCGACCACGCCGTCGTCGACGTCCAGCGTGCTCACCTGCGCGCCGACACGGCGGCCCATCTCCGCCATCCGCTCGCTGAAGAAACCGTTCTTGATGCTCAGCACGCGCGTGCCTTGCCACGCGAGATTGGAGATCGCCATTTCCATCGCCGCCGATCCCGGACCCGCGACACCCAGCACCCACTTCGAGTTCGTCTGGAACACGTAGCGCGCCATGGTCTTCACCTGGTTGATCACCTTCACCATGGTGCCGCCGAGGTGATTGATCACGATCGCGTTGGCCTTGGCGACGGCGGCGGGAATCGGCACGGGGCCGGCGCCCATCATCAGCAACGGTTCTTCGGGAAGGATGGCGTCGAGCGAGTCGACAACCGGACAGGGCACGACGGAAGCAACGGAGGAGTGTGAAGAAGTCGGCATGATCGAGACGTGTGAGTCGACGTAGAAGTCGGCGTGAAAGTCGGAACGCGAGCAAACGCAGAGTAAAAAGCGGCCTCGCCAGCAATGACACTGGCGAGGCCGTGCGTTGGATAATTCACCGATCCGCGCGATTGCGCAAGCCTTTAAACACGTTTGCAGCGAATTTATTCACTTTCGCTGCAAATGCCTGCCAGTTGGCCAACAATCGCCCACCGCGTGTTATTTCACCTTCGTTTTATCGAGCTTTTTTCCGGTCGCGGCATTGAATCGTTCGATGTACTCCTCGATCAGTTTGCGCAGCGCGCGCCCGATCTGCCGATAGTCCGACTCGTTCAGATTCGCGAGCGATACGCGCCCCGACGGATGCTGCGTGCCAAACCCGCGCCCCGGCAACAACACGACCCGCGCTTCGCGTGCAAGACGGAACAGCAGCTCGGAAGGCTCGGTGTTTTTCAGCAGCCAGTCGACGAACTCGCGCCCGAACATCTTCTCGCCAAGGAATTCGATGTCGAGAATCGTGTAGTAGTCGACCTGATTCGGATCGTCGTCCTCGAACGAAATGCCGACCTCTTCGTAGAGCGCCTGCTTGCGCTTGCGGATCAGCCGCTTCAGCGCGTTCTTGTACGCGTCGGGCGTGTCCATCAGCGAGAACAGCGAGAACAACACCATCTGCACCTGTTGCGGCGTCGATAGACCCGCCGTGTGATTCAGCGCGACGGTGCGGCTGTCCGCGACCAGCCGGTCGATGAACTTGAGCTTGTCCGGCTCCGTCGTGATCGATTCGTAGCGCTCGTGCAATTGCTTCTTCGCGTCCTTCGGCAACTCGGCGATCAAACGGTCGAGCACGTTGTCGCGATGCGTCGCGATCGTGCCGAGCCGCCAGCCGGTCGCGCCGAAATACTTCGAGTACGAATACACGAGGATCGTGTTCTTCGGCGCGAGCGCGAACAGCGACACGAAGTCGTCGGCGAAGGTGCCGTACACGTCGTCGGTCAGCAGGATCAGGTCCGGCCGTTCCTTGACGATGTCGGCGATGTACTGGAGGCTCTCGTCGTCGATCTTCACCGAGGGCGGATTGCTCGGGTTCACGAGGAAGAAGGCCTTCACCTTCGGGTCGCGCAGCTTGTCGAGTTCCTTCTTCGAATACTGCCAGCCGTTTTCCACGTCGGCTTCGAGATTGACGACATTCAGCTGATAGTCGTTCAGGCGCGGAATCTCGATGTACGGCGTGAAGATCGGCATGCCGAGCGCGATCGTGTCGCCTGCCTTGATCAGATGGTTCTCGCGCATCGTGTTGAAGATGTACGTCATCGCCGCCGTGCCGCCTTCCACCGCGAACACGTCGAATTCGCCGACGAACGGATGATTGCCGATCATCTCGCGGCGCAGATACTGGCCGACGATCAGCTCGGACAACTTGAGCATGCGGTCCGGCACCGGATAGTTCGACGCCAGGATGCCCTCGCACATTTCGTACAGGAAGTCGCCCGCCGAGTAGCCGAGCTGATCGCGCACGTACGAGACCGCGCCGCGCAGAAAGTCGATGCCCGCCACGCCCTTGTTCTCGCGCAGGAACAGATCGAAGCGTTCCTCCAGACCGTCACGGCGCGGAAAGCCGCCCACGCCTTCGGGCATGTACGCGAACGAGCGCTCCGACTCGCGCATCGCGAACAGGCCCAGTTGCCAGAAGCCGTGCCGCGGAATCGTCGCGAGAAAGTTCGGGTTGCCGCGGCCGGCGTTGAGCATCGACACGTTCGCGGCGCGCTCCACGGCGCCGCCACCGGCCGCCTTGATCAGTTCGTCCTTCAGTTCGAACGGGCTGAGCGCGGCGAGACCCGCTTGCGCCATGTCGGCGTGTTTCTTGTCGCCCTTCTCTTTTGCCATGATGCGTTCTCCAGTGAGCAGGTGAATGACGCCGGCGTCGCGAGGATCGCCCGTTGGACGCCGGCGTGAGAGAGATCGGTAAAGCGGCTGTATGCGATGGTTGACGTGGGTATTTCGCCGGTCGCCGCCGGCGTCAGACGAGCCCGACGACGAGCGGCCCGAGCAAGGTCAGCGCGACGTTCGCGATTGCATACGTGATCGCGAACGGCACGGTGGGCACCGCGCTTTCCGCCTTGTCGAGCACACCGCCGAAGGCCGGGTTCGCGCTGCGCGAGCCGGTCAGCGCGCCGGCCAGAATCGCCGCGTTGTTGTACTTGAGCACGTAGCGGCCGAACAGCATGGTCAGGATCAGCGGGAACAACGTGACGAACACGCCGAGCAGGAAGATCGTCATGCCGCTCTGCTTGACCGTCACCACCGCCTGCAGGCCGGAGTTCAGGCCCACCACCGCGACGAAGGCCGCGAGACCGAAGTCCTTCAGCAATTGCGACGCGGCCGACGGCATCACCCCGTACATCGGATGCTTGCCGCGCATCCAGCCGAACAGCAGGCCGGCCAGCAGACAGCCGCCACCCGAGCCGAGCGTGAGCGGAATACCGGCCACGTCGATCACGATCAGCCCGATCAGCAGACCGAGCACGAGACCCACGCCCATGTAGATGAAGTCCGTCTTGTTGCTGTACGGCAGCTCGTAGCCGGCGGCATCGACCGCGCGCTTGGTGTCTTTCGGCGAGCCGTAGAACGTGATGACGTCACCGTGCTCCAGCTTGGTTTCCGGCAGGATCGGCACCGGCTGGCCGGCGCGCGTCACGTTCTGGATATACACGCCGTGGCGCAGATCGCGATCCACCACGTCGCGCGCGGCGGCGATCGTCGTGTGATTCATGCCTTTGCGGGTGAACACGCCGTCGCGCGTCTGCATCACCACGCCGATGTCCTCGACATTGGCGATCTCGTTGCCGTTCGCGCCGAACGCGACCACCGCCTCGCGGCGGCCCACCACCAGCACTTCGTCGTTCGCCTGCAAGGCGAGATCGGGCACGGGGTCGAGGTTCTTGCCGTCGCGCTTGATGCGCTCGATCGTCAGCATGTCCTGATGCAGGGTCTCGACCGCCTTGACGGTCTTGCCGGCGCTGACGTCGATCCGGTACGCGCGTCCCACCAGTTCCGGCAGCGCGCGAATCTGCCCCGCCGCGAGCGACGATCCGCCCGACGACAATTCGCGCTCCGCCTCGATCGACGCATCGCGCAGACTTTGCCCCATGAACTTCGGCAGGATGTTCACGCACACGATGATCGCGCCGAGCGAGCCGAACACGTAGGTCACCGCGTAGGCGATCGCGACGTCGGACTGCAACGATTTCACCTGATCGGCGGGCAGGCCGAGCCGCGCGATCGCATCGCCCGCCGTGCCGATGATGGCCGACTGCGTGAGCGCGCCGCCCGCGAGTCCGGCCGCGAGCCCCTTGTTCAGGTGGAACAGCTTCGCGCACACCACCACGGTAATCAGCGCGGTCACCGCGAGAAACACCGCCATCGCGATTTCGCGCAAGGTCTTGCGGTTCAGCGAATTGAAGAAGCCGGGACCGGAGTCGTAGCCGACCGCGTAGATGAACACCGCGAACATGACCGACTTCACGCCGTTGTCGATCGTCACACCCGCCTGGCTGATGACGACCGCCGCCAGCAGCGAACCGCCGACCCCGCCCAGTTGAAACTTGCCGAAGTTGATCTGGCCGATGAAGTAACCGGCCGCTAACGATAGAAACAGCGCAATCTCGGGTGATTTCTGAAAAATGTGATGTAGCCAGTCCATCATGCCCTCGCTGGATAGTTTGAGATATTGAGTGCTGGGTGCTGCGTGCCGGGATGGCCGGCGCCGTGCCTGCGGTTGCGCGAAGCGAAGTCATGGGAATCGCGATGCGCGTGCCGCGTTGTCGTTTCGCGTGCGTGGTACTGCTTCCTGTCGTGACGCGTGTGTCGTGTTGCGTCGTGCTGCGTCGTGTTGTGTTGTGTCGTGCCCTGCCTGCTAACCGAGCTTGCCCGCGAGACCCACCACCACGGGTCCCATCAACGGCAACAGAATGTTCGAGAGTGCGTAGGTGATCGTGTAGCCGATCACCGGCGTGGAATTACCGGTCACCCCCACCAGCGCGCTGATCGCCGGCGTGCTGCATTGCTGGCCGGCGATCGCGCCGAGCAGCATCGGCGCTTCGAGCTTGAGGAACATGCGGCCGATCCACAGCGACAGCAGTCCCGGCACCAGCACCATCAGAATGCCCGCCACCGGCAGCGCGAGACCGTACTCGCGCACGAGCTTGATCGCGTCCGGTCCCGCCGACAGACCGACCGCCGCGATGAAGGTGGCGAGGCCGAAGTCCTTGAGAATCTGCGCGGCCGCCGACGGTAACGAACCGATCAGCGGATGGCGCGAACGCACCCAGCCGAACAGCAGGCCCGACAGCAGACAGCCGCCGCCCGTACCGAGCGCGATCGACACGCCGCCGATGCGGCCGCCCAGGTGACCGATCGCCATGCCGACGAGCACGCCGAGACCGAGGTAGACGAAGTCGGTCTTCTGCGTCGGCGGCAACACGTAACCCAGGCGCCGCGCGCCGCGTTCCACGTCGGCTTTCGCGCCGACCAGCGTCAGCACGTCGCCGCGATCGAGTTCAGTGCCCGGTAACGCGGGCACCGTGGTTTCGAGCCGTGTGACCGCCGCGATATACACGCCACGTCCGTCCTCGGGCTTCGCGCGCTCGCGCAACTGCGCGACCGTGAGCCCTTCCGCGTCGCGCCGTGTCAGGACGACGTCGATCTTCTCCGCGACGAGCGGGCCGAACACGGCGCCGTCGATTTCGTCGCCCAACGCGGCGGCCGCCGTCACGATCGCTTCGCGCCGCCCGGCCACGAGGATCAGGTCACCGGCCGTCAACGCCGCTTGTGGTTCGACCGGCACGGCCCCGCCCGCGCGCTGGATCTGTTCGATGGTCAGGTTGTAGCCGTGCAGCCGCTCGATGGCCTCGACGGTCGAGCCCGCCGCCGCGCCGACCCGGAATGCCCGCCCCACCAGCGCCGGCGCCCCCGCGCGCTGCCCCTCGCCGAACGCGCCGTCGCCGCCGAGCTTGCGCCACACGCGCTCGGCTTCGTCGCGCAGATTGACGCGCAACAGCAGCGGCGCGAACTGGCTCGTGAACAGCACGATGGTGATCAAGCCGAACAGATAGCTCACGCTGTACGCCGTCACGATGTTGGCCTGGAGCCGCAACGTCTCCGTGTCGGCGAACCCGAGTTTGGCGATTGCCTCCGACGCCGTGCCGATCACCGCCGATTCCGTCGCCGCACCGGCCAGCAGACCGGCGGCCGTGCCCGCGTCGAGCCGCATCACGACGACCGCGATCAGGATCAGCGCCAGCACCGATACGATCTCCACCAGCGACAACACGCCATACCGCCAGCCGCGGCCGATATTGGCGAAGAACTGCGGGCCGCCGGTAAAGCCGAGCGCGAAGATGAACAGCGCGAACGCGACGTTCTTGAGGTCGGGCGCGAGCCGCGCGCCGGTCTGTCCCAACAGCAGCGCGACGATCAACGTGCCGCACACGCCGCCGAGCTGAATCGGCCCGACCCGGAACGAGCCGATGAAATAGCCGATTGCGAGACTTGCGAACAGCGCGATCTCCGGTTGAGACCTCAGCAATTCACCAATCATGTAGATCCGCCGATTTACAAGGTTGATTAGCAGGAGACTGAAAAACAAATGCTCAGAAAAAGTGCAAATAATTCGCCTGGACCCGGTACGGCTCAGCAATTACTCAACCGGCATAACGGTTGAATGACACTATTTATGGCAATGGGATGACGCGGAATGCGCCGGGGGAAATTGCCGCGCTGCGGCGATGTTATTGAAAAGCGCTGGTGATAGCTGAACGGTCACGCTGTCCTCGCAAAAAAGCTCGGCGCCCCTGAAAAAGGCGCCGTCTTCCGATGGCCGATTTTGACTGCTTTACGACATCAATGACATGTTTTTGTCAGATGCTTTTTTAATAAATATTAAAATTCTCGACGGCTGTCAATAATAATTTCGATTTCGCCCGGATTGGCTTCGCAAAAGATGATCTTTAGCAATCGACGAATGGCAAATTGCGGCAAATCAACGCAAGCGCGGGCACAATCCAGAACAAGATCGCAGGCGCGGCCGTGTGCGGGAAAGAGGCGGCGAGTCGCGTCTCCTATACTGATTCGTCCGTGCGCCGTTCGCGTTCATTCAGGCGCGCCGGCCTGCCTTTCCCGGAGCCCGTCATGCGCATGATCCTGTTCAGCAGCCGTCAGTACGACAACGACACCTTCACCGAGGCCAACGGCAAGCACGGCTACGAACTGCACTTTCAGGAATCGCATCTGGATAGCGAGACCGCGATCCTCGCGCAGGGCTACGAAGTGGTCTGTCCGTTCGTCAACGACAACGTGGACGCCGCTGTGCTGGAACGGTTGCACGCGGGCGGCACGCGGCTCGTCGCGCTGCGCTCGGCGGGTTTCAATCACGTCGATCTGGCGGCGGCGGAACGCCTGGGCATTGCTGTCGCGCGCGTGCCGGCTTACTCGCCGCATGCGGTGGCCGAACATGCAGTCGGCCTGATTCTGGCGTTGAACCGGCGTTTGCCGCGCGCCGCCGCGCGGACCCGCGAGGGCGACTTTTCGCTGCATGGACTGCTCGGTTTCGATCTGCACGGCAAGACTGTCGGCGTGGTGGGGACCGGCATGATCGGGCGCGTGTTCGGACGGATCATGGCGGGCTTCGGCATGCAGGTGCTGGCGTACGATCCGGGCACGCCCGCGAGCGATCTGCTCGCGCTCGGCGCACGCTATGTTCCGCTGGATACGTTGCTGGCGGAATCGGACATCGTCAGCCTGCATTGTCCGCTGGTGCCGGATACCTATCACCTGATCGACGGGCACGCGCTCGGCAAGATGAAGCATGGCGCGATGCTGATCAATACGGGCCGCGGCGGGCTGGTCGAAAGCAATGCGCTGATCGGCGCGCTGAAAGACGGCCGGCTCGGCTATCTCGGCCTCGACGTGTACGAGGAAGAAGGCGGCCTGTTCTTCGAGGATCACTCGAATCTGCCGCTGCAGGACGACGTGCTCGCGCGTCTGCTGATGTTTCCGAACGTGATCGTCACCGCGCATCAGGCGTTCTTCACGCGCGAGGCGATGAGCGAGATCGCGCAGACCACGCTGGATAACGTCGCGGCGTGGCAGGCGGGGACGCCGCGCAATGTGGTGCGCGGCGCGGCTTAGGGTGGCGCGCGGAACAGCTCTGCGCGCTCAACCTCTTGCCCGCTTCACCGTTCGCCGGGCAGCTCGCCCGGCCACCCGGCCGGCTTATGGGTTGCCAGGACCGCCCAGCGTGGTCGAGCGGATCGCCGTGCGTGCATCGTCCGGGGCGCCGCACAGTTCGCGCAGCAAACCGGCTTCACGCTCGTGCACTTCCACCGGGAACCAGCGCGCGCCCGCATCCGCCAGATAGCGCGCGCGATGCTGGCCGTTACGAAACGCCACCACGCCCTCGCGCTCCAGCCCGACCCATCCGAACAGACCCGGCGCGCGACGCGTCGAGATCGTCACGTACGGCATCTGCGGAATGCGCGGGTTTTCCGGGTCGAGGAATTCGCGGATGCCGCGTACCTTGCCCGCGTGCCATTCGACAACGGGCTTCAGCACATAGTCGGTATTGTCGCGATCCGCACACGCGAGCAGCTTGCGCGCGTCGATCAGCACCACCTGATGACGTGTGCCGTCGGTGACGAAGACGCGTTTGAGACGGACATGGTCGTACCATGCGTGCTCGTGCAGCGGGATGGTCCAGACGGTCTCGGCACAGGCCGGCGCGGTGGCCGACGATGAAGTGGACGAAGGCAAAGGCAAGCTCGATAAGCCAGCGAAAATCCGCCAGCGCGTTAAAAGAGCGCTAACGCTACGAGTCGACTGTGAAAGAAGCATGACAGACCACGGCATTAATCACACTGCATGCAGCACGCCGTTCGACGAGATCAATGACACCGGATCACATCGGCACGAGCATGCTGAAAAAACCCGCGGCAAACGCAGCAAACGGGGGGACGCTAACCTCTACAGAGACAACAACGATGATACTCACGCAAATTTTCAATGACTACGTTCGCATCGAAGCTAACGAAGATATCGGCGTGGCGACGATCGTTCTTGAGCGGCCCGAGCGACGCAATGCGGTGGACGTCATCTCGCGTTTTCAGCAAAAAACAACAACTGCCCAGCGGCACGGCGCGCGTGTTTTGACTTAGGTAGAATCCCCTACTGTTTGCCTGCTCTCACCGGCGCACGCGTTCTCGCCCCGAAAATGCGCGCCGGCCGCGCGGCCTTCCCCGCCGCGTCGAATCACGCTCCGCCATCATGCCTTTGCCCCTGCTCGCCCTTGCCGTTGCCGCCTTTGGAATCGGTACCACCGAATTCGTGATCATGGGGCTGCTGCCCGACGTGGCGCGCGATCTGTCCGTCTCGATTCCCGCTGCCGGCATGCTGGTGTCCGCGTACGCGCTCGGCGTCACGATCGGCGCGCCCATCGTCGCGATCGCGGTGGCCAATATGCCGCGCAAGAAAGCGTTGATGAGTCTGATCGGCGTGTTCATCGTCGGCAATCTGCTGTGCGCGGTGGCGCCGGGTTACGCGGTGCTGATGGCCGCGCGCATCGTCACCGCGTTCTGTCATGGCGCGTTCTTCGGCATCGGCTCGGTGGTCGCCGCCGGACTGGTCGCGCCGAATCGTCGCGCGCAGGCCATCGCGCTGATGTTCACCGGCCTGACGCTCGCCAACGTGCTCGGCGTGCCGCTCGGCACCGCGCTCGGCCAGGCGGTGGGCTGGCGCACGACGTTCTGGGCCGTCACCGGCATCGGCGTGCTCGCGGCCGCCGCGCTCGCCGTCTGTCTACCGGCGAAGATTGAAATGCAGAAGGCGAGCCTCATCCACGAATTCAGCGTGTTGAAGAACCCGCAGGTGCTGATGGTGCTCGGCATCAGCGTGCTCGCGTCGGCAAGCCTCTTTTCCACATTCACCTACATCACGCCGATTCTCGAAGACGTCACCGGCTTCACGCCGCACGCGGTCACGCTCGTGCTGCTGCTGTTCGGCCTCGGGCTGACGGTCGGCAGCACGCTCGGCGGCAAGCTCGCGGACTGGCGGCTGCTGCCTTCGCTGGTGGCGTTCCTGCTGGCGATCGTCGTGATCCTGACGATCTTCGCCGGCACGATGCACGCGCAGATTCCCGCGATGATCACCGTGTTCGTGTGGGGCGTGCTGGCCTTCGCGATCGTGCCGCCGTTGCAGATGCTGATCGTCGACCGTGCGAGTCATGCGCCGAATCTCGCGTCGACCTTGAATCAAGGCGCGTTCAACCTCGGCAACGCGACCGGCGCGTGGCTCGGCGGCATGGCGATCGGCGCGGGCGCGCCGCTGACCACGCTGCCGTGGGTCGGCGTGGCGACCTCGATCGGCGCGCTGGTGCTGACGTTGTGGTCGGTGTCGATCGAGCGCCGCGCGCAGCGGATGGTGGCCGCGGGATAAGGCCACGCCGCGCACGCGCGTCGTCGAACGATGCGCGTGCGGTTCGCCCGTAGTAGCATCACGGCCGATGAAAGTCATCTTCACTCGCGATTTCCTCGCCCTCATTCTTAGCGTCGCCGTGGTCGGACTCGGCAGCGGCGCCACCCTCCCCCTCACCGCGCTCGCGCTGACGCAAGCCGGCTACGGCACCGACGTGGTCGGCCTGCTGACTGCCGCGCAAGCCGGCGGCGGACTCTTCGTCGTGCCGTTCGCGGGCTGGGTCGCGGCACGCTTCGGCGGCCGCCAGGTGATCGTCGGCTCGGTGCTGGTGGTCGCGCTCGCCACCGCGCTGATGCAACTCACCGCGAACCTGTGGCTCTGGGCGCTGCTGCGCGTGCTGTGCGGCGCGGCGCTGATGCTGCTGTTCACGATCGGCGAAGCCTGGGTCAACCAGCTTGCCGACGATGCCACGCGCGGCCGCGTCGTCGCGATCTACGCGACTAACTTCACGCTGTTCCAGATGTCGGGGCCGGTGCTGGTGAGCCAGATCGCCGGACTCGCGCATTCGCGCTTCCTGATCTGCGGCGCGATTTTCCTGCTGGCGCTGCCGATGCTCGCGACGATCCGCACCACCCCGCACGCCGCCGACGACGAACACGCGGAGCACGGCAGTTGGGCTCGCGTGTTGCCGCAAATGCCGGCGCTTGTGATCGGCACCGGCTTCTTCGCGCTGTTCGACACGATCGCGCTCTCGCTGCTGCCGCTTTTCGCGATGTCGCATGGCATCTCCAGCGAAGTCGCGGTGCTGTTCGCGTCGGCCTTGCTGCTCGGCGACACGACCATGCAGTTTCCGATCGGCTGGCTGGCCGACCGGCTGGGTCGCGAGCGGGTGCATATCGGCTGCGGCGTGATCGTCGCGCTGCTGTTGCCGTTGCTGCCGTGGGCGGTGGCGTCGCCGTGGCTGTGCTGGCCGTTGCTGTACGTGCTCGGCGCGGCGGCGGGCGCGATCTATACGCTGTCGCTGGTCGCTTGCGGCGAACGCTTTCGTGGCGTCGCGCTGGTGTCGGCCAGTTCGCTGGTCGGCGCGGCGTGGAGCGTGGCGAGCTTCGGCGGGCCGCTGGTGGCCGGCGCGCTGATGAAAGGCGTCGGCGACGATGCGATGGTGGGCGTGCTGTTTGTCGCGGCGCTCGCGTTTCTGGCGGCGGTGTGGTGGGAACGGCGGCGAGTCGCGGAAAGCGTGACAGGCTGACACAGGTGGCGCGGGTGCCGCGGACTGAACCTCGCAAGAGGTGTGAATTGGGAAATTTCCGCACCCCAAATAACCTACTTTTAAGGCAAACTCATTCATACGTATTCCTATACAGATCAATAACGTATGAGAGAGTTCTTAAGTGATTCCGAGTTTTTCGCACCGCCGACGTCGGCCCGACTTGCGTCTACTGATAAAAGCAGCGCATTTGGAATAGAGTCCGCGTCGGCAGAGGCGAGTCGGGTACTCGTTCATCTCATGCGCGCAGCGCTGATGGAATGCACGCCGCCCGACGTGGCGGCGTTGGTGACGGAACACCGTTGTTTCGCCGACGCATGCACACTCGCGCAAGAGGATCTCGCCGCGTTTCTCGCCAAGGATCCCGCTCAGCAGGACTCGGCCACGGCCATTCTCCATGGTTCAACGTCGTTCCGAGCCGTGCTGCATTACCGGCTTGCCCACTCGCTGATCGAGACGGCAGACAGCGACCCACGGGCCCCGGGTGAGCTGAAGACCTATGCATCGCTCGTCGCCAGCCGCGGCAAGCTGCTCTCCGGCGCCGACATCCATCCACGCTGCAAGATCGGGCGGCGGTTCGTTCTCGATCATGGCTGGGGTTCGGTCATCGGCGAGACGAGCCTCATCGGCGACGACTGCTATCTGCTTGGCGGCGTCACGCTAGGCGCGACCGGCATTGCCGACAACCCGGCCGGCAAGCGCCATCCCACGATTGGCGATCGCGTTCAGATCGGCGCATTCGCACGCGTTTTCGGCGACATCCGCGTCGGCAGCGACGTATTTATCGGCTCGCACTGCAGTATCACGCACGACATCGCCCCCCATTCCATCGTCACGCTGCGTTCGGAAACGCAGATCGTTCGGAGCCGGAACGGCGCCAGTCTTTCCGAACCATCGCACAACGTCATTTAATCCCACCCATGCTTCCATTTCCAAGATCCACCGCTCGCCTATATCATTCGGATTCCTTTTTGTGTCAGATCAAATCGATCATCACGAAGATTGGCGGCGACTATATCGAGCTGGCTCAAACCATTGCCTATCCGGAGGGCGGCGGCCAGGAGGCGGACACCGGCACGATCGAACTGGCCGGCGGGCAGGTCATCCGTTTCGTCCACGCGCGCAAGATGTACGGCCAACGCGCGAATCTGCCCGATTTTCCGGACATTCAACTCGGCGGCGTCGTGGAGCACGTGATCGACCCCGCCGACATACAGCATCTCGCCCGACTGAAACCCGGCGATGAAGTTTCGATCAACATCGACACCCTGCGCCGGGCGCAATTGTCGCTGAGTCACACCGCATCGCATCTTCTCTATCTCGGCGTGGGCCAAGTTCGCCCCGATGCCGTGACGTGGACGCTGGGCTGCCATATCCGTCCGGACGGGGCACGATTCGACTTTGGCGTGGCCAGCCGGTTTTCGTTGGCGGAAGTCGAAGCCATCGAGCGCATCGCCAACGACTTCGTCGCGCGAGGAAGCGCCGTGCGAACCTACGCGCATCCGGATCACGACGATGCGCGGTACTGGCAATGCGAAGATCATGTCATGCCCTGTGGCGGCACGCATCTCAGCGATACCGCGCCGATTGGCCTCATCGCCGTTCGCCGGAAAAGCATGGGGTCTGGCAAGGAACGACTGTCTTGCCAGTTTGCGGACGCGCGTTTCGACACCACCGCGTTTCATGTCGACGTTCGCAGTTCATCGGTACGCGAGGGTGGGGCATGACCGGCGCAAGTGAAAAACCATCGCAGCCATCGCGTGCACCGATCGACTTGCCGGGTACGACCTATCTGCTTACGCTTTGCCAGGCGATCAATCTGACCGCGGCCGTCGTTTCCGTCACGATTGCCGCGCTAGTCGGCGGCAAACTGGCGCCCGGTAACGCCTGGGCCACCGTACCGTACGGCGTCCAGTTCGCAGCGGTCGCCCTCTGCACCTATCCAGCGGCAAGTCTGATGCGGCGGCATGGCCGCAAAGCGGGTTTCCTGCTCGGCGCAGTCTTCCTGATTGCCGCCGGTCTTATCGGTTTCCACGCCGTCGTCAATACCAGCTTCACGGAGTTGGTCGGCGCGCATGGTTTGCTCGGCGCCTACGTGGCGTTCGCCAACTTCTATCGCTTCGCCGCCGTCGACGGGCTCGCGCCCGAACTGCGTCCGAAAGGCGTGTCGCTGGTCGTGGCGGGCGGCATTGTCGCGGCGCTGAGCGGTCCACTTTTGTCGATCGGATTGAAGGACGTGAGTGGTTTCGCGCCATTCTCGCTGTGCTATGCGTCGTTCGTGCTGCTCGGACTCGCCACGATCGTGCTGATCGCGTTCTGGCGTCCTGCCCAGGCATCCACGGCCAGCACACGCGTTGCCGGGAAAAATACCGTCACGACGCGCGCGCCGGTGTTGGCCGCCGTGGTCGCCGCCGCGTTGAGCTACCTGCTGATGAACATGCTGATGGTCCAGGCGTCGCTGGTCATGGAATCCATTTGCGCGTCTTTCGACACCAGTTCGCTGGTGATCCAGGCGCACGTCGTCGCGATGTTCGCGCCGTCGTTCGCGACCGGAATGATTCTTTCCCGCATCGGTCATCGCAATACGCTGCTTGCAGGCTACCTGTTGCTCGCGGGCTGCGCTGTCCTGGGTATATGGGGCTCCGGCATCGGAGCGATAGCAGCGGCCCTGGTCATGCTCGGGGTCGGCTGGAATTTCGGCTACGTCGGCGGCGGCGCCTTGCTGGCCTGCTCGTTGAGCGACGACCGGCGCTACCGGATGCAAGGCATCAACGATTGCGTGATTGCAGTCTGCGCGACTGCGGGCGCCTTTCTTCCCGCCGTTCTGCAAAGCTCGATCGGCTGGCAGACCACTAACCTGCTCTGTCTGCTGCTTTGTCTCGCCGCAGCCGCAATGACGTGGATATGCCTGCGCGAAGTGCGATCATCCGCGAACGAGGTTTTGCAGGCATGACGGTCAGCGCGCCGGAAATACACCCACCGTCGACAATCCAGCAAAGTTCGGGCAACGGCCTGCCTACGCCACTGCGCGAGATCGAGCCCGGCCTGCTGCTCAAGTTCGAATGCGATAACCCCGGAGGCAGTCACAAAGTACGTGCCGCACGCTTCATCGTGCGCAATGCGATAGCGTGTGGAGACATCGTGCCGGGGCGCACCACGGTCATCGAAAAAACCGGTGGCAATTTCGGTTTTGGACTGGCGATTGCGTGCCAGGCACACGGTGTTCCCGTCGACCTGGCGGTGGGACTGGGATTCAGTGGCGTCAAGCGCCGTTGTCTCGAGTTATTCGGAGCACGGCTGATTGGACTCGACATGCTCGAACGCGGCGCAACACCACGTGAGGTCATCGAGTGGCATCTGGCTCATCAGCAGGAATGCGAGCGCAGCTATTTCTACACCGATCAGTTTCACAACTCCGGCAGCGTCGCCGCGCATGAGCTCGAAACCGGCCCGGAAATCGTCGCTCAACTGAAGGCCTGGCCGCGAATCCAGAAACTGACTTTTGTTGCATGTGCCGGCACGGGGGCAAGTCTTGTCGGCATTACCAGGGCACTGAAATCGGCGGGCTACGCGCTGAATGTCGTGCTGGTCGAACCGCAAGGGTGCGATTCCCGCCACGGCGTGTTCGTGGACCACAAGCTGGAGGGCATGTCAGTCGGCGTCGCGCCGCCTTTTCTAGGCTGGCGACTCATCGACGAGGTCAGAACGGTCAGCTACGAGCAGGTGTTGGATGCCCGCAAAAGCTTCGCGAGAATTCACGGTCTGCTTCCAGGCAACACTGCCGCCGCGTGCCTCAGCGTGGCACGCGAGTTGGCGCACGATGCCGGGGACACGCATAAGGTGCTATCGATTCTGTACGACCACGGGCTATGGTACGTGCGCTAGGCATCGGCAAGATCGAGCGACCGCATGAGAACCCGGATGCGAAAAAGGCCGACGCAATTTGCGTCGGCCTTTCTATCTATCGCGCTCTTAAGCCAGGCGCCACTACGCCCGCGCCGGCAAAATCTCGCCCACGCAATCGCCGAATCCGACGCGATACCCGTCACCCTGACACCAGCCGGTCAGCGTCAATTCGTCGCCGTCCTCGATAAAGCTGCGCGTACCGCCTTCGCGCAATTCCAGCGGCTTCTTCCCGTTCCACGTCAACTCCAGCAGACTGCCGAACGAATCTTCGCTCGGTCCGCTGATCGTGCCCGATCCCATCAAATCGCCGACCCGCGTATTGCAGCCCGACACCGTGTGATGCGCAAGTTGCTGCGCCATCGTCCAGTACATGTGCCTGAAATTGGTTCGCGCGATCGTGCTCGCCTGCTTCGCCGACTGCGGACGCAGCTTCACTTCCAGTTGCACGTCGAAAGCGTGCGCGCCGTCGTGACGCAGGTACGCGAGCGGCTGCGGCTCCTGCACCGGCTGCGCGACGCGGAACGGTTCGAGCGCATCGAGCGTGACGATCCACGGCGAGATCGTCGTCGCGAAAGTCTTCGCGTTGAACGGCCCGAGCGGCACGTATTCCCATTGCTGAATGTCGCGCGCGCTCCAGTCGTTGAGCAGCACCATGCCGAAGATGTGCGCCTCGGCATCCTCGCAGGCAATCGGTTCACCCAGCGCGTTGCCCGCGCCGATCACGAAACCCGTCTCCAGCTCGATGTCGAGCTTGCGGCACGCGCCGAACACCGGGCGCTCCTGATCCGGCAGCTTCAACTGACCGTTCGGACGACGCACCGGCGTACCGCTCACCACCACCGACGACGCGCGTCCGTTGTAACCGATCGGCATCTCCGACCAGTTCGGCAGCAGCGCATTCTTCGGATCGCGGAACATCGAGCCGACGTTGGTCGCGTGCTCCTTCGACGAGTAAAAATCGGTGTAACCCGGAATCTGCACCGGCAGATGCAGATGCGCGTCGGCCTGACGGACGAGCGCCTTGGCGCGCAGCGCCGCGTCGTCGCGCACGGTCGCGGTGTCGCGCGCCAGCAGATGACTCAACTGAATGCGCACACTGCGCCACGCGTCGCGGCCGAGCGCGATGAAATCGTTCAGCGTGTCGCGCGCGAACACCTCGCGTTGCGGCACGTTCAGCAAACCGGCATTCCGCAGGACCGCCAGATCGACGATCGCATCGCCGATCGCCACGCCCACGCGACGCGCGCCGTCCGGGCCATCCTGCCGAAGGCTGAACACACCGAACGGCAGGTTCTGGATCGAAAAATCGCTGCTCGAATCGTTCGCCGATTCGACCCAGCTTTTACGCGACGGATCGAGCGTCGCCTGAAGATCGCTCAATGCGCTCATCGTTGCTCCGGGTTGAAATGTTTCGCGAGGCCTTGCCAGCACTCGTAGTAATGCGCCTGCAATTGCGCGGTCTCCAGCGCGAAACGGGTCGGCTTGATCAGCGTGCGCGTCTCGAACATGAAGGCCATCGTGTCGCCGACTTTCTTCGGCGTCGACGTATCGCCATGCGAGGCTTTCTCGAAGGTATCCGCGTCCGGCCCGTGGCCCGACATGCAGTTGTGCAGACTCGCGCCGCCCGGCAGGAAACCCTCGGCCTTGGCGTCGTACACGCCGTGCACGAGGCCCATGAATTCGCTCGCGACGTTGCGGTGGAACCAGGGCGGACGGAACGTATCTTCCGCGGCGAGCCAGCGCGGCGGGAAGATCACGAAGTCGATCGAGTCGACGCCCGGCGTGTCGCTTTGCGATTGCAGCACCAGGAAGATCGACGGGTCCGGATGATCGAAGCTGATCGAGCCGATCGTGTTGAAGCGGCGCAGGTCGTACTTGTACGGCGCGTAATTGCCGTGCCAGGCCACCACGTCGAGCGGCGAATGGCCGATGTCCGCGCGCCACAGATTGCCGTTCAGCTTGGCGACGAGTTCGAAGTCGCCTTCGCGGTCTTCATAGGCCGCGTGCGGGGTGAGGAAGTCACGCGGATTCGCGAGACCGTTCGAGCCGATCGGCCCGAGATCCGGCAGGCGCAGCAGCGCGCCGAAGTTCTCGCAGATGTAGCCGCGCGCCGCGCCATCCGGCAGCGCCACCGAGAAGCGCACGCCGCGCGGAATCACCGCGATCTCGAACGGTCCGATGTCGAGCCGGCCCATTTCCGTCGCGATCTGCAGGCGCCCTTCCTGCGGCACGATCAGCAGTTCACCGTCCGCGCTGTAGAAGAAGCGATCCTGCATCGAACGATTGGCCGCGTACAGGTGGATCGCGCAACCGCTCATCGATTCGGCCGCGCCGTTGCCCGCCATCGTCACCCAGCCGTCGACGAAGTCGGTCGGATCGGCCGGCATCGGCAGCGGGTCCCAGCGCAACTGGTTCGGCGGCGTCGGCGGCACGTCCGCGAAGTTGGCGACCAGCCGTGTCGTGGGCAGCGACGTGAACGGCTTGTGCACCGCCGCCGGCCGGATGCGATACACCCACGAGCGGCGATTGTGGCCGCGCGGCGCGGTGAACGCGGTGCCCGAGATCTGTTCCGCGTACAGGCCGTAGGCCGCGCGCTGCGGCGAATTGCGGCCTTCGGGTAGCGCGCCCGGCAGCGCCTCGGTCGCGAATTCATTGCCGAAACCCGACTGATAACCCGGCTCGATCTCGAGCCGCGAGCAGGCGGTGTTCGGCTGACGTGTTGCGGTATCCATGCAAGGTTCTCCGTTGATACTCGATCGTGTCATCTCATGCGGCCTGGGTTTCGGACGGCCGGGCGCGCTGACGCGTGGCCGCGGCGAGCGCGATCACCAGCAGCGCCGAGCACAGCACCGGTACGGCGGCGGCGTGAAACAGCGACGCGTTCGACCAGTTCAGCGCGATCAATTGTCCGCCGATCAGCGGTCCGATCACCGAACCGATCCGGCCGATGCCGAGGCTCCAGCCGATACCCGTCGAACGCAATGAGGTGGGGTAGAAGTGACCGGCCAGCGCGTTGACCGCCGGCTGTCCGCCGACCACGCAGAAGCCGCCGGCGAACACCGCGATCAGCAGCCACGGCAACGCATGCGCGACCGTGCCGATGGTGCCGACCGACAGCGCGGCGCCGGCGAAGCACACGAACAGCACGCGCACGAAGCCGAACCGTTCGATAAACCAGCCGAGCAGCAGCGTGCCGACCACGCCGCCGGTCTGCAGCACCGTACCGACGATCACCGCCGTGGACGGCGAATAGCCGGCGTCGCGCATCACCGTGGGCAGCCAGTTGGACAGGAAGTACAGATCGATCAGATTCATGAAGCTGATCGCCCACAGAATCAGCGTGACCGGCGTGCGGCCCGCGCGGAACAGTTCGGCGACTGGCGCGCCGCCATTGCCTTTTTCGCGCACGACGACGCGGGTGTTCGCATCGATCGGCAGCGACGGATCGAACTTCGCGAGCCAGCGCAGCGCGCGTTCGCTGCGCCCCTTGAGAACCAGAAACTGCAGCGACTCCGGCAAGGCCGCGAGCATCGCGAACCCGAGCAGCAGCGGCACCGCGCCGCCGACCCAGAACACCGCGCGCCAGCCGTACGCCGGAATCAGCGCGGCGCTGATGAAGCCGCCGAGCGCCGCGCCGAGCGTGAAACCGCACGACACCAGCATCATCCGCTTGACGCGATGCGCGGGCGTCGAGAACTCGCCGACCAGCGCCATCGCGTTCGGCATGATGCAGCCGAGGCCGAGACCGGTGATGAAACGCAGCGCGATCAGCGCCGGAATCGTCGAGACGAACGGCGTCGCGAGCATGGACAGCGCGAAGAAGAAGGTCGCGCCGATCAGCACCGGCCGACGGCCGATCCGGTCCGCCAGCACCGACAAACCCAGCGCGCCCAGCAGCATGCCGAACAGACTGGCGCTGAACACCGGCCCGAGCGCCGCTTTCGACACGTGCCATTCGCCGATCACGCTCGGCGCGACGTAGCCCATCGCCTGCGCGTCGAAGCCGTCGATCACGAGGCACAGGCCGCACAGCACGAGCAGCATCCACTGGAATGCCGGCTGGTGCGTTTCGCCTAGCACGCGCTCGACTTCGATGACGTTGGCGCCGTTCCGGGCCGCTTGGGTGTTCATGGGGTCTCCCCTCATCCTTGACTGGATTGTTTAACGGGCGAATGGCGATCGCCATCGTCGGTCACGCCGCAATTTACGTATAGTAAAACGAATTACGCATGGTGAAATTAACGTATACCCTGAAAACTCGCCCGAAACCGGCGGCGAGGCCGATGGCACAAGCGTTCGGCGGATAACGTTATGAGCAATTTGTCCATGTGACCGGTGTATGGACTGCTACCATCGATGGATGCGGCAACGCGTCGCGTTGCCTGGCGCCGAGCGCGCCTCTTTTGCCATCCATTGCGCCTACATGATTCCGCCGACCATCCCCAACCTGATTGCCCGCGCCACCGACCATCCCTTTCTCGGCGAATATCTGGCGATGGGACACGGCGAGCAGAGCGACATCGCGCTGGCCCGTTTCGATGGCGTCGAACTCGCAAGCGCGTACGAACCGATCTTCGACATCAGCGTGCATTCGCTCGCGCAATCGCTCACGTCCAGCGTGGAAAGCGTCGATCGTTTCGGCGACGAACTGGGCTTTCAGGCGGTCACGCGACGTCTGGACGCGCCGCCTTTCGAAGTGTTCGATCCGTTCGACCGCATCGCCGACGACCAGAAACTGGTCGCGCTCGACCGCATGTCACGGGCGCTGCATGCGATCAACTTTTTCGGCGCGCAGCGGCACGGTCTGCTGTTCCTGCGCGTGCACGAACGGCTACTGAAGAGCGTGAAGTACGACCATGGACGGCATTTTTCGACGGTGCTGGTGTCGTTCGGATTGAACCCGGCGCGGGTGGTGATCGAATTGCCGGCGGCCGCCGTCGCCCATAAGACCTTTCTCGGCTACCTGACCACCAGCTATCAGCGCTACGGGTTCAAGGTGGCGGGCAATCTGTCGAACGCGGGGCAGATTCTGTCGGTGTCGGAAACCGCGCGGCTCGACTTCATCAAGATGGATGCGGGCATCGCGTTGCGCGACGCGACGGTGAAGCCGCTGGTCGGGTATGCGAGCCGGCTGCGGATACCGTTGATCTTCAATCGTGTGATGGACGAAGCGCAGTTCGTCGCGCTTCAGCAATACGACGTGCGCTTCGTGCAAGGGCCGTTGTTCAACGCGCATTATCACGATCGCGCGGTTTGAGGCTGGCGCTGCGGTTGGAACTGCGCTGATGACGGCGGCGCTTCAGCCCGTATCGCCCAGACGCCGCGCGAGTGCCTTCAATCGCGGCCCCACGCTCTCGCGAAACACCTCTTCTCCCATCGACGACGCCGGCCCGCTGCAACTCAGCACGAGCCAGCGGCCCTCGCGCGGCTCGCGAAACGGCACCGCGACCGCGTTCACGTCGTCGTGCCACGCGCGAAACGAATAGCAGCAGCGCTCGTCGGCGAAGGCGGCGATTTCCTTTTCGGCATCGGCGGCGAGCGCCGCACCTTCCTCGGGGCCGGCCGCTTTCGTGAGTTCGGCCAGCAACGCGGCGCGCACGTCGACGGGCTGCACCGCGAGATACGCGCGGCCCATCGAACTCGTCAGCATCGAGAGTTTCGAGCCCGAGGCGAGGCCGAGCGTCAGCGCGGTTTCACTGCGGATCGTCTCCAGATAGATCATGTCGAGCCCATCGCGGCAACCGAGCGACACCGCCGCGCCGACCTCGCGCGCGAAAGTGCGCATGTGCGGCCGCGCGAGCTCCAGTGTGTCGGTGCCCGACAGCAGCGCGAAACCGAGCGACAGCACGCCGGCATCCAGCGCGTACTTACCCAGCGTTTCGTCGAGCCGCAGATAGCCGAGCACCGTCAACGTGTAGGCGAGACGGTTGACCGTCGCCTTCGGCAAACCCGTGCGTTCGACGAAATCGCGATTGCCCAGCATGGTTTCACCCGGTTTGAACGCGCGCAGCAGATCCAGCCCGCGCGCCAGGGCGACGACGAATTTGCGCTCGTCGAGCGGGTCAGCCGGAGTAGATTGAGGCGCCATGGGGTGATACACTCGATCGTGATTTGCAAAACATTGTTTCGCATAGCGGAACTCAAGTCAAGCATAACCCCGTTTCAGTCCAGCATGAAGTCAGGAATCAGGAGATAGATCATGGCCGAGGCCGCGCAGTTTCACTGGGAAGATCCGCTGTTGCTCGATCAGCAGCTCACCGAAGACGAGCGCATGGTGCGCGACGCCGCCGCGGCCTACGCGCAGGACAAGCTGCAGCCGCGCGTGCTCGAAGCTTTCCGCCATGAGAAGACCGACATCGAGATCTTTCGCGAAATGGGCGAACTCGGGCTGCTCGGCCCGACCATTCCGGAGGAGTACGGCGGTCCTGGCCTGAACTACGTCGCCTATGGGCTGATTGCGCGCGAGGTCGAGCGCGTCGATTCCGGTTACCGCTCGATGATGTCCGTGCAGTCGTCGCTGGTGATGGTGCCGATCCACGCATTCGGCTCCGAGGCGCAGAAACGCAAATACCTGCCGAAGCTCGCGAGCGGCGAGTGGATCGGCTGCTTCGGCCTGACCGAACCGAACCACGGTTCGGACCCGGGCAGCATGGTGACGCGCGCGAAGAAGGTCGACGGCGGCTACTCGCTGTCGGGCGCAAAAATGTGGATCACCAATTCGCCGATCGCCGACGTGTTCGTCGTGTGGGCGAAGCTCGAGGAAAACGGCAAGGACGCGATTCGCGGCTTTATCCTCGAAAAAGGCTGGAAGGGGTTGTCGGCGCCGACCATTCACAGCAAGGTCGGCTTGCGCGCGTCGATCACCGGCGAAGTCGTGATGGACGAAGTGTTCGTGCCGGAAGAAAACCGCTTCCCTGAAGTCAGCGGGCTGCGCGGTCCGTTCACCTGCCTGAATTCAGCGCGCTACGGCATTGCGTGGGGCGCGCTCGGCGCGGCCGAAGCGTGCTGGCACACGGCGCGTCAGTATGTGCTCGATCGCAAGCAGTTCGGCCGGCCGCTTGCCGCCAACCAGCTGATTCAAAAGAAGCTTGCCGACATGCAAACGGAAATCACGCTCGGCCTGCAAGGCGTGCTGCGTCTTGGCCGCATGAAGGACGAAGGCACCGCGGCGGTCGAGATCACGTCGATCATGAAGCGCAATTCGTGCGGCAAGGCGCTGGACATCGCGCGGCTCGCGCGCGACATGCTGGGTGGCAACGGCATTTCGGACGAATTCGGCATCGCGCGGCATCTGGTGAATCTGGAAGTGGTGAATACCTATGAAGGCACGCACGATATTCACGCGCTGATTCTGGGGCGCGCGCAGACGGGGATTCAGGCGTTCTTTTGAGGCGCGGGTTCTGATCCGCGGCGGCTTTGAATTGCAACGGCTTTGAATAAAACAGAGGGCCGGTTCTCCTGCGAGAACCGGCCCTCTGTTGTTGGGCGCCTGGTTTCGAAAGCGCTAGCGAAGCGTTGACTGACCCGATCGACTTGCGATCCGCGTCATGCCGCGCTTACTTGTTCGGCTGCGGCGTCATGCGCAGATACGGACGCAGTGCCTTGTAGCCCTTCGGGAACTTCTGCTTGATGACTTCCTCGTCCTTCAGCGACGGAACGATCACCACGTCATCACCCTGCTTCCAGTTGCCCGGCGTCGCCACCGAATGGTTGTCGGTGAGCTGCAGCGAGTCGATCACGCGCAGCACTTCGTCGAAGTTACGGCCCGTACTCGCCGGATACGTGATGATCAGCCGCACCTTCTTCTTCGGGTCGATCACGAACAGCGAGCGCACCGTCAGCGTCTCATTCGCGTTCGGATGAATCATGTCGTACAGTTCGGCGACTTTGCGATCGCCGTCGGCGAGAATCGGAAAGCCGACGTTGGCGGCCTGCGTCTCGTTGATGTCCTTGATCCATTCCTTGTGCGACTCGGCGCTGTCGACCGACAACGCGATGGTCTTCACGTTGCGCTTGTCGAATTCGTCGGCCAGCTTGGCGGTGAGTCCGAGTTCGGTCGTGCAGACCGGCGTGAAGTCCGCCGGGTGCGAGAACAGCACGCCCCAGCTATCGCCCAGCCAGTCGTGGAACTTGATGCGACCTACACTCGACTCCTGCTCGAAATCCGGTGCGATATCGCCAAGACGTAGACTCATGATGCATCTCCTTTAGGTGTTCGGTTTCGATGTTCGGTTCGGACAGTCCGCGCGAGCTCATGCCCGCGACCCCGCAAATTTAAAGCATACGGGACGCGACGTGCTCGGCGAACAAACATCGCGTCACTACTTTATGCGTTTTTGTAATTTTCACCGTTTTAGTGGAAACTTTGCGGGACAGATCAACTCCATCGTAGGCAAACTTTCCTGCATGTCTTGCGGGTGGTAGCGTTTTCATGGCTTCGCCTCAGCCGGGAACGGTTCGTGCGTTCGCTTCGAACGTACCGGGCACTGCGCTCGCCAGCGACCGTTTCTTTGGTTACGATTCACGCGTGGCGTGAGACGAAGGGGAGCTGTCAATGTCGGAAGTCAACAAGGAGAGATTGATGTCGGATATCAAAACCGTCCTCGCGGACGCTGAAGATCTGCTGAAACAGGCCGCGAGCGCCACGGGCGAGCGCGCTTCGGAACTGCGTGAAACGGCGCTCACGCGCCTGAAGCAGGCCAAGGAAAAAGCGGCTGACGTGCAGGTCGTGGTGGTCGAGAAAGGCAAGAAGGCCGCTCGCGCTACCGACGACTACGTGCATGAGCATCCGTGGGCATCCATCGGCATCGCCGCGGGCGCGGGCGTGCTGCTGGGCTTGCTGATCAACCGCAAGTAAGCGGGTATTACGTAAGCATCAGGCTGGCGTCGCATCGGATCGAAGCATGTCACGTGCATGCCCGATTCGGCGCGCCGGCGATTCGAATTGACCGGCGCAAGTCCGGCCGGTCGGCTTCCGCCAGCCCGCACGCGCGCCGGGGAAGTCATCACGCGCAACGCCCACAGCCATGACGATCGAAACACAATCGCAGCGCGGAGAACATAGCCCGTTGCGCCGCATTTTCGGCTCCGTGTTTGCCATCCTGCAGACGCGGCTGGAACTGATCGGCATTGAACTCGCCGAGGAAAAAGACCGTCTGCTCGCCGTGCTGTTTCTCGGCCTCGCCGCCATGATGCTCGCCACCATGGCGCTGATCGCGCTGACGGCGTTGATCGCGATCGCGTTCTGGGACACCTACCGTTGGCAGGCGCTCGCCGGCATTACCGCCGTCTATGCGATTGCGGGCCTCGCCTGTGCGCTGAAAGCGCGCAGCGGTTTGCGCAATGCGCCCATGGTGTTCGAAGCGACCATCGCCGAATTCGAAAAGGACCGCGACGTGTTTCGCAAACCGTGACACTCGAGTTCGCCGATCCCGTCACCCACCGTCACAGCCGTCTTCGACGCGCTCAACGCCCAACGCACCCCGACACGCCATGAGCCAGATCCACTCCGATACCGCTTTCCGTAACAAGCGCCATCACGCGAAAGATCTGAGCGCGCCGCATTTGCGGGCATTGCGCAAGGAATTGCTGCTGGTGCGCGCGGACGTCGAGCGGATGGAACTCGCTCAGGCGACCATCGAACTGCGGCAAGCGGTCACACACTTCAGCTGGCTCAAATTTCTTGTGCCGGGTTTTGGCGGCATGCGCGTCGGGCGCGGTGCGAAGGGCGGCATGCTGAACGCGGGGACCATCGGCGCGCTGCTCAAGGAATACCCGCTGATCAGTTCCATCGCTTCGATGGTCCTCGCGAAGCCATTGCGCGCGACGATCGCTGCCGGTGCAAAACCTGCGCTCAAGTGGGGCAGCCTTGCCCTCGCCGGGTGGGAAGCGTTTCGAATCTGGCAGCAGATGAAGCGGGATTCGGCGGCTAATTCGAATGCAGGCGATGAGCAGAACGTTAATTCGAATTGACGGAATTTGTGTTGCCGTTTTCCCTGCCTCCCCCCGTTCCTCTCGTCTCTGCTGACGTTCCAAGTTCCAGCGATGCTTTAGCTTGTGTTCCAGCATTCGCCTATGGGCGGCGTTGGTTCGCTGCCGCCACCACTCCCGCTTCTATTGCCTCGCTGTCCCGTCGCGTCCAGCGTGAAGATGCCGCAGCGATCGTCGTACATCGGTCCGGAATCGACCGGGGTGGCTTCCAGAGAATAGCCGCCGTTGGTATCGTTCGCCGCGAGCATGCGCAGGCGGTAGACCGGCGTGCCGGACTGCGGTGCCTGATCCATCCCAGCTGGCAGGCTCGATACCTCGCCGCTCGTCACGCCTTCGACAAATTGCGCCGCCCGGAATAGCGCCGATGCGGCATCGATTCGATGCGTGCGGGCAATGTGATTGCGGTAAGACGGCACGGCGAACGAGGCCAGCGTAGCGGCAATCGCCAGCACGATCACCAGTTCCAGCAACGTGAATGCGGATCGACGCGTACGTGTCATATCCCTCCCTTCAAAACGGCCTCGCGACGATACGTCGCCAGTGACGCTCGATTTTTTGGTTGTCGAACACAAGCTCCGTTTGCAACCAGACCTGTGCGTCGTTGTTTCGCCCAAATCCTCGCGCCGTCACGAGATATGCACGCGCATCCGGGCGGGTGGCCAGGCGCCATGCTTCGATCAGACACTGCGGTGGACGCAGCGAACCGGGCCATTGCGAAACGGGTGTGATGGCGGCGGCTTCGAACGCGGTCTGAAGTTTCCATTGCGTTGGTTCTGCGGGTGTTGCGGGTGTTGCGGGTGTCGAACCTGCACCGATTACACCGTCATGTGAATCTGCGTCTTCGACTGCGGCCGTCGCAACGACTGCGCGCGCACATGACGTCAGCGCCGAATCCGCAGCGTGAAACGCTTGCAGATAGTCACGAACGTTGCCAGCGCCACGCGCTGCGGCGAGCGAGCTTTCGAACCATGCCGCGGATGTCGCCAGCATCAGCGCGGCAATCAGCAACACGATGGGAAGGACTGTGCCGCGATGCTTCCAGCGAAAGCGCTTCCGCCCATCATGCGGCCCACTGATAAAACACCAGCGCTCGCAACACCGTTCACCTCGCCTGGCATGGCGACTCACCGCGTCTGCGGCGGTAAGGCCCACGCTTGCCCCCGTTCGACGCGCGATCACAGCGACACCCCCGACACCGAATTGCGTATCGCCACTCGCCGCCAGAAGGCCTGCCGCGCGCGGCCATCGGGAACGAGAGCGCTGACGCCGTCGCAATCGACGTATCGCCCATGCTGCGCACGCGCCGCGCCCCGCACCAGCACGCAAAGATCCACCGCGACGACGCTGCTCCATTGACCCGCCGTCACCGCCGATGCCTCGATCGCGTCCGCGCGATCCGCCAGCCAGTACCTGAGCCGCACACGTTCGACACCCTCGACCAGCGGCTGTGCCGATCCCGCCTTGCCGTTGCCCTCGCAATAGAGCTCCGGCTCTCCGGTGGAGGTACTGACCCGCGCGAAATAGCGGTTCACGACCGGTACGCCACGGTCGCCGAGCGCGGCATGGCTGGTCGTCACGGCTTGACCGAGACAGTCGGTGACCTGCCCTGCCGTGGATGCCCATGTCGATATGTTGTCGCCCACGTAGCGAATCAGAACACCATCCGAGCGGCTCGGCAGCGACTCGCAACCCGGGCTGACATCGGCACCTGTCGGCCGCCCGCCTGAACAGCCGAACAATGGCGCGGGCGCGTCGTAACGCACGACGTCCGCCGGCACGAATCCAGCCATCTGCAGTTGCTGACCGATCAGCGTCAGCGCGGTCAAACCGGCTTCGCGAATCCGCGTTGCGTCGCTGGCCTGATCGAACGCGGTGCGCTGTGCCGTGTAAAGCGAAACGGCAGCAGCCGTGACCAGCAGCCCCAGCGCAACCGCGATCACGAACTCCAGCAGCGTGTGGCCCGGCGCGAGAAATAGCCGCCGCCTCATTTCGCGAACGCCAACGCGACGCACGAGAAGCCGGCCGGTGCGTCGACTGCGCCACAAGACTCGGGCTTGTCGATGATGTTGTCGGAAGGCGGCGAGTTGCGCACGGATGCCCACGTCACGCGCGCGGCGAACGCACCGCCGTTCGTATCCACCGACACCTTCCCGTGCGGTAAAAGCGCTGCCGCTCGCGAACTCCATTGCCTGAGCGCGGCGTCTCCGGCGGACGGATTGACCATGGCCTCCGCAACAGAATCCGCGATCCACGCCGCCTGCTCGCGCATCGACATGGCGCGGGCTTCCCGCGCAGTCCATAACTGGCCGGCAATCAATCCCAACGCGGTCACTCCCATCACCCCCACGGCCAGCATCACTTCAATCAGCGAGCTACCACGACGCGCGACATCTCGGCGACGCATCCGGAACCTGCGTAAGTTCTTTCTCATGACACGGCTCCGCAAGCGTTCTCCACGACGCGCACGCGACCGCCCGCGGCAATATGGATACACCGATGCCATGCGTTGCCCTGCATTGCACTCGTCGGCGTGCGCGGCGCGATATCGAAGCTGCGGAACGTGCCGATCAATTGCCCTGCCGGCGGCGTGAACGTCAGATTCGTCTGTGTACCGCCGATGCTCACCGCGCTGAGTGGCGGATGCGCACGCAGCAGCGAAAACGTGCCGCTTCGCTCCGCCATGACCGCCCAGCCGCAGGACCAGTCGACGACACCATTCGCGCACGGCTGACCGGCGGCAAGGCAGCGGCGCGCCGCATCGATCCGGCAAACGGTTACGCGCATACCTCGGCGCAATGCCTCGCTGCGCGCATACGCGAGCGTCGACGCCAGCGCCTTCGCTCGCGCATCCACCTGATCCCGCACGTGCCACGCGAGGAACGACGGCACCGTCAGCGTTGCGACTACCGCCAGCAGGGCAATCACCGCCAGCGTTTCGACGAGCGTCACCCCCGCGCACGTCGGCCTACGGACAGCATATTGGTTCATCCGGAATCCTGATCGTTGCAAAGAATGCCGCCAATCTAGCGGTTCGCGAACGGGTCAACAATCGGCCGAATGGCCAGGTGGTTTTAGGACGCCATGGCGCGCAACAATGCACGCGACCGATCCACTACGAAGCGGGAGCTAACGATGCGCGAAACAACGCTGAGAGAGACTGAAACCGGAACGCGGCGCGATGCGCGCCTGAAATCAGCGCTTACGGGTAGGCTTGGGAGGAGAAGACGCGCGGCGAAACTCTTCGATCACGTCTTCGAACTCGGAGACGTCTTCAAAGCGCCGATAAACAGAGGCAAAACGAACGTAGGCAATCGTATCGAGCGCGCGCAACTCGTTCATGACGAGTTCGCCGAGACGCTCGCTACGCACCTCGCGCTCACCGCTACCGAGCAGTTGATACTCGATGCGGGCGACCGCCGCGTCGATCGCGTCCGCCGCAACCGGGCGCTTGCGCAGCGCCAGTTGCATGCTCGCGACGATCTTGCGGCGATCGAATTCGGTGCGACTGCCATCCTTCTTGACGACCGACGGCAACGCCAGCTCGACCCGCTCATACGTCGTAAAACGTTTGTCGCAGGCCGGGCAGCGACGGCGCCGGCGAATCGTCGCGCCGTCTTCGGATACGCGCGAGTCGACAACCTGCGTATCGGCGTGACGGCAAAAAGGGCAGTGCATGGCGGCTTAGCGGTAAACCGGGAAACGCTGGGTCAGCTCGGCGACCTGGCCGCGCACACGTTCGATCGTGGCCGCGTCTTCCGGGTTGTCCAGCACGTCGGCGATCAGGTTACCCACCTGTTCCGCTTCCTTGACGCCAAAGCCGCGCGTGGTCATGGCCGGCGAACCGAGACGCACGCCGCTCGTCACGAACGGCTTTTCCGGATCGTTCGGGATCGCGTTCTTGTTGACGGTGATGTGCGCGGCGCCCAGCGCGGCTTCAGCAGCCTTGCCGGTGATTTTCTTCGCACGCAGATCGACCAGCATCACGTGGCTTTCGGTACGACCCGACACGATCCGCAGACCACGCTTGACCAGCGTCTCGGCCAGCACGCGCGCGTTCTCGACCACCTGCTGCTGATAAACTTTGAACTCCGGCGACAGCGCTTCCTTGAACGCAACGGCCTTGCCGGCGATCACGTGCATCAGCGGACCACCCTGAATGCCCGGGAAGATCGCCGAGTTGATCTGCTTCTCGAACTCGGCCTTCATCAGGATCACACCGCCGCGCGGGCCGCGCAGGCTCTTGTGCGTGGTGGTGGTGACGAAATCGGCGAACGGCACCGGGTTCGGGTACACGCCCGCGGCAACCAGACCGGCGTAGTGCGCCATGTCGACCATAAAGTACGCGCCGACCGACTTGGCGATCTTCGACAGGCGTTCGAAGTCGATGCGCAGCGCGAATGCCGACGCGCCAGCGACGATCAGCTTCGGCTTGTGTTCCTGCGCGAGCTTCTCGGCGGCGTCGTAGTCGATGTCTTCCGCTTCGTTCAGCCCGTAGCTCACCACGTTGAACCACTTGCCCGACATGTTGACCGGCGAACCGTGCGTCAGGTGGCCGCCATGTGCGAGGCTCATGCCCATGATCGTGTCGCCCGGCTTGAGCATGGCGAAAAACACGCCCTGGTTTGCCTGCGAACCGGAGTTCGGCTGCACGTTGGCCGCTTCGGCGCCGAACAGTTCCTTCACGCGGTCGATCGCGAGCTGCTCCGCGACGTCCACGTACTCGCAGCCGCCGTAATAGCGCTTGCCCGGATAGCCTTCGGCGTATTTATTGGTGAGTTGCGAGCCTTGGGCGGCCATCACGGCCGGGCTCGTGTAGTTTTCCGACGCGATCAGTTCGATATGCTCTTCCTGACGGCGGTTTTCCTGCTCGATCACTTTCCAGAGTTCAGGATCGACGTTGGCGATGGTGCTTTGGGCTCTGTCAAACATACGGATTCCGTTGAATGTGTTCAGGTTGACCGGATCGTGCGCCGAATCTTGCGTAGAGGGTACGCAGCGCTGCTGGCGGCTGGGCCAGCCCTGACGTGGCGAATGAAGAGTCGCCGCACACGCGAGGCAGGACAGCCACCGTCAGCGCAGATCAAAGCGCGCGGATCACAGCTGCCCAGGCGAACGGCAAAACGGCACCCCGCGCTTCACGGTGGGTTGCTCCACCTTGAATCCGGTTGCTTGAACCGGTTCTATCGCCAGTCACGCAGGGATGAGCGCGTTAGTTTATTGGAAGAGGATCGAATAGGCAACCGGCTCGATCTCGCGTCCATGCGCGTTCCCGGGCCTGGCGCGATGCCCGCCGGACACGGCTTTCAGTCGTCCGGCGAGGATGCGCCGCAGGCCCGCTGCGCGTCCCTGCCGGAGCCCTTCATACGGCTGGTGCATCCTTGCCGCAGCGCCGCATTGCAAGTAGGCTTGGTGCCTTTCTCGTTAACCGACCAGGGAACTGAAATGATCGTCTTCGTCACCGGAGCATCCGCGGGATTCGGCGCCGCCATCGCTCGCGCTTTCGTCAAGGGCGGCCATCGGGTCGTCGCCACCGCGCGCCGCAAGGACCGCCTGCAGGAGCTGGCCGACGAACTCGGCGACGCTCTCCTGCCCTACGAACTCGACGTGCGCGACCGCGCCGCCGTCGAAGCCGTACCAGGCTCGTTGCCGGCCGAATTCGCCGCGATCGACGTGCTGGTCAACAACGCCGGCCTGGCGCTCGGCGTCGAGCCGGCGCAGAAAGCCAGCCTTGACGCATGGCACACCATGATCGAGACCAATTGCACGGGTCTCGTGCAGGTCACGCACGCGCTGCTGCCCGGCATGGTGGAGCGCAATCGCGGCCACGTCTTCAATCTCGGTTCGGCGGCCGGCAACTGGCCATACGCAGGCGGCAACGTGTACGGCGCCACCAAGGCCTTCGTGCGTCAGTTCAGCCTGAACCTGCGCGCGGATCTCGCCGGCACCGCATTGCGCGTGACCGACATCGAACCCGGTCTGTGCGGCGGCACCGAATTTTCGAACGTGCGTTTCCGCGGCGACGACGACAAGGCCGCGAAGATGTACGAAAACGTCCAGCCGCTGACGCCCGAAGACATCGCCGATTCGATCTACTGGATCGCGACGCGGCCGGCCCACGTCAACATCAACACGATCGAACTGATGCCGGTCGCGCAATCGTTCTCGGCTTTGAGCGTGCATCGCGGCTGAGGCTTGCCGGGCGGGGCGCACACTTTGAAACAGACCTCGGGTTATGCGTTCCGGTAAAATGCGCCGCATGAATATGTCGACCAGCCAGCCCGGCGCGGAAATCGGCTACACATGGCCCATCCGTGTGTACTACGAAGACACCGACGCCGGCGGTATCGTGTTTTACGCGAATTACCTGAAGTTTTTCGAACGGGCCCGCACCGAATGGCTGCGCGCGTGCGGCGTCGACCAGAATCGCCTCGCTGAGGAAACCGGTGCAATTTTTATCGTCCGCAGCACGGCGGTCGACTATCGCGCGCCGGCGCGGCTCGACGACGTGATCAACGTGGTGAGCCGGATCGAGCGGATCGGCCGGGCCTCGGTCGATTTCGTTCAGGAAGCCTGGCGCGACGGCACGCTGCTTGCTACCGGTTCGATCCGGGTCGGTTGCGTCGATCGCAAGGTGCTGCGGCCGGCCGCGATTCCCGCGCCGGTTCTGGCCGCTTTGCGCCGTGGGCCGGGCGTGAGCGGCGGCCGCATGTCAACGGACAACGACTGAACTCCGTTGTTACGGGGCCAGTGAACTCATACCGATCAAGCAACACAAAGCATGGTTCGGCTTGCAACTTGCCGATGCTTCCGTTTTGCCCACGGAAAGCTTCGAGTGACCTTGCAGCCGGACGCCCCCTCCCGGGACGTTAAAACGAACCTTTATGAACACTACACAAGATCTGTCGATCGTTTCACTCGTACTCAATGCGAGCCTGCTGGCGCAGGCCGTGATGGCGCTGCTGCTGTTGCTGTCGCTGTTGTCGTGGACCTTCATCTTCCGCAAGTGGTTTGCGATCCGCCGGGCGCGCGCGCAGACTGAACGCTTCGAACGCGATTTCTGGTCGGGCGGCGACCTGCAGGCGCTTTATCAAAGCGCCGCCAACAACCGTCACACGATCGGCGCGCTGGAACGCATTTTCGAATCCGGCATGCGCGAATTTCTGAAAGGCAAGGAAAAACGCCTGAACGATCCGGGCGCGATTCTCGACGGCGCGCGCCGCGCGATGCGCGCCGCGTTCCAGCGTGAAATGGACGTGCTCGAGGCCAACCTCGCGTTTCTCGCGTCGGTCGGCTCGGTCAGCCCGTATATCGGTCTGTTCGGCACGGTGTGGGGGATCATGAATGCGTTCCGCGGTCTCGCCAACGTTCAGCAGGCTACGCTCGCGAACGTCGCGCCCGGCATCGCCGAAGCGCTGACGGCCACCGCGATCGGCCTCTTCGCCGCGATTCCGGCCGTGGTCGCGTACAACCGCTACGCGCACGACATCGACCGTCTGGCGATCCGCTTCGAGACCTTCATCGAAGAGTTCTCGAACATCCTGCAGCGCCAGGCACAGTAAGGGGTTCACGATGGCAGGCTCTCGTTCCTCCAGCATGCGCGGCAGCCGGCAACGCCGCGCGATGGCCGACATCAACGTCGTGCCGTACATCGACGTGATGCTCGTGCTGCTCGTGATCTTCATGGTCACCGCGCCGCTCGTCGCTCCGTCGATCGTCAATCTGCCCACCGTCGGCGGCGCCGCGCCGCAACAGCAAACGCCGCCCGTGATCGTGAACATCCGCGCGGACGGCAACATGAACGTCAAGTACAAGGACGATTCCGGCGCGCAGCAGCAGGAAGACATGACGAAGGCCGACCTGCACGGTTTCATCGCCGACCGCGCACAATCGCATCCAGATCAGCCCGTCGTGATCGCCGCCGACAAGACCGTGAAATACGAAGTCGTCATGAACGTGATGTCCGAGCTGAAGGCTCAAGGCGTCAAACGCGTCGGCTTGCTCGTCAAATCGCAATGATCCGCAAGAATTCCGAATACCCGCTCCAGCCACCGCGTGAACGCGGCACAGGGCGAGCCTTTGTGTTCGCGCTGGTGATGCATGCGCTGCTCGGGTTTTTTCTGTATCACGGCATCCAGTGGCAAAACAGCACGCCGGAAGGCGCGGAAGCGGAGTTGTGGACCGAAGTGCCGGATACGGCGATTCCGCGTCCCGTTCCGACGCCGCCCGTGCAGGTCGCCCCTACCCCGCCGGTGCCGGACGAACAGGCCGACATCGCGCTGCAGGAAAAGAAACGCCAGCAGCAGGAAGCGGCGCGTCAGGCTCAGCTGGCCGAACAGTTGCGTCAGCAGAAGCTGCAGGCGCAGCAGGAAGCCGAGGCGAAACGTCAGCAGCAACTGGCCGCCGACCAGGCCGCGCAGAAGGCTGCGGCGCTGAAGCAGAAACAGCTTCAACAACAGCAGCAACAGCAACAACAGCAGCAGGCCGAGAAGCTCAAGCAACAGCAACTGGCCGAGCAGCAGAAGCAGCAGCAACTGAAAGAACAGCAGAAGCAGGCTGAAGCCGAAGCGCAGAAAAAGGCCGATGCGCAGAAGGCAGCGAAAGCGAAGGCTCAAGCCGACGCCGCCGCGCAAGCGAAGAAGGTCGATGCCGAGCGCCGTGCTCGCCTCGCGCAGATGATGCAAGGTATAGCCGGCGGTACGGGCTCGACCGATGGGCTTGGCAAGAGTGGGACGGGTAGTGGCTCGGGTGGGACCGCCACGTCGCCGGGTTACTCGGACAAGGTCCGTCGCGCTGTGCGTCCGCACATTTCCTGGGGTGGTGAAACGGCCGGTCTGGAGACGGTGGTTTCCGTGCGCTGCTCGCCGACCGGTACGCTGCTCGACGCAACGATTCAGCGCAGTAGCGGCAACTCGGCGTGGGACGACGCAGCGCTACGCGCCGTCCAGCGTACGGACCCGATGCCGCAGGATATCAACGGCAAGACGCCGACCAGCTTCCTGATTACCTTGAAGCCGGCTGGTTGATTTCCGCAGCATGTCAGTCAGTTGACAGCAGACCCAGCGCCCCGCCCAGCGCGGTGCGACCGGGAACGAATTAGTTGTTTTCGGGTCTGTCTGCTGTCGTGAAGTGTTAGTAAAACCGTTTTTTGGGGAAACCATACAGCATGAGTTTGATGACCAAGCTAGGCCTGCGGACACTGGTAGCGTCGTGCCTGATCGCCGTCGGCGGAGCCGCCAACGCACAACTCAACGTCCTCGTGACGGGCGTCGGGTCGACCCAGTTTCCGATCGCGACGGCGAATTTCGCCAACGAGGCGAACTCGCCGCAGCAGGTCAGCACGATCGTGCGTCAGGATCTGCAACGCAGCGGCAAATTCACCAATATCGATGCGGGCTCGACGCCGGTCTCCGAGACCGATTCCGTCGATCTCGGCAGCTGGAAGGCCAAGGGTGCGAATGCATTCGTGTCGGGTAGCGTGAACCGCCTGCCGAACGGCCAGTTCGAAGTGCGTTTCAAACTGTATGACACCGTGAAGGGCGAAAGCCTTGGCGGCCTCGTGCTGGTGAGCCCGGAAAGCGGCTTGCGCATGAGCGCGCACAAGGTCGCGGACTACATCTACGCGAAATTGATGGGCGGCCGCGGCGTATTCGCCACGCGCCTGTCGTACGTGATCAAGACCGGCGGCCGCTATCAGTTGCAGATTTCGGATTCGGACGGCCAGGACGCGCGTATCGCGTTGTCGAGCCCCGAGCCGATCATCTCGCCGGCATGGTCGCCCGACGGCACCAAGGTCGCGTATGTTTCGTTCGAGAAGAAGAAGCCGATCGTCTACATCCACGACCTGCCCACGGGCCGTCGCGTGATCGTCTCCGATCAGAAGGGCAACAACAGCGCGCCGGCATGGTCGCCCGATGGCCGCACGCTGGCCGTCGCGCTGTCGCGCACCGGCAATACGCAGATTTTCGCCGTCAATGCGGACGGCAGCGGCCTGCGTCGTTTGACGCAAGGCAGCTCGATCGATACCGAGCCGTGCTTCTCTCCTGACGGCCAGTCGATCTACTTCACGAGCGACCGTGGCGGCGCGCCGCAGATCTACAAGATGCCGGTCGGCGGCGAAAGCGCCGGCGCCGCGCAACGCGTCACCTTCACGGGCAGCTACAACACCAGCCCGCGCGTCAGCCCGGACGGCAAACAGCTCGCTTATATCTCGCGCGTCGGCGGCGGGTTCAAGCTTTATATCCAGGACCTGCAAGGCAACACCGCCACAGGCCTGACGGACACGACACATGACGAATCGCCGAGCTTCGCGGCGAACGGTCAGTACATTCTTTACGCCACACAGGTGAACGGCCGTGGCGTGTTGGCCGCAGTATCGACCGATGGTCGCACTCGGCAGGTCCTGTCCGTTCAGGGCGGCAGCGTACGCGAGCCGTCCTGGGGCCCGTTTATGCAATAACGTTGATGCAATAACACAAGGAGAGTTACCAAATGATGTCCAAACTTCGTTTCGCTTTTGCCGTACTGATGGTCGGCGCGCTGGCCGCATGTCACTCGGGCGTCAAGCTCGACGAAAACGCCAACAAGGGCGGTGCCGTCTCGACGCAACCGAACCCGACCGATGTCGCACAGGTCAATGTCGACCCGCTGAACGATCCGAACAGCCCGCTGGCGAAGCGCAGCATTTACTTCGACTTCGACAGCTATTCGGTTAAGGACGATTACCAGTCGCTGCTGCAACAACACGCGCAATACCTGAAGAGCCATCCGCAACGTCACGTGCTGATTCAAGGCAACACCGACGAGCGCGGCACCAGCGAATACAACCTGGCTCTCGGCCAGAAGCGTGCTGAAGCTGTGCGCCGTTCGCTGTCGCTGATGGGCGTGGCGGACTCGCAAATGGAAGCCGTGAGCCTCGGCAAGGAAAAGCCGCAAGCTACGGGTCATGACGAATCGTCGTGGGCACAGAACCGCCGCGCCGACCTCGTGTACCAACAGTAAGTAACGGGTGATGAGCCGAATGACGCATCGTTTCTCCTGGCTGCGGTTTGCCGCAGCGGCCTGTGTCGCGGGCACGGCCTTCACGGCGATGCCCGCTCACGCGGGCATCTTCGACGACGATCAGGCCCGCCAGGCCATTCTCGATCTGCGTTCGAAGACCGACAGCCTGTCGAGCCAGTTGTCGGCTGCACAGCGCACGATCCTCGATCAGTCCAACCGTCTCGACCAGTTGAATCAGCAGGTCGCGACGCTGCGCGGACAGAACGAGGACATGGCCAATCAGCTCAGCACGCTGCAGAAGCAGCAGAAGGACTACTACACCGATCTGGACACGCGCCTGAAGAAATTCGAGCCGCAGCAGCAGACGGTGGACGGCGTTCAGGGCGAGGTTCAGCCGGGTGAGACCGATTCGTTCAATGCGGCTTCACAGCAATTCCGCAGCGGCGATTTCAAGAATGCGGCGGCGTCATTCCGCAGCTTCATCTCCAAGTATCCGAACAGTCCTTATCAGCCGACCGCGCAGTACTGGCTCGGCAACGCGCTGTATGCACTGCGCGACTACAAGGGCTCGACGGCGACGTGGCAAGGTGTGGTGAAGAACTATCCGCAGCATCCGCGGGCGCCGGAAGCGCTGCTGGCGATTGCGAACAATCAGCTCGAGCAAGGTCAGAAGGCCGCGGCCAAGAAGACGCTGGAGCAGATCGTCGCGCAATACAGTGGCTCGGATGTCGCGCAGTCGGCTCAGAGCAAGCTGTCGCAGATCAAGTAGTTCGATGGTCGAGTAGTAGCAGGCAGTAACGCGCAGTGTCCGATGTCATAGCCACGCGCGCCTCTCGCTGAAAAGCCCGGGTAGCGATACCCGGGCTTTTCACTTTTCACTATATGAAGTGTCGAAGGCGCGGTGGATCACTATGGGTTGACAGTCCGCCAGGGCTATCGCTATAATCTCGCTTCTCTTTTGGGTCGTTAGCTCAGCTGGTAGAGCAGCGGACTTTTAATCCGTTGGTCACAGGTTCGAATCCCGTACGGCCTACCAAAAGATTCAAGGGCTTACATGCGAAAGCATGTAAGCCCTTTTCCATTTGCGTCAGTCAAAAGTAACACGGCAGAGCAATTTGCCCGCGCCCTGTAATCGGCAATATCCCCCCTCCGACGCATTTCCACACGCAATGTCGATTCCATCGACGGAAAATTCCGACCGTCCACTCCGGCTATTTATCGAGACATAAAGACGTGCAATGATCGCCGCCGGTCCAGCGAACCACCTCGCGGCACGGCACGGAAAACGCACCGGCCACGCCGCGCACCGTGCCCTCATCACTGCGTCGACATGCTCAACTTTCAGTTCGATATCCTCTCGAATCTGGCGCTTCTCGCGATCGTGCTGATCGCGTGCAGTCTGTACAACCGGTGCGCTCCGGGCGCGACGGTGAGCGGGGCGCGTGTCTTCATCGCGCTGGCATGCGTCGCGATACTGCTCGACGCCGCGCTGACCTTTCTCGTGTTCGCTGACGCGCAGAGCCGCTATGGCCAGTTCGGCAAGCCGAGCGCGTTTCTCGGGCGGACCGTCGCATACGGACTCGCGATCCTCGCGGCGCTGATCTCCCATCGCATCGCGTATCGGCATCACCCGTCACGACGCCGCGCCGGTACGACGGTAATCATCCGCACCTCGCCATATTCGGAATCGCATTTGCCGATGTGAATCCGCCAGCGCAAACCGGCCTCCTGCTGCCAGGAACGTTCCTTGCGAATGCGCGCGCCGTCGCCTATAACTCCCGAAGACCTCCCGCAGACCGAGCATCGCCGTTCCCGCCCGCCGCCTTATCCACCGGGCACTTGCCGCTGTATTGCACCACCGCCGTTCAATCAGTCGAAGGCAACTCACCCAGCGAGGAACATCTTGGATCTCGAAACCGTCCGCGTATTCATCATGACCCGAGGCATCGACCTCGGCACCAAGGTCGTCGGCGCGATCGTCCTGTGGATCGTCGGGCGCTGGCTCATCGGTCTGATCACCGGCTTGCTGCGCAAAGTGCTGGCGCGCAACGGCAAGGTCGATCCCACGCTCGCTCATTACCTCGGCTCGATTCTCGGCGCACTGCTGAATCTGCTGCTGATCCTCGCGATCCTGCAGGTATTCGGCGTGCAGACCACCTCGTTCGCCGCGCTGCTCGCCGGCCTCGGCCTCGCGATCGGCACCGCGTGGGGCGGCCTGCTCGCGCACTTCGCGGCAGGCATCTTCATGCAGGTGTTGCGGCCGTTCAAGGTGGGCGATTTCGTCACCGCGGGCGGCGTGACCGGCACGGTGTCCGAACTCGGCCTGTTCGGCACCACGATCGTGACGCCGGACAACGTGACCACCATCGTCGGCAACAACAAGATCTTTTCCGACACGATCTCGAACTACAGCGTGTTGCCGGTGCGCCGTGTCGAGCTGACCGCGAAGATCGCCAACGGCGTCGATCCGACCGACGCGATGAATCGTCTGAAGGCGGCCATCGCGCAGATTCCGAACGTCGCGGAGAGCCCGGCGCCGGATATCGAAGTGCTGAATTTCACGCCTGAGGGTCCGCTGCTATGCGTGCGGCCGTACACCAACAACACGAACTACTGGCAGGTCTATTTCGATACCAATCGGGCGATCATCCAGACCTTCAGGGAAGCCGGGTATCCGACGCCGGAGACGCCGCTAGCGCCGCGCGCGGTGACTTGAAAAAGAGCGGAATTGCCGGCCCGGCGGCACGGCGTACACACAGTAGACAGCAAGACCCCGCAAACGAAAACGGCGTCGCGATCAGATCGCGACGCCGTTTCCACATTCTTGTCACCGGAAGCAAAGAAACGCTCAGCGGCTCCCTGTGGCCGAGTTCCGGCGCATCATCTTCCACAACGCGCCGAGCACGACGGGCACCACGGCCGCGCCGATCCCCACCAGCACGATCACGTTCAGATACTGGCGGATGAAGCTGATGTTGCCGAAGAAGTACCCGAGCAACGTGAGCAACAACACCCAGAACAATGCGCCGGCGACGTTGAAGAACTGGAACCGGCTCACCGTCATTTCGGAGGCGCCCGCCACGAACGGCGCGAAAGTCCGCACGACGGGAATAAAGCGCGCGAGCACGATGGTCTTGCCGCCATGCTTCTCGTAGAAGTTATGGGTTTTCTGCAGCGCGCTGCGATCCAGGAAGCGCTCCAGAAACGGAATGTGCGAATTGAACACACGCGGCCCGATCGCGCGCCCGATCATGTAGTTGACGGTATTGCCGCCCACCGCCGCCACCAGCAGCAGCACGATCAGCAAACCGAGATTCATCTCGCCGGTCGCGCAGAACGCGCCGCCGATGAACAGCAGCGAGTCGCCCGGCAGGAACGGCAGCACGACGAGGCCCGTTTCGCAGAACACGATCAGGAACAGCACGGCGTAGACCCACGCGCCGTACACGTGAATGAAGTCTCCGAGGAACTTGTCGATGTGCAGGACGAGGTTGACGAAATGAAGCAACGTATCCAAGGAAGCGTCCTCTATTGAACGGATTTAACGAACGAAGCGAAACGAACCGCGCGAGCGGACCTGAGCGCGGCGCGCACGACCGTGCGGGCAACCCGCAGGCGATGAAGGCAGGCAGAAGCCTACCGCCGGAAATTGACCGCGTCATGATACAGAAAGTGCCCGGCGGCGATTAAAAAACTGCGGCGTGGAGTGCGCCAGCGGCGCACCGCGTCGAATCGCTATAATTTCGCCATGTCCGAAATCTCCGAAACGTCCGACGGCGCCGCTGCCAGCGCTACCGCTTCCGCGCCCTCGCCCGCCGCGCGCCCGTTGCGCGCGATCCAGCCGCTGCCCGACCAGTTGATCAGCCAGATCGCCGCGGGCGAGGTGGTGGAGCGGCCGGCATCGGTCGTCAAGGAATTGCTGGAAAACGCTCTCGACGCCGGCGCGCAAACGCTGCGCATTCTGCTCGACGAAGGCGGCGTCAAACGCATCTCGATCACCGACGACGGCTGCGGCATCCCCGAGAACGAACTCGCGCTCGCGCTGATGCGCCACGCCACCAGCAAGATCCGCTCGCTCGCCGAGCTCGAAGCGGTCGCCACGCTCGGGTTTCGCGGCGAGGCTTTGGCGTCGATTGCATCGGTCGCGGAAATGTCGATCACGAGCCGCACCGCCGAGGCGCCGCACGCGGTACGCGTCGATGCGCAAACCGGCGTGCTGAGCCCGGCCGCCGGCACGCAGGGCACCACGATCGAAGTCCGCGAGTTGTACTTCAACACGCCTGCACGCCGCAAATTCCTGAAAAGCGAACAGACCGAACTCGGCCACTGCCTCGAACAGATTCGCCGCGCGGCGCTGGCGCGTCCGGACGTCGCGATTTCGGTGCTGCATAACGGCAAGGCGGTCGAGCACTGGAACGCCAGCGAACCGCCCGTGCGGGTCGCGAAGATTCTCGGCGACACGTTCGCGACCGCGCATCTGCCGCTCGACGAATCCGCCGGACCGTTGGCCGTGTACGGCTGCGCGGGTCTGCCGACCGCGAGCCGCGGGCGCGCGGACCAGCAGTATTTCTTCGTCAATGGACGCTTCGTGCGCGACAAGCTGCTCACGCACGCGGTGCGCGCCGCCTACGAAGACGTGCTGCACGGCGAGCGTTACCCATCGTATGTGCTGTTCCTCGATCTGCCGCCCGAAGCGGTCGACGTGAACGTGCATCCGTCGAAAATCGAAGTGCGGTTCCGCGACTCACGCTCCATCCACCAGTTCGTGTTCCACGCGGTCCAGCGCGCGCTGGCGCGGCATGCGGGCGCATCGCCGGAAACCACGGCGGGCGGTCATGCGGCGCATCTGGCGCCAGCAGGCGCACCGGCTTCGTTCGGCGCGACGCCGCTGGGCGGCGCGGGCATTGGCAGCGGCGTCGGGTTTGGCGGGTTTGGCGGGTTTGGTGCTGGCGGCGCTCCAGGCGCGAGCGCGGGCGTGGGCTTCGCAGCAGGCGCCGGTGGATTGGGTGGTGGCAGCGGCGCCGGTTCCGGTGGCTTCGGTTCATCGCAATCCGGCAACACGTGGATGCGCCAGGCGCGCATGACCCAAGGCACCCTGCCGGTCGCCCAACCGCTCGCGTTCTACGACGCGCTGTTCGGCCGCAAAGACACCCACGCCGGCACCGCCGAAGGTGCGACGCTGTTCGAAGCGCGCGACTCGGCCGCCGAAGGCGCGTCGCCGTACAACGCATCGGCATTGGCCTATGCATCGCCCGCCTTCAACGCGGCCGACGAACAACCGCTCGGCTTCGCGCTCGGCCAGATTCACGGCATCTACGTGCTGGCGCAGAACGCGCACGGCCTCGTGATCGTCGACATGCACGCCGCGCACGAGCGGATTCTGTACGAGCAGTTCAAGAACGCGCTGGCCGACCGCACGATCGCCGTGCAACCGCTGCTGATTCCGCTGTCGATGCAGGCCGATCCGATCGAAATCGGCACGGTGGAAGAAGAGCGCGATACGCTCGACGCGCTCGGCTTCGACCTCGCCGTGCTGTCGCCGACCACGCTCGCGATCCGCGCAGTCCCCGCGCTGCTGAAGGACGCCGATCTGCAGGCGCTGGCGCGCGCGGTGCTGTCCGACCTGCATGCGTTCGGCGGATCGCGCGTGCTGACCGAGCGTCAGCACGAATTGCTCGGCACGCTCGCCTGTCATCACGCGGTGCGCGCGAACCGGCGTCTCACGCTCGACGAAATGAACGCGCTGCTGCGTCAGATGGAAGCGACCGAGCGCGCCGACCAATGCAATCACGGCCGTCCGACGTGGTATCAACTGACGCTGTCCGATCTCGATCGGCTGTTCATGCGCGGGCAGTGACGGTGGATTCGCCGATCTGGCTTCAACACGGGCGAATGCACGCATGACCTCGACTATCGCTACGCCGGTCCCCTGCCTGCTGGGTCCGACCGCCTCCGGGAAAACCGCCGCCGCGCTGGCTCTCGCCGCGCGGCGGCCGGTCGAAATCATCAGCGTCGATTCGGCGCTGGTGTATCGCGAGATGGATATCGGCACCGCCAAGCCGACCGCCGGGGAACGCGCGGTCGCGCCGCACCACCTGATCGATATCGTCGACCCGACGGATAGCTATTCCGCCGCGCAGTTTCGCGCCGACACATTGCGGCTGTGCGGCGAGATCCACGCGCGCGGGCGGCTGCCGCTGCTGGTCGGCGGCACGATGCTGTACTACAAGGCCCTCACGCAGGGCCTGAACGATCTCCCCGCCGCCGACGCCGACGTGCGCGCCACGCTGGACGCCGACGCCGCCCGCGAAGGCTGGCCCGCGCTGCACGCGCGCCTCGCCGCCGTCGATCCGGTCGCCGCCGCGCGCCTCGCGCCGAACGATTCGCAGCGGATTCAACGTGCGCTGGAAGTATTCACGCTGACCGGCCAGCCGATGTCGGACCTGCTGGCCGCGCCCGTCAAAACGGACGATGCCGCCGCCCAATGGCGCTTCGTGCCGGTCGCGCTCGAGCCGTCCGAGCGTAGCTGGCTGCATGCGCGCATCGAGCAACGCTTCGACGCGATGCTGTCGGGCGGTTTCGTCGACGAAGTGGTGAAACTGCGCGAACGTGGCGATCTGACGCCCGAGATGCCGTCGATGCGTTGCGTCGGCTACCGGCAGGTGTGGGAATACCTCGACGGCGCGGTCGATTACCCGACCATGCGCGACAAAGGCGTGTTTGCGACACGGCAGTTATGCAAGCGGCAGCTCACGTGGCTGCGCGGCATGACGGAGCGGGTGGTGGTGGATTGCTGCGATCCGGACGCGACGGCACGCGTGCTCGAAGCGATTGAAGCGGCGCTGTGAAAGTCTTGAAAAACCGTGGCGTTTGAGCGCTCGGCGATGAATGCCCCGACGCGGAAACAGCAAACGCAAAAAAACCTGAAACCCTAAGCCCAAAAAACCGAAAGCCCGCGCGGCGTGCTATTCGCACACCGCGCGGGCTTTTCCAATTCAGTTTCGGCTTTGGCCTTGATTCCGGCAAGCGAGCCGCGAATCAAAGCCGCGCGTTACACCACCACCGTCTGCGCTTCACCGGCCGCGCTTTCGCGAATCGTACCGATCTTCCAGACCTGCTCGCCGGCCGCCGACAGCAAACCGATCGCTGCCTCGGCATCCGCCGACGACACGACCACCGCCATGCCGATCCCGCAGTTGAACACGCGATGCATTTCCGCATCCGCCACGCCGCCGTGCTTCTGCAGCCACGAGAACAGCGGCGGCAGCGGCCAGCTGCGATGATCCAGCTCGGCCGTCAAACCTTCGCGCAACACGCGCGGAATGTTTTCGACCAGACCGCCGCCCGTGATGTGCGCCATGCCCTTCACGGTGATCTGCTGCATCAGCGCCAGCAGCGGCTTCACGTAGATGTGCGTGGGCGCCATCAGCGCGTCGGCCAGCGAACGGCCGTCGAAATCCGCGTTCAGATCCGGCTGCGCGCGCTCGATGATCTTGCGCACCAGCGAAAAACCGTTCGAGTGAATCCCGCTCGATGCGAGACCCAGCACCACATCGCCCGGGGCGATCGTGCTGCCGTCGATAATCTTGCTCTTTTCCACCGCGCCGACCGCGAAACCGGCCAGGTCGTACTCGCCGTCCGGATACATGCCCGGCATTTCCGCCGTTTCGCCGCCGATCAGCGCGCAACCCGACAGTTCGCAACCATGCGCGATGCCCTTCACGACCGTGGCCGCCGTGCCGACGTCCAGCTTGCCGCAGGCGAAGTAGTCGAGGAAGAACAGCGGCTCGGCGCCTTGCACGAGAATGTCGTTCACGCTCATCGCGACCAGATCCTGGCCGACCGTGTCGTGCTTGTTCAGCTGGAATGCGAGGCGCAGCTTGGTGCCCACGCCGTCGGTACCCGACACGAGGACCGGCTCCTTGTACTTCTTCGGCACTTCGAACAGTGCGCCGAATCCGCCGATGCCGCCGAGTACGCCGTCGCGCATCGTCTTTTTGGCGAAAGGCTTGATCGCGTCGACGAGGGCGTCGCCCGCGTCGATATCCACGCCGGCGTCGCGATACGACAAACCTTGGGCCGAATCAGTTGAATTCGGGGCGGATTTCGGTTGATTCATGGGGAAGAGCTCGAAGGTCGGTAAAATGCGATTTTACCCGATGCCGGCCGGCTGGCTGGAATTTGATTAATCCGGTCCGACGACAGCTGGGAAACACACTTTGCAACCGAACTCCTCGATTCTGACGCCCGTTCAGCGCCGCGCCTTCGTCTGGCTCGCCATCGCGCTGGGCATCGGCATTCTGCTCTGGCTGTTGAGTCCGGTCCTCACGCCCTTCCTGCTCGGCGCGATTCTCGCCTACATCCTGCAGCCCGGCGTCGCGTGGATGGTGCGCCGGCGCGTGCCGCGCGGCCTCGCCGCATTGCTGATGATGCTGGTGTTCTCGCTGCTCATGACGCTGCTCGTGCTGCTGGTGCTCGCGGTGATCCAGAAGGAAGTGCCGCAGTTGCGCCAGCAGGTGCCGGTGCTGTTCGCGCACGTGAGCGCGTGGCTGCAACCCAAGCTGGCCGCGCTCGGACTGGCCGATTCGCTCGATTTCGCCAGCATCCGCGATCTGGTGATGGGCCAGCTGGAAGGCAGCGCGCAGACCGTCGCGCTGTACGCGTGGACCTCGATCCGCACCAGCGGCAATCTGATGATGACGGTGGTCGGCAATCTGGTGATGGTGCCGCTCGTGCTGTTCTATCTGCTGTACGACTGGAACCGCATGCTGGCGCGCCTGCAAAGCGTGGTGCCGCGCCGCTGGCTCGACAAGACGCTGCAACTCGCGCGCGACATGGACCAGATGCTGTCGCAATACCTGCGCGGCCAGTTGCTGGTGATGGCCGTGCTGGCCATTTACTATGCGGTCGCGCTGACCCTCGCCGGGTTCGAGATTGCGTTGCCGGTGGGCATTTTCACCGGGCTCGCGGTGTTCATCCCGTATATCGGCTTTGCGACCGGACTCGCGCTGGCCTTGCTGGCCGCGCTGCTACAGTTCGGCAGCTGGTACGGCTTCGGCGCGGTCGCGGTGATTTACGGCATCGGCCAGATTGTCGAAAGTTTCTATCTGACGCCGCGTCTGGTCGGCGAACGGATCGGCCTGCATCCGCTCGCGGTCATTTTCGCGTTGCTCGCATTCGGTCAGTTGTTCGGCTTTTTCGGGGTGCTGCTCGCGTTGCCGGTCAGCGCGATTCTGTCGGTGGCCATGCGCGAGTTGCGCCAGAGCTACCTCGCCAGCACGCTGTATAACAATTGATCGCCCAGCGACCTTTTTTCGGCCCGCCTGCCGGGCCCTCCGCGGCTTAGCCTTATTTTCGGCATTCACCTAACTGTGCTTCGTCAACTGACGCTCGATCTCGGCACCCCGCCGCCATCGACATTCGACAATTTCTTCGCCGGCGCCAACGCCGAGCTGGTCACGCGTCTGCGTGAGCTCGACAACGCGCTCGCCGCCGGGCCGGTCGCCGATCGCACCTTCTACCTGTGGGGCGAGGCCGGCAGCGGCCGCACGCATCTGCTGCAGGCGCTGGTGCACGAAGCGCCGCCGGGCCATGCGCGCTACGCCAGTCCGCAGAGCAGCCTCGCCGCGTTCAGCTTCGATCCGCGCGTGGCCCTGTACGCGATCGACGATTGCGACGGCTTGTCCGCCGCGCAGCAGATTGCCGTCTTCAACCTGTTCAACGAGGTGCGCGCGCATCCCACCAGCGCGCTGGTCGCCGCCGGCAACGCGGCGCCGATCGGCATGACGGTGCGCGAGGACCTGCGCACGCGGCTCGGCTGGGGACTCGTGTTCCACCTCGCACCGCTGCCCGACGAAGGCAAGGCCGCGGTGCTGAAACACGCGGCGCGCGAGCGCGGCCTGATGCTCGCCGACGATGTCCCCGCCTATCTGCTCACGCACTTTCGCCGCGACATGCCGAGCCTGATGGCGCTGCTCGACGCGCTCGACCGCTTCTCGCTCGAACAGAAGCGCGCGGTCACGCTGCCGCTCCTGCGCACCATGCTGGCCTCGCCGGACGACTCGCAGGCGGGTTCACACGCCGCGCCATCCGCTTCAAGTAAAATAGGCCCCCATGGCTAATCTCGCACTGTTCGATCTCGACCACACGCTCATTCCCACCGACAGCGACCACGAATGGGGCCGCTTCATGGTGAAACAAGGCATGGTCGACGCCGAAAATTTCGCCCGTGAAAACGACCGCTTTTTCGCCGACTACAAAGCCGGCAAGCTCGACATTCACGCCTATCTGATCGCCATGCTCACGCCGCTGTCCCGCTACACGCGCGCGGAACTCGCCGGGCTTCACGCGCAGTACATGCACGAAGTGATCACGCCGGCCATCTTTCCGGTCGCGCTCGAACTCGTGCGCCAGCACCGCGAGGCGGGCGATCTGTGTTGCGTGGTCACGGCCACCAACGAATTCATCACCCGCCCGATCGCCCAGGCGTTCGGCGTCGACGCGCTGATCGCCTGCGAGGCGGAAACCGTCGACGGCCAGCCGCATTCGCCGTACACCGGCCGCCCCACCGGCACGCCGAGCTACAAGGAAGGCAAGATCGTCCGCACCGAAGCGTGGCTCGCGTCGCTCGGCAAGACCTGGCGCGATTTCGAGCACAGCTATTTCTATAGCGACTCGCACAACGACATTCCGCTGCTCGAGAAGGTCACGGATCCCATCGCGACCAACCCGGACGACACATTGCGCGCCCATGCGCAGGCCAAAGGCTGGCGCATCCTCGAACTCTTTCAAGCCACGTGATCAAAAAACTCATCCGCAAGCTATTCGGCCAGGACTCGGCGCCCGCTGACGACACCCCGCCCGCCGACACCGAAGCCGACGAATCCGGCAGCGCACCGGCACGCAAACGCACCAGCGCGCGCGCCGCGGCATCCGACACCGCGAAGGCGCGCCGCAAACCGGCGCGCGCCGGCTCGGCCGCAAACGCCACACGCGATCCGGACGTGCCCGTCATCATTCCGCACGACGTGCACGGCATCGATCAATCGCTGATCTCACGCAATGCGATCCGCGTGACCGAGGGCCTGCAACAGGCCGGGCATCGCGCGTTCATCGTCGGCGGGGCGGTGCGCGATCTGCTGCTCGGCATCAAGCCGAAAGACTTCGACGTCGCGACCGACGCCACGCCGGAACAGGTGCAGAAGCTGTTCCGCCGCGCGCGCATCATCGGCCGGCGCTTTCAGATCGTGCACGTGCAGTTCGGTCAGGAAATCATCGAAACCTCCACGTTCCGCGCGCTGGTCGATCAACCCGCCGCCGACGCCGCGCCGCCGCGCCGTCTGAAGCGCGACGAACTCGACCGCCGCACTCACGCGGTGGACGCGAGCGGCCGCGTGCTGCGCGACAACGTGTGGGGCGAACAGCACGAAGACGCCACCCGCCGCGACTTCACGATCAACGCGATGTACTACGATCCGGCCACGCAAACCGTGCTGGACTATCACAACGGCATCGCCGACATGCGTGCGCGTCTCTTGCGCATGATCGGCGATCCGGCCACGCGTTACCGCGAAGATCCGGTGCGCATGCTGCGCGTCGTGCGTTTCGCCGCGAAGCTCGACTTCGAGATCGAAGCCAGCACCCGCGCGCCGATCACCGAGATGGCCGACCTGATCAACAACGTGCCGGCCGCGCGTCTGTTCGACGAGATGCTCAAGCTGATGCTGTCGGGTCACGCGCTCGCCTGCCTGAAAAGGCTGCGCCAGGAAGGCCTGCATCACGGTCTGCTGCCCTTGCTCGACGTAGTGCTGGAACAGCCCATCGGCGAAAAATTCATCACGCTGGCGCTGAACAATACGGATGCCCGCGTGCGCGCCGGCAAGCCGGTGTCGCCGGGCTTCCTGTTCGCCACGCTGCTGTGGCACGACGTGCAGCAGCGCTGGCAGAAGTTCGAGGCGAACGGCGAGTACCCGGTCCCGGCGCTGCATCGCGCGATGGACGAAGTGCTCGACATGCAGACCGAGAAACTCGCGATCCACAAGCGCTTCTCCGCCGACATGCGCGAGATCTGGGGCCTGCAGTTGCGCCTCGAAAAACGCTCGGGCCGCAGCGCGCTGAAGCTGCTGGAACACCAAAGATTTAGAGCGGGGTATGATTTCCTCCTGTTGCGCTGCCAATCCGGCGAACTCGACGAGTCGGTCGGCGCATGGTGGACGGAGTTCATCGAAGGAGACATTGCCGCGCGTGAAGCATTGCTCACGCAAGGCGGGAAGGACCGGAGCCCCCGAAAACGCCGGCGGCGCAGCAGTGGCGCCAGAAACCGCAAAACGGGCGACGGATTGGAGGGCGGCACGCCAGCCGAACGCACGGACAGCGGCGCGGACCACGACGGCCCGCACGAAGACTGACAGAGCGTTCGCTGAAGCCGTCGAACGATAGTTGCAGGAAGTTATGCCATGACGGTTGCTTATCTCGGCCTCGGCGCGAATCTCGGGGACGCGCGCCAGACCCTGAAAGACGCGGTGGTGTGCCTCGCACAACAGCACACCATCAGCGTGCTCGCCAAGTCGAGCCTGTATCGCACTGCCCCGATCGACGCGGGCGGTGACGATTATTTCAACTGCGTCGTGAAGCTGGACACGACGCTCCCCGTGCGCCATCTGCTGGCGCTGTGCCACAAGATCGAGCATCACTTCGGCCGCGAGCGGCCGTTTCGCAATGCACCGCGCACGCTCGATCTCGACATTCTGCTGTTCGGCGATCAATCGATCGACGAAGCCGATCTGATCGTGCCGCATCCGCGTCTGGTCGAACGCGCTTTCGTGCTGGTGCCGCTGGTCGAGATCGACCCCACGCTGATCATTCCGCAACACGGCCGCGCCGACGCGCTGCTCGCCGGTGTCAGCGATCAGCGCATCGAAAAGGTGAAAGGGCCGTGCCAGTGCCCCATGCTCAATGCATTGGCCGCCAGCGATAGCGCAGCGACCGGCAAAGGCCGCTGCGAATGAATTCGACACCGCTCACGGTCACCGCGCCGCAACTGCGGCCGCCGTTCGGCTATCTCGCGATCGAAGGGCCGATCGGCGTCGGCAAGACGTCGCTGGCGCGCCGCCTCGCGCAGCGCTGGTCGATGCAGGAGTTGTTCGAGCGTCCGCAGGACAATCCGTTTCTCGAACGTTTCTATCGCGATACGACGCGTTACGCATTGCCCGCGCAGTTGCATTTCGCTTTGCAGCGCGCGCAGCAAGCGCAGGAGGTGATCGCCGCGCAGGTGTCCGGCACACCGTTGATCGCCGATTTCATGACGCAGAAGAACGACATCTTCGCGCGTCTGACATTGCAGGAAGACGAGTGGCAGTTGTATCGCGCGCTCGCCGCGAAGCTCGACGTCAGCGCGCCCGCACCGGATTTCGTGGTCTATCTGCAGGCCAGTCCCGAGGTGCTGTTCGCGCGTATCCAGAAACGCGCGGTGCCGATGGAGCTGCAGATCTCCGACGCCTACCTGCATGCGCTGTGCGACGCGTACAACGAGTTCTTCTATCACTATGACCGCACGCCGGTGCTGACGGTCAACGCCGAACATCTGAATCCGCTCGACTCCGACGCGGACCTTGCGCTACTCGCCGAACGCATCGAAACCATGCGCGGCCGCAAGGAATTCTTTGTCAAAGGCACGTCGCTCTAAGCGGCGGCGCCCCCTTCTTTTGCAACGGATTACCCCATGACCTATTTGCAGGAAACGAGCCGCAACGCCATCACCGTGCCGAAGCTGCAGGCCATGCGCGACGCCGGCGAAAAAATCGCGATGCTCACCTGCTACGACGCGAGCTTTTCCGCGTTGCTGGACCGCTCGGGTGTCGACGTGCTGCTGATCGGCGATTCGCTCGGCAACGTGCTGCAAGGCCAGACCACGACGCTGCCGGTGACGCTCGCCGACATCGCGTATCACACGGCTTGCGTGGCGCGCGTGCGTCCGTCGGCGCTGGTGGTCGCCGATCTGCCGTTCGGCACCTACGGCACGCCGGAAGAGGCGTTCCGCAATTCGGTGGAATTGATGCGCGCGGGCGCGCAGATGGTGAAGCTCGAAGGCGGTGAATGGCTGGCGGACACGATACGTTTTCTGGTCGAGCGTTCGGTGCCGGTGTGCGCGCACGTTGGACTGACGCCGCAGTCGGTGCACGCGTTCGGCGGCTTCAAGGTGCAAGGCAAGACCGAAGCCGGCGCGAGCCAGTTGCTGCGCGATTCACTGGCCGTCGAAGCGGCCGGCGCGCAGTTGATCGTGATCGAGGCGGTGCCCTCGCAGCTTGGCACGGAAGTCACGAAGCAGTTGCGGATTCCGACGATCGGGATCGGCGCGGGTGTCGATTGCTCGGGTCAGGTGCTGGTGCTGCACGACATGCTGGGGATTTTCCCCGGCAAGCGGCCGCGCTTCGTGAAGGATTTCATGCAGGGGCAGCCGACGATTCAGGCCGCGGTGGAAGCGTACGTGCGCGCGGTGAAGGATGGGACGTTTCCTGGCCCGGAACATACGTTTTGAGAAGGGCCGGTGGGTTTTTTCGGGACTCGGCGCTTTTGCTGGGAATCCAAAACGCCGTCGGACACAAGCGCTTCGACCCAGTTCTCCCAGTTCTTAGCGAATGATCCGTGCGGGCAACGCGCCGCGCAGCGCGTTGCAGATAAGTAGCGCTTCCGCGCCCAATACGTCTTCTCGTGTGAGGACTTTTTCAACCGCCTGCAGGCTGCTCGAACCTTCTTCGAGCAGCACACTTCGCATCACGCCGGGCAACACGCCGCAGGCGAGCGGCGGCGTCCACCACTTTCCCGCCAGCTTCACGAACACGTTCGATCGACCGCCTTCCGTCAATTCGCCGCGATCGTTGAAAAACAGCGTGTCGAATGCGCCCTTCGCTTCGGCTTCGCGCCAGCCACGATCGTATTGCGCGCGATGGGTGGTTTTGTGGCACAGCAGCGGATCGGTGGCGTCGGTCGCCGGGAAGCTGTGATCGGAGGCGAGCAGAACGCCAATCGCATCCTGTTCCGGCAGCGGCGTCAGTGGCGCTGCGGTCAGGTTGATCGCACCGTTTTTGCTGAGCGCCAGCCGCATGCGATGCGGCATTTGCGCCGGCAATGTCGCGCACTTCGCGGCAAGCTGGTCGCGAATCGTCTGCCCGGCGTCGTCGAACCTGAAACCCAAGGTTGCAGCGCTACGCGAAAGCCGGTCAAGATGGCGCGATAAATAGCGGACACCTTCCTCGCGCGTCGCGTACATCGTCTCGAACAGATCGAAGCCCGGCTCGGCGCCGGTCAGAAAACTCGCCTTCAATTGGCACTCCGCAAACTCGTCGGCCGCCACACTGTCGAGCACGATGCCCGCGCCGACGCCCATCGTGCCGCGCAACGCGCCGTGTGAACCGGACGGGGATGGGCGCAACGTCAGCGTGCGGATCGCGACGGAGAAGCAGAAGTCGCCGCATTGAACAGTGGCCGCGTCGTCGACGACCGGATCGAACCATCCGATCATGCCGGTGTAAAGCCCGCGCGGCGTACTCTCGATTTCATCGATCAACTGCATCGTCCGATGCTTCGGCGCGCCGGTGATCGACCCGCAGGGAAACAACGCGCGCAGCACACCGGCAAACGACACGTCGGGCCGCAACGTGGCCTGCACTGTCGACGTCATCTGCCAGACCGACGCGTACGGCTCGACCGAGAACAACGCAGGCACCTTGACCGAGCCGGTCTGCGCCACACGCGAAACGTCGTTGCGCAGCAGATCGACGATCATCACGTTCTCGGCGCGGTTTTTCGGGTCGTTCGCGAGAAACTCAGCCGCACGGCGGTCCGCTTGCGGATCGTCGGAACGCGGCGCGGTGCCTTTCATCGGCCGCGCGCGCAACGTCGCGCCCGCCTTCTCGATGAAAAGCTCCGGCGAGCACGACAACACGCAATCACCACCCGGCAGCGCGATCAACGCGCCGTACGGAACCGGCTGCCTCGCCCTCAACCGCCGATACAAAGCGGTAGACGAACCGAACACATCGAACCCGAGCCGGTACGTGTAATTGATCTGGTAGGAGTCGCCGGCTCGTAGCGCGGCGTGAATGGCGTCGATCGCCGCATCGAACTGCTGGCGCTCGACACTCGCACGCACGTTCGCCGTGCCCGCCACCGACGGTTCGAGCGCACCGCCGTCACGCGCGATCAGCCAGGCATCGACTTCGCCACGCGCCAGCTTTTCACAACGTTCGAACGATAAAAAACGCAGCGAGGCATCGCCACGCTGCGTTTCCGGATGCAGACGCGAATCGCCACCGAGAAGATTCCGTCCAAATTCATAGTCGGCTAGCACGACGGCATGCAGACCACGCCGGGCGTCTGCCGCCACGGATTCGCAGACGGTTTCGAGCTGCGCCGCATCCACGCAAACCCGTTCCCGCACAAAACCCGTGTACAGACGACTCGAACGGCGCGCCGCCGTCGCGTCGCAATCGTCGAGCAACGCGAAAACCGCGCTGCGCTCATCTGCCGTCATGCTTACCGCCAACCTCAACCTGCCATTAATCGAAGAAGCTCTTCACGCGGTCAAACCAGCTCTTGCTTTGCGGGCTATGCCGCGAGCCGCCTTCCACCAGCGCCTTCTCGAACTGCTGAAGCAACTCGCGCTGCGACTCGGTGAGCTTGACCGGCGTTTCGACCTGAACGTGCACGTACAGATCACCGGCAATGCTCGAACGCAAACCCTTGATACCCTTGCCGCGCAAACGGAATGTCTTGCCCGACTGCGTGCCTTCGGGGACGGTGAAGCTGGCGCGGCCCGCGAGGGTCGGCACTTCGATTTCGCCGCCGAGCGCCGCCGTGGTGAACGGAATCGGCATCTGGCAGTGCAGGTCGTCGCCGTCGCGTTCGAACACCGAGTGCTGCTTGATGTGAATCTCGACGTACAGATCGCCGGACGGACCGCCGTTGATACCCGGCTCGCCATTACCGGCCGAGCGGATGCGCATGCCGTCGTCGATACCCGCGGGGATCTTGACTTCGAGCGTCTTGGTTTCCTTCACCTTGCCCGCGCCGTGGCAATGGCCGCACGGATCGGGGATATACGTACCGGTGCCGTGGCACTTCGGGCAAGTCTGCTGGATGCTGAAAAAGCCTTGCGACATCCGCACCGAACCCGAACCGCTACAGGTCGGGCAGGTTTCCGGCTTGGTACCGGGCTTGGCACCCGAGCCATGACAGTTCTCGCACGAGACCCAGCTGGGCACGCGAATCTGCGTGTCGTACCCGTGCGCGGCCTGTTCCAGCGTGATTTCCATGCTGTAGCGCAGATCCGCGCCGCGATACACCTGCGGGCCGGCGCGACCGCCGCCCCCGCGTGCGCCACCGCCGGCCGCCTGGCCGAAGATGTCGCCGAAAATGTCGCCGAATGCGTCGGCAAAACCGCCGAAGCCCTGTGCCCCGGCGCCGCCCATGTTCGGATCGACGCCCGCGTGGCCGTACTGGTCGTACGCGGCACGCTTTTGCGAGTCCGACAGCATTTCATAGGCTTCCTTCACCTCTTTGAAATGCTCTTCCGCATCCTTGTTGCCCGGATTGCGGTCGGGGTGGTGCTTCATCGCCAGCTTGCGATAAGCCTTCTTGATTTCGTCGTCGCTCGCGTTCTTCGCGACGCCCAGAACCTCGTAGTAATCCCGTTTCGCCATATCGGTTCAACGCCACTCGCGCGATGCGACGCGGTGGCTCCTCTTGAATGCTGGAGTCTTGCGACTCGTCCGGCCGTTATTTTTTGCCGCCCGAAACCGGCTTGAAACAACGTCCTCCATAAAACAAATGTGCCCGGAGAGCCCCAAAAGGCTCGCCAGGCGTGATAACCGCTTTTGCACGTTTGCCGCGGCCCGGACGGGTACGGCGATTTGTGCAGCCGGGCCGCACACGGTGACGTGTGCGGCTTTACGGTCGAAATGCGACCTGGCTTTAGTCTTTCTTGACTTCCTTGAACTCGGCGTCGACCACGTCATCCTGCTGCTGGCTCGCGCCGCCCGCCGATGCACCCGCGCCCGCCGCACCTGCTGCCGCTGCTTCGGCACCCTGCGCTGCCTGCATGTCCGCGTACATCTTTTCGCCCATCTTCTGCGAAGCGGTGGCCACGACTTCGATCTTGGCTTCGATCGCGGCCTTGTCGCTCGAACCGCTCTTCAGCGTTTCTTCGAGATCCTTCAGCGCGGTTTCGATCGCTTCCTTCTCGCCGGCTTCCAGCTTGTCGCCGTATTCGGTGAGCGCCTTCTTCGTGCTGTGGACCAGCGCGTCGCCCTGGTTGCGGGCATCGGCCAGCTCACGCAGCTTGTGATCTTCTTCCGCGTTCGCTTCCGCGTCCTTCACCATCTTTTCGATTTCGGCTTCGGACAGACCCGAGTTCGCCTTGATCGTGATGCGGTTTTCCTTGCCGGTTGCCTTGTCCTTCGCGCCGACGTGCAGAATGCCGTTCGCGTCGATGTCGAAGCTCACTTCGATCTGCGGCGTGCCGCGCGGTGCCGGCGGAATACCTTCGAGGTTGAACTCGCCGAGCAGCTTGTTGCCGGCTGCCATTTCGCGTTCGCCCTGGAACACCTTGATCGTCACGGCGCTCTGATTGTCGTCAGCCGTCGAGTAGACCTGTGCGTGCTTGGTCGGGATCGTGGTGTTCTTGTTGATCATCTTGGTCATCACGCCGCCGAGCGTTTCGATGCCGAGCGACAGCGGGGTCACGTCGAGCAGCAGAACGTCCTTGCGGTCGCCCGACAGAACCTGACCTTGAATCGCGGCGCCCACGGCCACGGCTTCGTCCGGGTTCACGTCGCGGCGCGGATCCTTGCCGAAGAATTCCTTAACCTTTTCCTGCACCTTCGGCATGCGGGTCATACCGCCGACCAGAATCACGTCGTCGATTTCGCCGACCTTCACGCCCGCGTCCTTGATCGCCATGCGGCAAGGCTCGATGGTGCGCTCGATCAGCTCTTCGACCAGCGCTTCCAGCTTGGCGCGCGTGATCTTCAGGTTCAAGTGCTTCGGACCCGACGCGTCGGCCGTGATGTACGGCAGGTTGATTTCGGTCTGCTGGCTCGACGACAGTTCGATCTTTGCCTTTTCAGCCGATTCCTTCAGGCGTTGCAGCGCGAGCACGTCTTTCGACAGATCGACGCCCTGCTCCTTCTTGAACTCGCTGATGATGTAATCAATGATGCGCTGGTCGAAGTCTTCACCGCCGAGGAACGTATCGCCGTTCGTGGACAGCACTTCAAACTGCATTTCACCGTCGACATCGGCGATTTCGATGATCGACACGTCGAACGTACCGCCGCCCAGGTCATACACCGCGATCTTGCGGTCGCCCTTTTCGGCCTTGTCCAGACCGAATGCCAGCGCGGCAGCGGTCGGTTCGTTGATGATGCGCTTGACTTCCAGACCGGCGATGCGGCCGGCGTCTTTGGTGGCCTGACGCTGGCTGTCGTTGAAGTACGCGGGAACCGTGATCACGGCTTCGGTGACCGGCTCGCCGAGGTAGTCTTCAGCGGTCTTCTTCATCTTGCGCAGCGTTTCCGCCGAGATTTGCGGCGGCGCCAGCTTCTGGTCGCGCACTTCGATCCATGCGTCGCCGTTATCGGCCTTCATGATCTTGTACGGCATCAGCGCGATGTCTTTCTGTACTTCCTTTTCTTCGAAGCGGCGGCCGATCAGGCGCTTGACCGCGTACAGCGTGTTCTTCGGGTTCGTGACCGACTGACGCTTCGCGGGCGCGCCGACGAGAATCTCGCCGTCTTCCATGTAAGCGATGATCGACGGCGTGGTGCGCGCGCCTTCCGAGTTCTCGATCACCTTGACCGAATTGCCTTCCATGATCGCCACGCACGAGTTGGTCGTGCCGAGGTCGATGCCGATGATTTTGCCCATTTTTACTGTTCTCCTGACTTTGATCGCTGCGGGAATCGCCCTGTTTTGCGCATTGGCGGCAAGGCGATCCGCTCTCAATTCCTAACCTGCACTCAACATAAGTGCGACCGCATCGTTTTCAAGACCTTTTTTGCGATGCGGTCTTTAATTTTTTTCAATCGATCGAACTTTTGCCGCTTTTTTCACCATTTGGGGTGTCGTCGCTTGCCGGGTCACCGTTCGACACGCCGGGAGCAGCTGTCCGGATCTTTTCCCGAGCCGCCGCGACCGCCGCTTCGAACTGCGCGAGGCCATGCCAGCCAGTCGCCCGGCCGAGCCGTTTGCCCCGATGGAAGAAGAACCACGTCGGCACGCCATGAAGCCCGAAGCGCCGGCCCAACTCGCGGTGCTCGTACACATTGCTGTGGAACCACCTGAGCCCGAGCGCACGGATCGCGTCGGGACGGGCCAGCATCGCTTTCTTCGCGATCTCGCAGTTGAAGCAGTCGATGCCCCAGAAGAACACGACGGCGAGATCGTCGCCGGCTTCGGCCAGTTCGGCGTCGAACGATTCGGCGCCGAGTTCCTGCATATCGAAGACGGCGAAGGCGGTTGCGTCGACGGGAAGGTTCGCCATGGCGGTGTTTGCCCAGGCGCGACGGCTACGGGCCCGCTACCAGCCGGCTACGACATGAAACGGCCGGAACGAACCCGGAAGGATTCGTGGCGTTTCACGTCTTCGCGGCTTCGCAGTTTCGTAGCGCCTCGCGACGACGCGTTTACTTCGGCGCCGCGACGGTAACGAGCGCCGGACGCAGCACGCGGTCGGCGATGACGAAACCCTTTTGCAGCACCGCGACGACGGTGTTCGGCTCCTGATCGGCCGGCACCATCGAAATAGCCTGATGGCGATGCGGGTCGAACTTTTCGCCGACCGGGTTCAGTGCGACGACGCGGCCCTTTTCCAGCGCGCCGGTCAACTGACGCAGCGTCAGCTCGACACCTTCGCGCACCTTCTGCAGATCGTCGGACGAGTGAGCGACGGCCGCTTCGAGGCTATCGACCACCGGCAGCAGATGCTCGGCAAAGCTTTCGATCGCGAACTTGTGCGCCTTGGTCACGTCTTCCTGCGCGCGACGACGCACGTTTTCGGTCTCGGCTTTCGCGCGCAGGAAGCTTTCCTGCAACTCGGCGATCCTGGCCTGAGCTTCGGCCAGCGCGGCCTGCTCGGCATGTGCGCCTTCCTCCGGCGCGGCATTGGCGGCAGCCTCCTGCGGCGCTGCCGCAGCCTCGGCGGCCTGGCGCGCGGCTTCGTCCGCGGGCGTGGGATTCTGGCTCGTCGGGTTCTCTTGCGTGTTTTCCATGTCGCTGAAAGTCGTAAAAAAGTAAAAACCAACGGTAGTGGCAGTGCGCGAACTGGGCCGCGATTTGTGCGTTGCAAAATAGCGACAGACTCGCTGGCGCGCCACCGCATATCGAAACGGCAGATGGGGCCGGAAAGACCCATTTCAAGCGGGTCTCGCGGAACTTTTCAAGTCGCCGACGGGCGCCCGAAATGCCCGGTTACAACCATTATTGCGAAGCAATCAGATTGAGATTGAGTGCGGACGGCAACTCGCCTATGCTCCATTAAAGCGTCGAAAAAGACACGTTAACCCTAATCTGACGTAAGCCTTACCGACCTTTGCAATTCCACCGATTCGCCTGATCCGCCCGTTTCCGTCCTGAATCTTCCCAAGGGGAGTACCGTGAAACTGACCTTCGCAATCTCGGTGGTCGCTTTGGTACTGATTTTGGGCACCACGACCATCTGCATGTCCGGGGCTGTCAACGATCACACCACCGAATACGGCGGTGTGCACGCGACCATGGAACAACTGTTCAATCCCCACCTGAAAATCTGTCGATAGTGCGCCGGTCGCGCTTGGTCGGCCGTCCATGCAATTCGGCGGCCGGCTCGCGATACGTTTTGCGCCGCTCCTGCTCGACCTGCCGCTTCACCTTGCTTTCCTCAGTTTCCGCATAGAGCGTCTGCGCGACGCTCGCCGGCCCGCGCACGTCGCAGACGCCCAGCACTTCCACCTGCCAGACAATCCGTTCGATCTCGATCTCGACCAGATCGCCTACGCGCACGTCTTTCGACGGCTTCACCGCCGCGCCGCCGATCCGCACATGCCCCTTGTCGACCGCATCCGCGGCGAGCGAACGCGTCTTGAAGAAGCGCGCCGCCCACAGCCATTTGTCGATGCGCAGTCTGGCGCCCGCGTCGGTTGAAATCCGGTAGTTCATCGGCCTGCTCAAGCTCCCGTGGTATGCGGCACCGGCAAGGCCAGCACCGGCCAGCCTTGCAGATTCTGCGCGACGATTTCGCCGAGCGCGGCGATCCACGGCTGCGATGCGTTCAGACAGGCAATCCGGTGAAACTCCTTGCCGCCCGCATGCAGGAATTCGTCGCGCACTTCCATGCCGATTTCCTCGATCGTTTCCAGGCAATCGGCGGTGAAGCCCGGGCAGAACACGTCGGCGCGCCGCACGCCCGCCGCGCCCAGTTCCTTGAGCGTCGGCGCCGTGTACGGTTGCAGCCATTCCGCCTTGCCGAAACGCGACTGGAAGGTGATGCGGCATTCCACCGGCGTCAGTTCGAGCGCCTGCATCAGCAGTGCGCCGGTCTGCTGGCATTGCTCGTGGTAGGGATCGCCCAGATCCATCGTGCGCTTGGGTACGCCGTGAAAACTCAGCACGAGCTTGTCGCCGGACGCGAAATCGGGCCGTCCGTGCTGCTGCCAGTATTGATGCACCTGCGCGGCCAGCGCGGCGATGTAAGCGGGGTGATCCGCGTACTGGCGCACCGTGCGGATTTCCGGCTGATTGCGCATGCGCTTGAGCGCGGAGAATGCGTCGTCGAACGCCGTCGCGGTGGTCGAGGACGAGTACTGCGGATACATGGGCACCAGCAGCACGCGCTCGGCGCCCGCCAGCTTCAGTTGATTCAGCATTGCCGGAATGCCCGGCGTGCCGTAACGCATCGCGTAATCGACCAGCACCGTGTAGTCGTTCAACTGCAGCAGATGGCGCAAGCCCTCCACCTGCTTTTCCGTATGAACCCGTAGTGGCGAGCCTTCGGGCATCCAGACCGCAGCGTACTTCTTCGCCGATGCCGGACTGCGAAACGGCAGGATCAACAGGCGCAGGATGATCTGCCACAACAGCGACGGAATTTCCACCACGCGGGGGTCGGACAGAAACTGCGCGAGATAGCGGCGGACGGCGCGCGGCGTCGGCGCGTCGGGCGTACCGAGATTGATCAGCAGCACGGCGACACGATGTGACGTGGCGTTCTGCGAGGGCCGCTCGAGGTCGAAGCGCATAGGCAGCGGAAGTCGCCGCTTCGAGCGGCGCGTCGGTTTCAGATGGGTTTCATTATAGCGGCGCGGTCCAGCCGCCGGTCCGCCGTACACCCCTGGCCATTCGGCCAATTGGCAAGCCGCGCGGCATCGCGCATGATGGTCGAACGACTGCGCCGGCGCGATTCGCCGCCGCGGTCGACGTACGACGGCTCATGTGACGAATGCGCGCTACTGCTGGCTGAGCGTCATGGAAAGCAGACGCGCGGTGATGTCCACGATCGGAATCACGCGGTTGTAGGCCATGCGGGTCGGCCCGATCACGCCGAGCGTGCCGACGATCTTGCCGTTCACTTCGTACGGCGCGGTGACCACGCTCATTTCCTCGATCGGCACGAGCGTCGATTCGCCGCCGATGAAAATCTGCACGCCCGCCGCGTGGCTCGATACGTCGAGTAATTGAAGGAGACTGGTCTTTTGGTCGAACACATCGAACAGCTTGCGCAGGCGCGCCATGTCCGACGACAGGTCGGCCACTTCGAGCAGATTGCGCTCGCCGGAAATCAGCACGGTCTCGCCGGTATCGGATTCGTCGGTGCTGGCCGTGACGGCGGCATGCATCAGCGTGGTCATGTCGCCGCGCAACTGGTCGATTTCCTCGCGCAGACGGCGGCGCACGTCGTCGAACGAAAGGCCGGCGAAATGGGCGTTGATGTAGTTCGAGGCTTCCACCAGCTCGGCCGGGCTGAAGTCGCGTTGCGTCGCCATGATGCGGTTCTGCACGTCGCCTTCCGGCGTCACGATGATCAGCAGAATGCGCTTGTCGGACAGGCGCATGAACTCGATCTGCTTGAACACGTGGCTGCGGCGCGGCGTCAGCACGACACCCGCGAACTGCGACAGGCTGGACAGCACGCTCGCCGCCGCGGCGACGATCTTCTGCGGCTCACCAGCCTGCAGCGTGGTCTTGACGGTGCGCATCACGGCTTCTTCGTCGGCGGCGGATTCCACGGTCAGCATGGTGTCCACGAACAGGCGATAGCCGCGCGGCGTGGGAATACGGCCGGCGGAAGTATGCGGACTGATCACGAGCCCCAGATCCTCGAGGTCCGACATCACGTTGCGGATGGTGGCGGGGCTCAGTTCGAGGCCCGAGTAACGTGACAGCGTGCGCGAGCCGACCGGCTGACCTTCGGCGATGTAGCGCTCGATCAGCGTTTTGAGGAGGGTTTGTGCGCGAGGATCTAGCATGAGGAAAAATTTTAGCTTAATGGCAAGGCTATCGCGAGCGCTGACGGCGCCGACTGTTGGACAATGCGCCGCGATTCGCCGGAGCGCCGCCTGGCCGCCCGTCCGGCGCATGAGCGGCATCCTCGACAAGGGCGCACCGCGACACTTTACGCGGCGCGCATGTCATCAACGCTTCACCATTCTAACGATAATCGCGCGCGTCGCTGACAGCCTGGCCGCGCCGCCCCGCGGCCGGGGCTGTCGGCGGTTCTTTTCAGGCCCTACCTATGGTGTAATGCCGGCATGCAAGTGACCAGCCAGTTCAAGACCGTCGCGCTCGTCGGGCGCAACAATACGCCGGGGATCGTCGAGCCCTTGACCGCGCTCGCCTCGTGTATCGCGAAGCGCGGCTTCGAGGTCGTGTTCGAAGCCGACACCGCCGCCGAAATCGGCGTGACCGACTACCCGGCGCTGCGTCCCGCCGAGATCGGCGCGCGCGCCGATGTCGCGGTCGTGCTCGGCGGCGACGGCACGATGCTCGGCATCGGCCGTCAGCTCGCGCCGTACCGCACGCCGCTGATCGGCATCAACCATGGGCGGCTCGGCTTCATCACCGACATCCCGATCTCGGACATGCGCGAGATCGTGCCGCAAATGCTGTCGGGCAATTTCGAGCGCGAGGAGCGCGTGCTGCTGGAAGCACGCATCATGCGCAACGGCAGCCCGATCTATCACGCACTGGCCTTCAACGACGTGGTGGTCAATCGCAGCGGTTTTTCGGGCATGGCGGAACTGCATGTCTCCGTGGATGGGCGCTTCATGTACAACCAGCGCTCGGACGGCCTGATCGTCGCCACGCCGACCGGCTCGACCGCCTACGCGTTGTCGTCGCAAGGGCCGATCCTGCATCCGCAGTTGCAGGGCATCGTGCTGGTGCCGATCGCGCCGCACGCGTTGTCGAACCGGCCCATCGTGCTGCCGGACGACTCGAAGGTGAGCATCCAGATCGTGTCCGGCCGCGAGGTCAACGTGAACTTTGACATGCAGTCGTTCACGTCGCTCGAACTGAGCGACACGATCGAAGTGCGCCGCTCGCGTCATACGGTGCCCATGCTGCATCCGGTCGGCTACAGTTACTACGCCACGCTGCGCAAGAAGCTGCACTGGAACGAATACCCGTCGCACGAAGAAGATACGAAGCCCTGAGCCGCGAGCAGCCGTTGGACCGCGACGCCGCCGCTGCCGGACCCTGAATCCCCCGCTCACCACGCTCACCACACCACCTCCATGCTGCGCCACCTCTCGATACGCGACTTCGTCATCGTCGCCGCGCTCGATCTCGAATTCGACGGCGGCTTCACTGTTTTCTCCGGCGAGACCGGCGCCGGCAAGTCGATCCTGATCGACGCGCTGGCGCTCGCGCTCGGCGCCCGCGCCGATGCCAATGTCGTGCGCACCGGCGAAAGCCGGGCCGACATCACCGCCGAGTTCGAGACTCACGCGCAGGTCGAGCAATGGCTCGACGAACAGGCGCTGAGCGCGCCGGCGCACGACGCCCAGCACGGCGGCACCGTGATGCTGCGCCGTGTGGTGGACGCCAATGGCCGCTCGCGTGCGTTCATCAACGGCACCGCGGCAACCCTCGCGCAGTTGCGCGAGGTCGGCGAAATGCTGGTGGATATTCACGGCCAGCACGCGCACCAGTTGCTGATGCGTCCGGACGCGCAACGCGAATTGTTCGACACCCACGCTGGCTTGACAGACACGGCGGCCACCGTCACGCGTGCCTGGCGCACGTGGCGCGAGAAAGTGCAGGCGGTCGAGCACGCGCAAACCCGCGACCGCGAATTGCAGCTCGAACGCGAACGCCTCGCGTGGCAGCTCACGGAACTCGACAAACTCTCGCCGCAACCGGGCGAATGGGAAGAGGTCAATAGCGAGCACCACCGGCTGTCGCACTCGGCGAATCTGATCGACGGCGTGCAGGGTGTGCTCGGCGCGCTATCGGAATCGGACGAGGCGATGATCACGCATCTCGCGTCGATCGTGTCGAAGGTACGGGGTCTGGCCGAAATCGATCCGGCGCTGAACGACGTGCTCGCCGCGCTCGAACCGGCCGAGATCCAGTTGCAGGAAGCCGCGTATTCGCTGAGTCATTACGCGCAGAAGCTCGATCTCGATCCGGAACGGCTGGCGCAGGTCGAAAAGCGTCTGGACGCTTTGCATTCGGCGGCACGCAAGTTCCGTCTGCAACCGCAGACGCTGCCGGAAGAACACGAGGCGCGCCGTGCGCAACTGGCCGCGCTCGACGCTGCCGCCGATCTCGACAGCCTGCACGCGGCGGAGGCCAGGGCGAGGGAAAACTTCCTCGCCGAGGCGAAAAAGCTGTCGAAGGCACGCGCCAAAGCCGGCAAGGCATTGGGCGCGGCCGTCACCACCGGCATGCAGGAACTGTCGATGAAGGGCGGCAGCTTCGAGGTCGCGCTGGTGCCGTTGCCGGAAGGCGGCGCGCATGGGCTCGAGCAGGTCGAGTTCCGCGTCGCCGGTCATGCGGGCGTGCCGTTGCGGCCGCTCGCCAAGGTCGCCTCGGGCGGCGAACTCGCGCGGATCAGCCTGGCGCTGGCCGTGATCGCGAGCGCCGCGAGCCCGACGCCCACGCTGATTTTCGACGAAGTGGATACCGGCATCGGCGGCGGCGTCGCCGAAGTGGTCGGGCGCTTGCTGCATCAACTCGGACAGGCGCGCCAGGTGTTGTGCGTGACCCACCTGCCGCAAGTCGCGGCGCGCGGCGACCATCACTTCCAGGTCGCGAAAGCGGGCAACGGCAAGGGCGGTACGGTGAGCAGCGTGACGTCGCTGGACAGGGCGAGCCGCGTGGAAGAAGTCGCGCGGATGCTCGGCGGGCTGGAGATTACCGCGACCACCCGCAAGCACGCGAAGGAAATGCTGGCGGCTTAGCGGTCAAGCACGCGGTTAAGCGCGCGCGGCAAAGCACACGCGGCACGCGTGAAGAAGGTCGCAAACAGGGTGCAAGTCCGGAGGCGGCAAGCTGCTCGGGCACAAGCCGAACGTCTCGGCCAGGCGCGTGGCCCGCGTGCCGCGAGCACACCGGCCGCGGGCGGCCCGACCCACCGCCCTTCCCGACTCACTCGAACACCCGCTCCCACAACTTCAACACCGCTTCCCGCTCGGTCTCGACCCGCACCGGTTCGACCCGCGCTTTCTCCATCCCATCCAGCCGCAGCTTGTGCTGCAGTTTCCGGTAAGTGCGATAAGCCGCGCCGACCGTCTCGGCTTCAGCCTCGCTCATCAGGCCGAAACGCGACACCTCCCGCAGCAGCGCGATATTGCCGGTATTGCGGATCAGCTCCGGATCACGCGCCGCGTGCAGCAAAACCCAGTACTGCACGGTGAACTCGATGTCCACCATCCCGCCGCTATCGTGCTTCAGATCGAACAGCGTCGTATGGTTCGGATGCCCTGCCTCGACGCGCTCGCGCATCTCGACGATTTCCTTCGCGAGCGGCGCCGCTTCGCGCGGCGTGGTCAGCACCTGTTCGCGGATCGCCTCGAACTTCGCGCCGATCTCCGCGTCGCCTGCGCAGTAACGCGCGCGGGTCAGCGCCTGGTGTTCCCACACCCACGCGGTGTTGGCCGCATCGCCCTCGCGCAGTTGATAGCGGCGGAATGCGTCCAGATCGGTGACGAGCAGGCCCGACTCGCCGTTCGGACGCAACCGCAAATCGACGTCGAACAGCGTGCCGGCGCCGGTTGCCGTGGTCAGCCAGGTGATCAGGCGACGGGTATAGGTGGAGTAGATGTCCGCGGCGGCATCGTGATCGTCGTCGTAGAGGAAGATCACGTCGAGATCGGATGCGTAGCCCAACTCCTTGCCGCCCAGCTTGCCGTAGGCAATCACCGCGAAGCGCGGCATCTCGCGATGGCGCTTCGGCAGTTGCTTCCAGACCGCTTCGAGCGTGACGTCGAGTACCGCGTCGGCGAGTTCGGACAGCCGGTCGCTGACGTGCTCGACACTTAGCTTGCCCGCCAGATCGATCAGCAGAATCCGGAACACCTCCGCCTGATGCGCGTGGCGCAGCAGATCCATCTGCTGCTCGACGCCATCCGCCGCGGCGAGCCGCAGGCGCAGCGTGCGCTTGAATTCGGGCCAGTCGAACGGGCTGTTGAGCGATTCGTCGTCGAGCAGTTCGTCGAGCAATTGCGGGTGGCGAATCAGATAGCCGGCCGCCCAACGCGATCCGCCCAGCACGGACAGCACGCGATGCAACGCCTGCGGATACTCGGTCAGCAGCGCCAGATACGCGCCGCGCCGGCTTACCGCTTCGAGCAGATCGAAGAAGCGCGCGACCGTATCGCCGCGCCGCTCGGGCGGCTCCAGCGTGCGCGCGGCTTCCAGCGCGCGCTGCGCGACGATATCGAAACGCTGCCGGCTACGCTCGGCCAGCCCGGCATAGCGCGACGACTGCCATACGCCGCGCAGCCGTGCGAGCAACTCGGCCGGTTCGGCCACGCCGAGCTCAATCAGACGCGCGGCGAGTGCGTCACCGGCGCTGTCGTCGGCGAGCGCGCTGCTCCACACCCAGGCGGCCGCGCCGTCTTCCGGCGCGCCGCAGCCGTCGCGGCCGCTGACCTTGTCGGCGAAAATCTGGTCGAACTGCTGCTCGACAAATTCGCGATGCGCGTCGAGCCGGCTCATCAGCCCCGCGTAGTCGTCGCAGCCCATCGCGCGGGCGAGCGCCACGCGCTCCTCGGGATCGACCGGCATCGCGTGAGTCTGCGCGTCGTTGCGATATTGCAGGCGATGTTCAAGCTCGCGCAGAAACCGGTAAGCCTGCGACAGCTTCACGCACACCGCCGTATCGATCAGCCCGTGCGTCGCCGCGTGACGCAGCACGGCAAGCGTCGGCCGCACGCGGAAGCCCGCGTCCTGACCGCCGCGGATCAACTGGAACACCTGCGCGCTGAATTCGATTTCGCGGATGCCGCCGCGCCCAAGCTTGATGTCGTCGGCTTTGTCGGGCCGCATCGACGCGCGGCGCTGCGCTTCCTGGCGAATCTGCAGATGCAGCGCGCGGATCGCGCTGATCACGCCGAAGTCGAGATAGCGGCGGTAGACGAACGGCGTGACGATCGCGTCGAGCTGCTTCTGCAGACGTTGCGCCGCGTCGCTCGCGGCTTCGGACACGAGCCGGCCCTTGATCCACGCGTAACGCTCCCACTCGCGGCCCTGCACATAGAAATACTCTTCGAGCATGCCGAGACTACACACCAGCGGCCCCGAATCGCCGTTCGGCCGCAGCCGCATGTCGACGCGGAACACGTAGCCGTCGGCGGTGACTTCCGCGAGCGCGCCGATCAGGCGCTTGCCGAGGCGCGTGAAGAAATCCTGCGTGGCGATTGGGGAACGCTGGCCGCCGGCGGTCTCACCGTCGTCTTCATAAACGAAAATCAGGTCGATGTCCGACGACACGTTCAACTCGCGGCCCCCGAGCTTGCCCATGCCCACCACGCCGAGCGCGAGCCGTTCGCCCTGCGGTCCGCGCGGCTCGCCGTAGAGCACTTCGAGATCCGCCGACACCACCGCGAGCGCGCGCTGGATCGTCGTTTCGGCGAGATCGGTCATCGCGCCGGTCACTTCGGCGACGTCCGCCTCGCCGGCCAGATCGCGCTCCATCACGGCGCAGAACACCTCGGTGCGCAACTGGCGCAACGCCCGTTTGAGTGCATCCTCGCTGAGCGTGGCGCCGATCGCGCCGGCCGCGCCACCGGCAGCCTCGGCGCACAGCGCATCGAAACGCGCGTCGATGCGCTCGCGCGTCAGCGGCGCGGAGGCCAGCGCCGTCACGTGCGCGACCAGCGCCGGACGGGCAGCCGCGGCACGCGCCGCGTAATGTGAATAGTTGGAACTCAGGAGGGTGGCATCAGTCATCAAGGGTCTGGCTCGCTCGTTGCTTACTCAGGTATTCGATTCGCGTGTTCAGTTCGTATTCAGTCCGCCGCAACACATGGGGCGAATCCCGCGTCAAGCCCGCCGGCTCGACTCGCGAGGCGCATGCAGACAGGGTTTGCAGGAGGTCCGCCTACGCTTTCCCGTGTGTTACATTTCGTCGTTAACTCGCAAAACTACCATACGCCCACCCGCCGCAGCATGTCCGAGCGAAACGAATCCGCCGACCCGCACGAAACCGGGCAGGTCCGGCCTGTGAGCGGAAGCGACCACATCGTGCTGCGTCGGACCTTGCACGTGGCCGTCGTGGTGGCGCTGGTGCTCTACTTCATCGCGGCGGGTCTGTTTCTCGGCTTGCGTTACGTCCTGCTGCCGCGCGTCGACGCATTCCGCCCGCGCATCGAAGCCACCGTCTCCGGCAAGCTCCACGCCCAGTTCACCATCGGCAAGCTCGCGCCGCATTGGAGCGGCTTCCAGCCGGGCCTCGACGTCACCGATCTGGTGATTCGCGATCCGGACGGCAAGCCCGCGCTGACCATTCCGCACGCCACCGCCACGCTATCGTGGAAGTCGCTCTGGCAATTCCATCCGGCACTGTCCAGCCTGATCGTCGACCAGCCCGACGTGCTGGTCTCGCGCAGCAGCGACGGCGTGATGTCCGTGGCGGGCGTGCCGATCCCCACTCGTCATAGCGGCAACGACACGCTGTCCACCTGGTTGCTGCGGCAGCAGGCGATCGTCGTGCGCGGCGGCGTGCTGCGCTGGCGCGACGCGACCCACACCGCGCCGGAACTGGCGCTGCGCGACATCCGCATCGCGATCCTCAACGACGGCTACGAGCACCGGATGGCGCTGCAGGCGCCCGCCGACGGCCAGGTGCTGCACGGCCCGATCGATTTCCGCACGCATTTCCGGCACGCGCCGCTGTCGGCGATCGGCAAGCCGATCAACTGGACCGGCGAGGTGTACATGTCGACCGGGCCGGTCGATCTGCCGGCGCTGGCGCGCTACGTCAATCTGCCGATCGAGATGTTCGCCGGCCGCATCGACAACGCGATCTGGGCCGACTTCGCCGAGGGCCGCATGACGACCGCGCGCGGCAAGTTGACCGGCACGGACGTCGCGATGCGCGTGCGCCCCACCCAGCCGAAGCTGCTGATGCCGGTCGCCAGCTTCTCGTGGCAAGTCCAGGTCGCGCCGGGCGACTACACGCTGCAACTGAACCATCTGCACGCCGAACTCGGCCAGCCGCCGCTCGACGACGGCACGCCACTCACCCGCACGCTCGCGCTGACCACGCTGAACGGCCGCTTCCGGCAGGCGTCGCAGCAGCACGGGCAACTGGTCAGCGTGAGCGGCGATCGCGTCGATCTGGGCATCCTCGCGGAATTCAGCCGCGCGCTGCCGTTGCCGCGGCGTCTGCTGAACAATCTCGTGCGCTTCAATCCGCGCGGGCTGGTGGCGAACTATCTGATCGAAGTCGAGCGCGGCAAACCGGAATCCGGCGAAGCGGGCAGCGACCATCAGACGAGCGGCGCCGAGCCGATCGAACGCTATCGCTTCAAAGGCGACCTGCAAGGCATCAGTGTCGCCGCGCAGGAACCGCCGCCGGGCCTGACGCCGCTGAACCATCCGCGCGCGGGGATTCCGGGCATCGAGAATCTGTGGGGCAGCGTGGATGCCGACGAAAAGCACGGCACCGCGTTGCTCGATACGTCGAACGTGGCGATCACGCTGCCCGGCGTATTCGACGACCCGCGCCTGCAACTCGACCGCCTGCACGGCCGCGCCGACTGGACCATCACGCCGAAGGCGCCCGGCGAGACGCACCCGGGCTTCGCGGTCAAGCTGGCCGACTTCGGCGTGTCGAATGCCGATGTCGCGGCCAGCGCCACCGCGAGCTACAGCAATCCGGGCCACGGGCGCGGTTCGCTCGATCTGAAAGCCGACTTCGAGCGCGCGCAGGTGACGCGCATCGTCCGTTATCTGCCGACCAGCATCAGCGAGAAACTGCGCATCTATCTCGGTCATGGCTTGCAGGCGGGGACATCGCACGGCGCGACGATCGAGATTCACGGCGACCTGACCAAATTCCCCTATTCGCGCGATCCGGGCGCGGGCGTGTTTCATATCGTCGCGCCGTTCAAGGCCGGCAAGTTCGATCCGTCGCCGTTCCCGCCGCGCAAGATGCGCAACGGCACGCCGAACGTGTGGCCGGCGCTGGACGGCATCGACGGCGTGTTCGAATTGAAGCAGAACGTGCTGCGCTTCGACATCGACCGCGCGCGTTACCGGCGCGTCGCGCTCACGCGCGTCAACGGCAAGATCGACGATCTCGGCACCAAGGCGTCGCCGCTGGTGATCGACGGCGACGGGCGCGGGCCGCTCGCCGACATGCTCGACTACGTGAACCAGAGTTCGCTCGGGATCATGGCCAAACATGAAACCGACAAACTGCACGCGGAAGGACCGGCATCGCTCGCGCTCAAGCTGACGGTGCCGCGCACGCCGATGCCGCACATCGGCGTGGAAGGCGCGGTCGGGTTTCAGAACAACCGCCTGAGCGTGGACAACGTGCCGCCGCTGTCGCAGCTGAACGGCAAGGTGCGCTTCACCGAGCACACGGCGCAGGTCGACCGGCTGTCGGGGCAATTCCTCGGCGGCGATGTGCATGCGAACGGCGGTCTGAAACAGAACGGCACCTATGCGCTCGACTTGAACGGCCACATTGCCGCCGATGCCGCCCGCAACCTCAATCTGCACGGTCCCGCCGCCGAGGTGCTGACGCGCATGAGCGGCACCGCGCCGTATGCGCTGAACGTGCGCGGCGCCAAGGGCCGCCTGCCGGAAGTGACGGCGAATTCCGACCTGAGCGGCCTCGCGCTCGACTTCCCCGCGCCGTTCGACAAACCGGTCGGCACGCCGATGCCGCTGCGCTTCGCGCTCAACCCGTCCACGGCGCCGGGCGAAGCCGGTCTGGAACGCGCCGACCTGACCTTCGGGCCGATCGCCGCGACTTATCTGCTGCAATATCAGCCGAAAACGCCGCCGACCGTGGTGCGCGGTGCAATCGGCGTGAACAAGCCTGCCGATCTGCCGTCCGACGGCGTGATCGCCGCCGTCGACCTCGATTCGTTCGACGCCGACGCCTGGCGCGCGCTGGTCACCCAGATCCGCAGCAAGGAAGCGCCCGCGCCGAACGCGTCGGCAACGCCCGCGCCGCCGAACCCGGCGCTCGCGTCATTCCTGCCGAGCCGCTTCGCGCTGCACGTCGGCACGCTGACCTTGCTCAAGCGTCATTGGGACAGCGTGATCGTCGGCGCGTCGCACGCGGACGGCAAATGGCAGGCGAATATCGCGTCGAATCAGGTGTCCGGCCATGTCTCGTGGCTACCGGGCGCCAACAAGGAATCGCCGGGCGCGTTGCAGGCACGCTTCGCCCGCGTGGTGATTCCGTCGGCCACGGACAAAGACCTGCTCGGTCAGGCGATGTCGGCGCCGGCGCAGAACATGCCGTCCATCGATCTGGTGGTCAACGAACTGATCGTGCGCGACCGCAACATCGGCCGGCTCGAAGTCGACGCGCACAACTTCACCGAAGACGGCGTGCCGGTCTGGCAGCTCGACAAGCTCGACATCACCAACCCGGCGGCCACACTGACCGCCACCGCGAACTGGCGCACCTCGACCGAACTCGGCAATACCACCGACGAAACCACGCCGCGCCGCACCGTGTTCGATTTCAAGCTCGACATCAAGGATGCCGGCGCGCTGCTCGAACGCTTCGGCCAGCCGCGCACGCTGAAGGCCGGCAGCGGTTCGCTGTCGGGCAAGGTGGTGTGGCGCGGCGGCCCGACCACCATCGATTACCCGACGCTGAACGGCAACCTCGCCGTCGATCTGCGTCACGGCCAGATCCTCAAGGTCGATCCGGGCGTCGCCAAGCTGCTCGGCGTGCTGAGCCTGCAGAGCCTTGCACGCGTCGCCACGCTCAATTTCCGCGACGTGATCGGCGAAGGACTGCCGTTCGAGCGTGTCACCGGCACCGCGCAGATTCACGACGGCATCGGCCGGACCGAGAACTTCGAGATGGTGACCGCGCCGGCCCGCGCCGACATGAAAGGCACCGTCGACCTCGCGCAGGAAACCCAGGACCTGCACGTGCAAATCGTGCCGACGGTCAGCGCCGGCGCCGCGGTGGTCGCGGCGGCGGTGATCAATCCGCTGCTCGGCGTGGGTGCGCTGGTGGCCGATCTCGCGTTCAGCAAATCGGTCTCGCACGCGTTCGCGCGCGAGTACGCGATCACCGGTTCGTGGTCGAAACCGCACGTCGAGCGGGTGAAAGACGATCGCGGTAAGATGGACGCTCCGGCTTCGACCGTGGAAGCGCACTGAGCCCGCCGCGCTGACCGTTGCTTCACACGAGCTTTCGGTCAGCTTCGCGCGGTGCCGCCACGGCGAGCCCAGCCAGCCTTGAACGATGCCCGCGGCGACCGCGATTCGCGCCGCCGCCTCACCGGGAGTTTTTCGAAACGCTCATGAGCGAATCACACGTCTCGTCCACCGACTCCAGCGGATCCCTGGAAAGCGCGTTTCGCGTCGCCGCGTTGCAGATGGTCAGCACGCCGGACCGCGACCGCAATCTCGCCGAAGCGCAACGCCTGATCGCCGAAGCCGCCGCCGACGGCGCGCAACTCGTCCTGCTGCCCGAATACTTCTGCTTCATGGGCCACAAGGACACCGACAAGCTGGCCATCCGCGAAACGTATCAGGACGGTCCGATCCAGCGTTTTCTCGCCGATGCCGCGCGCCGTCACAAGATCTGGGTGATCGGCGGCACGCTGCCGCTGACCGCGCCGGAAGCGGCGCGCGTGCTGAACACCACGCTGGTGTTCGACCCGCACGGCAACGAGGCCGCCCGGTACGACAAGATCCATCTGTTCAACTTCGAAAAAGGCGCGGAATCGTTCGACGAAGCCCGCACCATCTGCCCGGGCGGCGAAGTTCGCACCTTCGCGGCGCCGTTCGGCCGCGTCGGGCTGTCGGTCTGCTACGATCTGCGCTTTCCGGAGCTGTACCGGCGCATGGGCGACTGCGCGTTGATCGTGGTGCCGTCGGCGTTCACGTACACCACCGGGCGGGCGCACTGGGAGATGCTGCTGCGTGCGCGCGCGGTCGAAAACCAGTGTTACGTGCTGGCCGCGGCGCAAGGCGGCACGCACGAAAACGGCCGCCGGACCTGGGGCCACAGCATGCTGATCGACCCGTGGGGCGAAATCGTCGCGGTGCGCGACGAGGGCGCCGGCGTGGTCGCCGGCAATCTCGAACGGGCGCGTATCGACGAGGTCCGGCAGAGTCTGCCCGCCTGGCGTCATCGCGTGCTCAGTTGATTGAATTGATTACCTTGAGTTGGACGATCGCGGCGTCGGTTGCCGCGCGGCATTGAAAGTGCGGCGCCCGCCACGTATATAGTGAGCGCACGCTAACCGAATCCTTCGTATCGAGCAGAACATACTTCGCATGAACATCATCGAACCCGGTATCCGTAATCTCGCCACCGCCAAGGACATCCTCCTGACGCCCTACGGTCTCGACGAATCCCTGCTCACCCGCACGCTCGCCGAAATCTTCACGCATCGCATCGACTACGCGGACCTGTATTTCCAGGCGACCCGCAGCGAAGCGTGGAGTCTCGAGGAAGGCATCGTGAAGTCGGGCAGCTTCAGTATCGACCAGGGCGTCGGTGTGCGCGCCGTGTCGGGCGACCGCACGGCGTTCGCGTACTCGGACGACCTGTCGCCCGAAGCGATCCGTCAGGCTGCGCTCGCCACGCGCGCGATCGCCAAGGCCGGCGGCGGCAAGCAGAAGATCAAGGTGGCCTCGTCGCTGACCGGCATCGCCGGGCGTGATCTGTACCTGCCCGCCGATCCGCTGCATTCGCTCGACGCCACCGCCAAGGTCAAGCTGCTCGAACGCATCGAACAGATGGCGCGTGGCCGCGATCCGCGCATCCAGCAGGTGATGGCTGGCCTCGCCGGCGAGTACGACGTGGTGCTGGTGGCACGCAGCGACGGCGGCTTCGCGGCCGACATCCGGCCGCTGGTGCGCGTGTCGGTCACCGTGATCGCCGAGCAGAACGGCCGCCGCGAGATCGGCAGCGGCGGCGGCGGCGGCCGCTTCGACTACGGCTATTTCACCGACGACGTGCTGTCCGGCTACGTCGACGACGCGGTGCATGCGGCGCTGGTCAATCTCGACGCGCGTCCGGCGCCGGCCGGCGCGATGACCGTCGTGCTCGGCCCGGGCTGGCCCGGCGTGCTGCTGCACGAGGCAATCGGCCACGGGCTCGAAGGCGACTTCAACCGCAAGGGCTCGTCGGCGTTCGCCGGCCGCATCGGCGAACAGGTGGCCGCCAGGGGCGTCACCGTGGTCGACGACGGCACGCTGCCGAACCGCCGCGGCTCGCTGAACATCGACGACGAAGGCAATCCGACGCAGTGCACCACGCTGATCGAGGACGGCATTCTGAAGGGCTACATCCAGGACACGCTGAACGCGCGCCTGATGAAGATGCCGGTCACCGGCAACGCGCGCCGCGAGTCGTACGCGGCGCTGCCGATGCCGCGCATGACCAACACGTACATGCTCAACGGCGATAAAGACCCGCAGGAAATCATCGCGTCGGTGAAGAACGGCTTGTACGCGGTGAACTTCGGCGGCGGCCAGGTCGACATCACGAACGGCAAGTTCGTGTTCTCGGCCTCCGAGGCGTACATGATCGAAAACGGCAAGGTCACGTACCCGGTGAAGGGCGCGACGCTGATCGGCAGCGGCCCGGAATCGCTCAAATACGTCAGCATGATCGGCAACGACATGAAGCTCGATTCGGGCGTGGGCGTGTGCGGCAAGGAAGGTCAGAGCGTGCCGGTCGGCGTCGGCCAGCCGACGCTGCGGATCGACCGGATGACGGTCGGCGGCACGGCCTGACTCCGCAGCGAACGCATACTTCGTGCGCGATTTGCGCGAAGTATGCGGATTTCCCGCATTTTTACACCCGACTGCTTGCACCACACCCGCCGCCCGGGTTATAAAGTCACTCACCCTTTTTTGACCAGCGACCCCATTTCGCCATGTCCGCCAAGTTTTACTTTTACTTTTTTTGGCATCTCAGACCGCTGGCGGATCGAGAGGGGTGTTAGTGCACGCAGGACACCAAGAATTCCCGAAAAACCGCCAGCCCAGACTGGCGGTTTTTTTTCGCCCCACGCTTTTGACACCGAACACGCTACGAACCGATTCAGGAGAAACACCATGCCCCCGCACAACACCGACGATGTCCGTATCCGCGAATTGAAAGAACTCACGCCGCCCGCTCACCTGATCCGCGAATTCGCCTGCGACGAAACGGTGTCCGACGTGATCTACAACTCGCGTACCGCGATGCATCGCATTCTGCATGGCATGGAAGACCGCCTGATCGTGATCATCGGGCCGTGCTCGATTCACGACACCAAGGCCGCGATGGAATACGCGGGCCGTCTCGTCGAGCAGCGCAAACGCTTCGCCGGCGAACTCGAGATCGTGATGCGCGTGTACTTCGAAAAGCCGCGTACCACGGTGGGCTGGAAGGGTCTCATCAACGACCCGTACATGGACAACAGTTTCAAGATCAACGACGGCCTGCGCACCGCGCGCGAACTGCTGTTGCGCATCAACGAACTCGGCCTGCCGGCCGGCACCGAATACCTGGACATGATCAGCCCGCAATACATCGCGGACCTGATTTCGTGGGGCGCGATCGGCGCGCGCACGACCGAATCGCAGGTGCACCGCGAACTGGCTTCGGGCCTGTCGTGTCCGGTCGGCTTCAAGAACGGCACGGACGGCAACGTGAAGATCGCCGTCGACGCGATCAAGGCGTCCTCGCAGCCGCACCATTTCCTCTCGGTGACGAAGGGTGGCCACTCGGCGATCGTGTCGACCGCCGGCAACGAGGACTGCCACATCATTCTGCGCGGCGGCAAGACGCCGAACTACGACGCGGACAGCGTGAACGCGGCGTGCGCGGACATCGGCAAGGCAGGTCTCGCCGCGCGTCTGATGATCGACGCGAGTCACGCGAACAGCTCGAAGAAGCATGAGAACCAGATTCCGGTGTGCGCCGACATCGGCCGCCAGATTGCTTCGGGTGACGAACGAATCGTCGGCGTGATGGTGGAGTCGCATCTCGTGGCCGGCCGTCAGGATCTGCAGGAAGGCTGCGCGCTGACCTACGGGCAGAGCATCACCGATGCGTGCATCGGCTGGGACGAAAGCGTCGCCGTGCTCGAAGGCCTCGCCGAAGCCGTCAAGCAACGACGTGTGGCGCGCGGCAGCGGCAACTGATCCGCACCGCGACGACGTTCAGGCGTTTTGACAAAGCCCGGCTCATATGAGCCGGGCTTTTTTATTGGCCGAATGGCCGAATGGCACTCAGCCGACCTTCTCTGTACTTTAACTATTCAGCGCCGCGTCGTGGGAGGACTTGACGAGGCGGAGGAATGGGTATAAAGTTTTGTACATGAAAGGTGGTTATGGCTCTTGAAAAAGAACTCCGCTGGATCGGCTCCAGCTACAGCGATTTACTCGCCTTTCCCGAAGAAGCGCGTCGCGAGGCCGGTTTCCAGCTCGGAAAAATTCAGGCGGGTCTTGATCCCGACAACTGGAAACCCATCGAATTAATCGGCCCGGGTACGCGCGAAATTCGCATCAAGGAAGCGAACGGTATCTTCCGTGTCATGTACGTGACCAAGTTCGTCGATGCGCTTTACGTTCTTCATTGCATCCAGAAGAAAACGCAGAAACTCACGTCACATGATCAACAGATCGCCGCCACGCGTTATCGTGCAATTATCAATGATAGGAACCCTTAACAATGACGATCGACACCAAAATTCGTCACGTTACAAAACCAGGCGCCAATCTGTTTCTTGAGCTCGGCTTTTCCGCCGAAGAAGCCAAGCGCCTGCATGCCGCGTCGCAAAAGCAGATCAACGACACGCGGCTGCTCAAGGAACAGCTCATGACCGAACTGTCGTCGTGGATCGAGCAGCATCATCTGAAGCAATCGGAGGCGGCCGAGGTGTTGATGGTGTCGCGTCCGCGTGTGTCAGATGTGGTGAACAAGAAGACCACCAAGTTCACGATCGACACACTCGTGGAAATGTTGAGCCGTATCGGCAAGCCGGTCACTCTGGCCGTGGGCTAATGCGCGTTTAACACTTCACCTTCACCGCCGCTGGTTAGCGCTCGTGGCGCCACAGTACGTCGGTGCCGCCGTCCGCGCGGTTCAGCACGCGTGCGAGTACGAACAGCAGGTCGGACAACCGGTTCACGTATTGGCGCGGCGCGGCGTTGATCTTTTCCTGTTCGCCGAGCGCGACGATGGCGCGTTCCGCGCGCCGGCAAACCGTGCGGCACACGTGGGCGAGCGCCGCGGCGCGTGAACCGCCGGGCAGAATGAACTCCTTCAGCGGCGGCAAGCTGGCGTTGTAGTCGGCGAGCCAGCCATCCAGTTGCTCGAGGTGCCGCTCGGTGATCATCGTATGGCCGGGAATGCAGAGTTCGCCGCCCAGATCGAACAGATCGTGCTGAATCGCAACCAGCGCCGCGCGGACATTGTCCGGCAGCGTCTCACACAGCAGTACGCCGAGATTCGAGTTGAGTTCATCGACGTCGCCGATCGCGGCAATGCGCGTGCTGTCCTTGCCGACGCGGCGGCCGTCGCCGAGGCCGGTGGTGCCATCGTCGCCGGTGCGGGTCGTGATCTTGCTCAAGCGGTTGCCCATGCTGTCTCCGTTGCGTTTCATATTTCGGTAATGATGCGCCTGCGGTGCGGGTCTCAAGCGGCTCGGCGGCACCTTCCGGGAAGGCTCCGCGATCGGCCCTGGGCCAGCACGCCCAAACGCCCGCTCGTCCACGCGGTTGTCCACGCGTTTCTCCATATTGCGCGCATCGTAAGGTCGCCGCCATTATAGGAGCGTGGGCCGGCCTGAAGGCCCGTCCACGGGCGTTCGGCGTAAAATGAAACGCACGCTGCAGACTAGGCGGAACCGCGCCGGAACCGCTTCACCACGCGGCCAGCCCCAAATACCAGGAGACATCCGTGAACCATCCCGTGCCGCCGGCCCCGCTACGCCGGCCGTTTCCCGCCGAGTTGCTGAGCGCGCTCAAAGCCGCTTTCGGCGAACGCGTGTCGGTGGCCGAAGCCGTGCGCGCGCATCATGGCCGCGACGAATCGCCGTTCGATCCGCAACTGCCCGACGCCGTGGTTTTCGCCCGCACCACCGAAGACGTGCAAACCGTCGTCAAACTGTGCGCCCAGCATGGCGTGCCGATCATCCCCTACGGCAACGGTTCGTCGCTCGAAGGACATCTGCTGGCCGTGCAGGGCGGCGTGTCGATCGACCTGTCGGAAATGAACCGGGTTCTGTCGATCAACGCCGAAGACCTCACCGTCACCGTCGAACCGGGCATCTCGCGCAAGCAATTGAACGAAGCGCTGCGCGATACGGGCCTGTTCTTCCCGATCGATCCGGGCGCGGACGCGAGTATCGGCGGCATGTCCGCCACGCGCGCGTCGGGCACCAATGCCGTTCGCTACGGCACGATGCGCGAGAACGTGCTCGGGCTGACCGTGGTGCTGGCCGACGGCCGCGTCATCAAGACCGGCACGCGGGCTCGCAAATCGTCCGCGGGTTACGACCTCACGCGTTTGTTCGTCGGCTCGGAAGGCACGCTCGGCGTCATCACCGAAATCACCGTGCGTCTGTATCCGCAGCCGGAAGCCGTGTCGGCCGCGGTGTGCGCGTTTCCTTCGATGGGCGACGCGGTACGCGCAGTCATCGAAACGATCCAGATCGGCGTGCCGATCGCACGCGTCGAGTTCGTCGATGCGCTCGCGATCCGCTCGATCAATCGCCATTCGAATCTGACGCTGCGCGAGGCGCCCACGCTGTTCTTCGAATTCCACGGCACCGAAGCGGGCGTGAAGGAACAGGCGGAACTCGTGCAGGAAATCGCCGCCCAGAATTCGGGCGAAGGTTTCGAATGGGCCACGCGGCCGGAGGATCGTAGCCGTCTGTGGAACGCAAGGCACAACGCGTATTTCGCGATGCTTCAGTTGAAGCCCGGTTGCCGCGCCGTCACTACCGACGTGTGCGTGCCAATCTCGCGGCTCGCCGAATGCGTGGTGGAAACGGAGCAGGATCTGAAGGCTTCGCCGCTGCCCTGCCCGATCGTCGGCCATGTCGGCGACGGCAACTTCCACGTGGCGATCCTGATCGATCCCGGCAAGCCCGAAGAACTCGCCGAAGCCGAGCGCCTGAATCATCGCATCGTGCAACGCGCGCTGCGCATGGACGGCACCTGCACCGGCGAACACGGCGTCGGGCTGCACAAGATGGGTTTCCTGCTGGAAGAACACGGCGACGTCGCGATCGACACCATGCGCTCGATCAAACACGCGCTCGATCCGCGCAATCTGATGAATCCCGGCAAGATTTTCAGCTGGGCAGCCTGATGCGCTGACGGACTCAAAGCCGAGAAAGACAGGCGAAAGGCACGAGGAGACAAGTTAAATGAACGCACCCGCTGAACTGACGGCCGATGTCCTCGCCCAGCGCCAGCGCGAAGTCGTGCAGGCGTTGATGGCCGTGTTGCCGACCCACTGTCTGCTGTATCGCGAGGAAGACACGGTCGCGTACGAATGCGACGGTCTCGCCGCGTATCGGCGGTTGCCGCTTGCGGTGGCGTTGCCGGAAACGGAATCGCAGGTGCAGCGCATCGTGCAGATCTGCCACCGCCTCGGCGTGCCGATCGTGCCGCGCGGCGCGGGCACCGGCCTGTCCGGCGGCGCGATGCCGATCCGTCACGGCGTGGTGGTATCGCTCGCGCGCTTCCGCAAGATCGTCGAGGTCGACTCGTATGCGCGCACGGCCACCGTTCAGCCCGGGGTGCGCAATCTGTCCATCTCCGAGGCGGCCGCACCGTACGGTCTGTATTACGCGCCGGACCCGTCCTCGCAGATTGCCTGCACGATCGGCGGCAACGTGTCGGAGAATTCCGGCGGCGTGCACTGCCTCAAGTACGGCCTGACCGTGCACAACGTGCTGCGCGTGCGCGCGGTGACCATGGAAGGCGAGATCGTCGAATTCGGCTCGCTCGCGCCGGACGCGCCCGGTCTCGATCTACTGGCGGTGCTGATCGGCAGCGAGGGCATGTTCGCGATCGTCACCGAGGTCACCGTGAAGCTGATTCCGAAACCGCAAACGGCGCAGGTCATCATGGCCAGTTTCGACGACGTCGTGAAAGGCGGCGATGCGGTGGCCGGCATCATCGCGGCGGGCATCATTCCAGCTGGCCTGGAGATGATGGACAAGCCGGCCACGCGCGCGGTCGAGGAATTCGTCAATGCCGGCTACGACCTCGACGCGGCCGCCATTCTGCTTTGCGAATCGGACGGCACGCCCGAGGAAGTCGCCGACGAAATCGTCCGCATGACGGCGGTGCTGCGCGAGCAAGGCGCCACGCGGATCCAGATTTCGCGCTCGGAAAGCGAGCGGCTGCGCTTCTGGTCGGGTCGCAAAAACGCATTTCCGGCCGCCGGCCGCATTTCGCCGGATTACTACTGCATGGACGGCACCGTGCCGCGCCGCAGTATCGGGCCGCTGCTCGCGCGCATCGAGGCGATGGAGAAGAAATACGGGCTGCGCTGCATCAACGTGTTCCATGCGGGGGACGGCAACATGCATCCGCTGATCCTGTTCAACGGCAACGACCAGGACGAGTGGCACCGCGCCGAGGCGTTCGGTTCCGACATTCTGGAGAGCTGCGTCGAGCTGGGCGGCACGGTGACCGGCGAACACGGCGTCGGTATCGAGAAGATCAACTCGATGTGCGTGCAGTTCTCGCCCGAGGAGCGCGACACCTTCCACGCGGTCAAGCGCGCATTCGACGCGCCGGGCCTGCTCAACCCGGACAAGGGCATTCCCACCCGGGCGCGCTGCGCGGAGTACGGCAAGATGCACGTGCGCGGTGGATTGCTGCCGCATCCGGAATTGCCGCGCTTCTAGCGGCTTCGAGCGGCTTCGAGCGTCTCGCGTCGAGCTTTCGCGGACCGCGCATCCAGGGCGCGGCCCGCGCACGCACCGCGCATACCCCGGTCCCACCGGGGTTTTCCGCCCGCCACCCTGATTACCCGATGCGGGTCCGTTCCGGGTTGCCAGCAAGCCCCCGCCCGGTACAATCGGTCGAAACACAACGAAGCAGGACACCATGGAAGAGGACGACATCGTCGCCGTATGGTCGGAACGGGTGCGTTCCGCCAGCGCCGAGGGACGCGCGTTGCGCATCCGCGGCGGCGGCACCAAAGACTGGTACGGCCAGGCGCTGGAAGGTGACATCCTCGACACGCGCACTTATCGCGGCATCATCGCTTACGATCCGGCGGAGCTGGTCATCACCGCGCGCGCCGGCACGCCGTTGCTGGAGATCGAAGCCGCGCTCGCCGAACACGACCAGATGCTTGCTTTCGAGCCGCCGCATTTCGGGCCGCAAGCCACCTTCGGCGGCTGCATCGCGGCGGGCATCGCCGGGCCGCGCCGCCCGGCCGCCGGCGCGGCGCGCGACTTCGTGCTCGGCGCGGTCATCATGAACGGCCAGGGGCATCGGCTGCAATTCGGCGGGCAGGTGGTGAAGAACGTCGCGGGTTATGACGTCTCGCGTTTGCTGGCGGGTTCGCTCGGCACGCTCGGCCTGATCCTCGAACTGTCGATCAAGGTGCTGCCGCTCCCGCAAGCCGAAACCACGCTGAAGTTCGACATGAACGGCACCGACGCCGTGCGCAAGCTCAACGAATGGGGTGGCCGCCCGCTGCCGATCACCGCCAGCGCGTGGCGTCACGGCACGCTCGCGGTGCGCCTTGCCGGCGCGGAATCGGCGGTCAAGACGGCACGCTCGTCGCTGGGCGGCGAAGTCGTCGATGCGGTCGAAGCCGAACGCTTCTGGGCCGGTCTACGCGAACAGACCGATTCCTTCTTCGCGGCCATTCCCCCGAAAGCCGCCCTTTGGCGCCTCGCGTTGCCATCGATTACCGAGCCGCTGCAATTGCCCGGCGCGCAATTGATGGAATGGGGCGGCGGCCAGCGCTGGTGGATTACCGACACCGACGCGCAAACCGTGCGCATCAGCGCGAAACAGGCCGGCGGCCACGCGACGATGTTCCGCACCGGCCACGGTTACGATCGCAGCGCCGGCGTGTTCACGCCGCTGCCCACACCGCTGATGAAAATCCACCGCGGCCTGAAAACCGCGTTCGACCCGGCCCGCATCTTCAATCGCGGCCGTCTCTACCCCGACTTCTGAGCGACGCGATGCAAACCAACCTCGCGGACTTCATTCGCAATACGCCCGACGGCGAAGAAGCCGACGCCATTCTGCGCAACTGCGTGCACTGCGGGTTCTGCACCGCCACCTGCCCGACCTACCAGATTCTCGGCGACGAACTCGACGGCCCGCGCGGACGCATCTACCTGATCAAGCAGATGGTGGAAGGCGCGCCGGTCACGCGCAGCACGCAGGTGCACCTCGACCGCTGCCTGACCTGCCGCAATTGCGAGACGACGTGTCCGTCCGGCGTGCAGTACGGCCGCCTGGTGGAAATCGGCCGCAAGATCACCGAGGAAAAAGTGACGCGTCCGGCGGGCCAGCGGCTGGTGCGCCGGCTGCTCGCGAGCTTCGTGCCGAACAGCGCGTTGTTCACCCCGACCATGCGGATCGGCCAGCACTTCCGTGCGCTGCTGCCGAAGAAACTGCGCGACAAGGTGCCCGCGCGGCAACGTCCGCTCGAATGGCCGACGGCCAAGCACGAGCGCAAGATGCTGATGCTCGCTGGCTGCGTGCAACCGTCGATGATGCCGAACGTGAACATCGCGACCGCGCGCGTGCTGGACGCGCTCGGCGTGGAAACGATCGTTGCGCCGGAAGCCGGCTGCTGCGGCGCGATCCGCCTGCATCTCGGCTACAACGACGAAGCGCTGGACGATTTGCGCGCCAACATCGACGCATGGTGGCCGTACGTCGAACAGGGCGTGGAAGCGATCGTGATGAATGCGTCCGGCTGCGGCGCGACGGTCAAGGAATACGCGCACCTGTTGCGCGACGATCCCGCGTACGCGGAGAAGGCGCGCCGCATCGTCGCCCTGACGCGCGATCTCGCCGAGATCCTGCCGGAGTTCGAGGAAGCGCTCGCCACGGTCACGCGCCGCCGCGCGATCCACACGGTGGCGTTTCATCCGCCTTGCACGCTGCAACACGGTCAGCAGATACGCGGTCAGGTCGAACATCTGCTGACGGCGCTCGGCGTGGAAGTGCGTCTGCCCGCCGACAGCCATCTCTGCTGCGGTTCGGCCGGCACCTATTCGCTGACGCAGCCGAAGCTCTCCTATTCGTTGCGCGATCAGAAGATCGACAAGCTGCAGGCGCAGGAACCGCAGGTGATCGTGTCGGCGAACGTCGGCTGCATCGCGCATTTGCAGAGCGGCACGTCGACGCCGGTCGCGCACTGGATCGAACTGGTCGAGCACATGCTGTCCGTATAATCGGGGCATCGTCTTTTGCCGGAAGTTCGCACTCGTGCCATGCCCGATCTGATCCACAACCTCGAAGCGGTGCAACAGCGCATCGCCGCGGCCGCGCACGTGGCCGAACGCGACGCGCGTTCGATCACCCTGCTCGCGGTCTCCAAGACTTTCCCCGCCGAAGACGTGCGCGCCGCCCACGCTGCCGGTCAACGCGCGTTCGGTGAAAACTACGTGCAGGAATCGCTGACCAAGATCGAAACGCTCGCCGATCTGCGCGCGTCGATCGAATGGCATTTCATCGGGCCGCTGCAATCGAACAAGACGCGTCCGGTTGCCGAGCAGTTCGACTGGGTTCATTCGGTCGACCGCCTGAAGATCGCGCAGCGGCTCTCCGAGCAGCGGCCCGAGCATCTGCCGCCGCTGAACGTGTGCCTGCAGGTGAACATCAGCGGCGAGGCATCGAAGAGCGGCGTGAGCGTGCCCGAGGCAGTCGAGGTCGCGCAGGCGATCGCCGCGCTGCCGCGCCTGAATCTGCGCGGCTTGATGGCGATCCCGGAACCCGCCGGCGGCATCGACGAACAGCGCGTGCCGCATCGCCAGTTGCGCGAACTGTTCGAGCGTCTGCGCGATGACGGGCTCGAACTCGACACATTGTCGATGGGCATGTCCAGCGACCTCGAAGCCGCCGTGCTCGAAGGCGCGACCATCGTGCGCGTCGGCACCGCCATTTTCGGCGCGCGGGATTATTCCAACTGACCTTGTGCGGGCTTCGGGCTTGGGGCTGCGTGCCTGAAAACCCGCCACTCAACACTTCCAGAACATCATGAAAATTGCTTTTATCGGCGGCGGCAACATGGCCGCGGCGTTGATCGGCGGGCTCATCAAGCGCGGCATCGCGGCGGCCGATCTCTACGCGATCGATCCGAACGAAAACGCGCGCAAGCGCAGTGAAGCGCAATTCGGTATCCGGACCGACGCTGCGGCCGACACCACGCTTGCCGCTTACGACGCCGTCGTGCTGGCCGTGAAGCCGCAGATCCTGAAGGGCGTCGCCGAGGCGTTGGCGCCGCATCTGAACGCGTCGCAACTGGTGGTCAGCATCGTCGCCGGGATTCGCATGGAAGATATGTCGCGCTGGCTCAACGGCCACGCGAAGGTCGTGCGCGTGATGCCGAACACGCCCGCGCTGATCGGCATGGGCGTGACCGGACTGGTGGCGACCGGCAGCGTCGACGAAGCGGGCCGCGCGCTCGCGTCGCAGGTGCTGGGCGCGGTCGGCGAAACGGTCTGGTTCGACGACGAAGCGAAGATCGACGCCGTCACCGCGATCTCGGGCAGCGGACCGGCGTACGTGTTCTATTTCATCGAGGCGTTGCAGGAAGCCGCGCGCCAGCTCGGCATGGATGAAGCGCAAGGCCGCGCGCTCGCGGTCGCGACCTTCACCGGCGCCGCGCAACTCGCCGCGAATTCCGACGAAGCGCCGGGCGTGTTGCGCGAACGCGTGACATCGAAAGGCGGCACGACGGCGGCGGCGTTGGCCTCGTTCGACGCCAGCGGAATCAAGGATGCGATCGTGCGCGGCGTGCTCGCCGCCGACGCGCGAGCGAAGGAAATGGGCGACGAATTCGGCAAACAGTAAGCCGTAACCAGTCCGGCGCGATGAAGGCGCCGCGCAGCTTCTTCAAGCGCCGAAACGAAATCGGCGCTCCGGTTCGTCGAACCGAAGCGCCGATGACAACTACCCGACACCGCAGCGCGAATAACGCAGCGCGCCGGATAACTAGAACGAAGCCGCCGCGTAATGCGCGGCAATCCCGACGAACAACGCGCCACCCAGCCAGTTGTTATGCCGGAACGCCGCGAAGCACGCCATGCGTTCGCGGTCGCGGATCAGCAGGTAGTGATAGATCGCGCAGCCCACCGCCGCCGCCCAGCCAAGCCAGTACAGCCAGCCGAACTTCAGCACCACGCCGACGCCGACGTAAATCCCCAGCGTCACCGCGTAGCACAGCATGATAGCGGCCACGTCGAAGCGGCCGAACGTCAGCGCGGAAGTACGGATACCAATCTTGATGTCGTCGTCGCGATCCACCATCGCGTATTCGGTGTCGTACGCCACCGACCAGAACACGTTCGCGAGCAGCATCACCCATGCGAGCATCGGTACATGATCCTGCACGGCGGCAAACGCCATCGGAATGCCGAAGCCGAACGCGATGCCGAGATACGCCTGCGGAATCGCGAGAAAGCGCTTGGTGAACGGATACGAACCGGCGACGAACAGCGCCGCCACCGACAGCTCCTTCGTCAACGCATTGAGCGGCAGAATCAGCAGAAACGCGATCAGCGACAGCCCCGCCGCCACCGCCACCGCTTCCCACGCCTTGATCTTGCCCGACGTCACCGGCCGGTTCTCCGTGCGCTTCACGTAACGATCGAAGTCGCGGTCCGCGTAGTCGTTGATCGCGCAGCCGGCCGAGCGCATCAGCAGCGTGCCGACGCAGAAGATCACCAGCAGCGGCCACGTGGGATGACCGTCCGAGGCGATCCACAATGCGTTGAGCGTCGGCCACAGCAGCAGCACCGTACCGATCGGCTTGTCCATGCGGACGAGGCGCAGAAAAAGGGGAAGACGGGCGAACATGGGCGGTGTCGGTGAGGGGTGAAAACGGTGCGGGTATTTTACGGGATATGGATGTGGAGCCGCTCGGCACGGGCTGAAGCGACCGGTGCCGCGTTAACAAAGATGTTCATGAAAGCGGCCCTTTCATGAACATCTTCTTTATCCTGCGAAGCGCTCCGGCAAGAAAACGTCCCCAATCCCCGTTTGCGCCGCAATCATGAAAAAGCCCCTGTGGGTCATCGACCGACAGGGGCTCCGCTGCTGAACCGGAACTCGCTTGTCACCCGATCAGCCGACAAGCTTGTCCAACCAGCACGCTTCTTTTTTCTTCAACGCCTTAAGCTCAAGCCAGCATAGAGCGCAGCATCCACGCCGTCTTTTCATGCGTTTGCATGCGTTGCGTCAGCAGGTCGGCGGTCGGCTCGTCGTGGGCGGCTTCGGTCGACGGGAAAATCGCGCGCGCGGTACGCACCACGGCTTCCTGACCTTCCACCAGCTGGCGGATCATTTCTTCCGCGGCCGGCACGCCGTCCGCTTCCGGAATCGACGACAGTTTCGCGAATTCCTTGTAGCTGCCCGGCGCATGCACACCCAGCGCACGAATCCGTTCGGCGATCGAATCGACCGCGAGCGCCAGCTCGTTGTACTGCGTTTCGAACATCAGGTGCAACGTGTTGAACATCGGACCCGTGACGTTCCAATGGAAGTTGTGGGTCTTCAGATAGAGCGTGTAGGTGTCGGCGAGCAAACGCGACAGACCTTCCGCGATCTTCTTGCGATCCTTGTCGCTGATTCCGATATTGACGTGCTGTACGGCTTCTTTCTTGGCCATGATGACTCCTTTGAAGAGTGATACGAACCGGTCGGCAAAGTGACGATCTGCTGATGGCAAACTCGGCACAGCGAACGCCCGACAGTTTAGCGTACAAAACTGCCGTGTTCGTGTGACGCGTGGCCGCTCATTGCCCTCGCCACGCACTCACCAGGCACTCGCCACGCACCCATGTCGCCCTCGCGGCTCGCGTCGCGATCAACCGCCATGCGCGTGTTGCAGCACGCGCGAGGCGATCACCGCGAAGCCGATCGCGACGATCGCGAGGCCCATCGCGCGGCGCAGCAGGTCGGCCTGCTGGCGGCGTTGCAACTGCTCGCGCCGCCATTGGGCGCTGCGCGCCGCGGGTTCGGACGTAACAGGGGATGCGCTGCCGATTGCGGCCATCATCATCTGGATCATGATTGTGCTCCGTCGATTCGTATCGTTAAGGGCGGAGCGCCGCTGCGCTCCGCGTTGCTGCATTGTTTGCGCGACTGCGTCGGCTTCCGCTTCCTCTGTGACTGATCAGCGCGGTCGCTCGCCGACGCGTTACTTGCCGCGCCCTTCGGCCAACCCGGCCAGCGCGGCGATCACGCCTTCCGCGTACGCCGGATCGGCGCGACGGAAATGCTCGATCTGACGCGCGACGATCTCCTGCGGCACGCCGTCGATATGCCGCGCGATGTTGCCGAACAGGCGCTCACGCTGGGCCGTGTCGAACAGCGCGAACAACATGCCCGGCTGCGTGTAGTAATCGTCGTCATCGCGATGGTCGTAGCGATCCACCGCACCGGCCGCGAGCGGCGGCTCCGCCGCATTCGCGTCCTGCGCGAAGTCGCCGAAGCGGTTCGGCTCGTAGTTCACATTGCCGCCGAGGTTGCCGTCCGTGCGCATCGCGCCGTCGCGATGGAACGAATGCGGGTTCGGCACGCGCGACGCATTCACCGGAATCTGATGGTGGTTGATGCCGAGGCGATAGCGCTGCGTGTCGCCGTACGAGAACAAACGCCCCTGCAACAACCGGTCCGGCGAGAAGCCGATGCCCGGCACCACATTAGCCGGCGTGAACGCCGCCTGTTCCACGTCCGCGAAATAGTTGGCCGCGTTGCGATTCAACTCGATCGTGCCGACATCGATCAGCGGATAGTCCTTCTGCGACCACACCTTGGTGATGTCGAACGGGTTGAAGCGATACGTCGCGGCTTCCGCTTCCGGCATCACCTGAATCGCGAAGCGCCACTTCGGGAAATGACCCGCGTCGATGTTCGCGATCAGATCGCGCTGCGCGCTTTCACGGTCTTGCGCGACGACTTGCGCGGCTTCGGCATCGGTGAAATTGTCGATCCCCTGCAGCGACTTGAAGTGGAACTTCACCCAGAAGCGCTCGTTGTTCGCGTTGATGAACGAATACGTGTGCGAACCGAAACCGTGCATCTGCCGGTAGTTTTGTGGAATGCCGCGGTCGCTCATCAGAATCGTCACCTGATGCAGCGACTCCGGATGACGCGACCAGAAGTCCCACGCCGCCACGTTGCTGCGCATGTTGGTGTACGGATCGCGCTTCTGCGTGTGGATGAAGTCCGGAAACTTCAGCGGATCGCGGATGAAGAACACCGGCGTGTTGTTGCCGACCACGTCCCAGTTGCCTTCTTCCGTGTAGAACTTGATCGAGAAGCCACGCACATCGCGTTCGGCGTCGGCCGCGCCGCGCTCGCCGGCCACCGTCGAAAAGCGCATGAACAGCGGCGTTTCCTTGTCGACCTGGGCGAACACCTTGGCCTTCGTGTAACGGCTGATGTCGTGCGTGACCTTGAGCGTGCCGAAAGCGCCCGAGCCCTTGGCATGAACGCGACGCTCGGGAATCACTTCGCGATCGAAGTGCGCGAGTTTTTCGAGCAGCCAGACGTCCTGCAACATCACCGGACCGCGCGGGCCGGCGGTCATCGAATTCTGGTTGTCGGCGACGGGCGCGCCGGCGGCGTTGGTGAGCTTACGTTCGGACATGCGAGACTCCTGGTGAACTTTTATTCAATCGGATTGGGGGAGAGGCGCGGCAGAGGAAGACCGGCGAATCGAATCGACGCGTCAGGCCGACAACGCGCGATCGACCAGCAGCGACAGCGCGACGGTACGCACGCTGACGAGCGACGCGGCGAAGCTTGTAGTCGCGGTCGAGTTCGACTGTGTAGTGAGCGCGTGGCCTTGCTGCGGGTTCGATTGCGACATGCTTTCCTCCGAAGTCGGTTGGATCGGGCGATCCATGGAGGAAACTATAACAATACTATTGAATAAACGTGTTTGATTGAATTTATCTATTCGATAGGGAGAGGACCTACCGGACGATTGGCCGCGGATCCAAGTCGATCCGGGTGGAGACAAGCGAGGGTTTTAGCGCAGGCAGCGCCGCCGGCGGATGCCAGGCGGCCTGCGTGAAAAGCGGGTTTGCGGGTTTGCGGCTTTGCGGTGGTTCGCGGCCGGTCAGTTGACGGCGACCGGCAGATCGAGCTTCTTGACGCCCGGCAGGTCGCAGGCGTTGATCGCGTCGCAGATGGCATCGATGGCGGGCATGCGCGTGAAGCTCTTGCGCCACGCGAGCACGACGCGGCGATCAGGCACAGGTTCCTCGAACGGCACATAGCTGAGCAGACCCGAATCGATTCCGCCGGCGTGCGGCTTGACTTCGTGCACCGACATGCGCGGCAGCACGGTAATCCCGACACCGCTCGCCACCATATGGCGGATCGTCTCCAGCGACGAGCCTTCGAACGTCTTCTGGATACCGTCCGCGTTCTGCGAAAAACGCATCAACTCAGGACACACGCCGAGCACGTGATCGCGGAAGCAATGGCCGCTGCCGAGCAGCAGCATGGTTTCCTGCTTCAGATCGTCGGCATCGATTTTCGGACGGCTTTCCCATGCATGCCCCGACGGCAGCGCCACCACGAACGGTTCGTCGTACAGCGGCCGTTGCATCAGACCGGTTTCGGGAAACGGCAGCGCCATGATGGCGACGTCGATTTCGCCCTGCTTGAGCAGTTCGATCAGCTTGAGCGTGTAGTTTTCCTGGAGCATCAGCGGCATCTGCGGGACGCGCTTGATCATCTGTTTGACCAGCGTGGGCAGCAGATACGGTCCGATCGTATAGATCACGCCCAGGCGCAGCGGACCGACCAGCGGATCCTTGCCCTGCTTGGCGATTTCCTTGATGGCGAGGGTCTGCTCCAGTACGCGCTGAGCCTGCGTGACGATCTGCTCGCCGATGGGCGTGACGCTGACTTCGCTGGTTCCACGCTCGAAAATCTGGACATTGAGTTCGTCTTCGAGCTTCTTGATCGCCACCGACAAGGTCGGCTGGCTGACGAAACACGCCTCGGCGGCTCGGCCGAAGTGCCGTTCGCGGGCCACCGCGACGATGTATTTCAATTCGGTGAGCGTCATTAGGGGACCAATCAGTGCAGTGAGTTTGATAGGTTCTAGTTATACACCGTATAGGGTCGGTTCGCTAGCCCGTTTAAAAAAGCGCAACCGGCATGCACGAAGCCCGTCCTCAACCGAAAAGCGCTTGACGCTAAAAATTGAAACGCATATCTTTACCTACCAGTTGGTAGGTTTCGTAAGAGTTCATCGAGATATCACCGGGCTAATCGCTTGGTGGCAAACCAGTCAGCGCGATGGCCTACCGGCCAGTGCATCGTGACATCGAAAATTTGCGCTCATTGCCTACCAATTAGTCGGTATGTATAGCTGCCGTGACATCACCACGTCTCGTCCCGGATGCGTGGTCCACGGCCTGAAGCCTGACGGCTCAACCATTCCGCAATACTAAATAACCAATCAGAAAGACATCCCCGTCAACTCGGCTACGCAATTGATCAACGACTTGAGACAGCGAATTGGAGTAGTGAACCGATGGAAAAGCAACTTTCTCGCAGAGCCTTTATCAACAGCTCGATCGGCATGACGCTGGCCGCGACCAGCGCGCTATCGTCAACGCGATCGTGGGCCGGCGCCCAGCCCGCACTGCCCTCGCCGTTCGCCGGCGACGCGGCGGTGAATGCCAGGAACGAAACCTATTGGGGAGAAATCGCCTCGCAATACGACGTCACGTCGGACTTCATCAACCTGGAAAACGGCTACTACGGGATCATGGCCAAGCCGGTTGCCGACGAATACCGCCGCAACATCGAATACCTGAACGAATACAGCTCGTACTACCTGCGTCGCAATTACGACGCAACCGGCAACGACGCGATTCGCGCGCAGATCGCCGCAGCGGTCGGCGCGGCGCCCGAGGAAATCGCCATCACGCGCGGCGCGACGGAGGCGTTGCAGAACCTGATCGTCAACTACAAGCTGCTGAAACCCGGCGACACGGTCATGTACGCGGACCTCGACTACGACAGCACGCAGTACGCGATGAATTTCCTGAAGGACCGGCGCGGCGTCGACGTCGCGCAGATTGTCATTCCGGAGCCAGCCACCCGGCAGGCGATCCTGGACACCTACGCAAAGGCATTCGTGAAGTATCCGAAGACGCGGCTCCTGCTGCTCACGCATGCAAGTCACCGTACCGGCCTCGTGATGCCGATCGCCGAGATCACGAAAATGGCGAAGGCTCACCACATCGACGTGATCGTCGACGCGGCGCATACGTGGGGGCAAATCGATTTCAACGCGTCCGATCTCGGTGCCGATTTCATCGGTTTCAACCTGCACAAATGGATCGGCGCGCCGCTCGGCGTCGGCTTCATGTATATCCGCAAGGACCGGCTGAACGACATCGACCGGCAGTTGTGCGACGAGGACTATGCGCCGACCGACATCCGTTCGCGCGTCCATTCCGGCACGACCAATACGGCCAACGTCATGACGATTCCCGCCGCGCTCGCGTTTCACAACCGCGTCGGCGTGAAAAACAAGGGCGCGCGGCTGCGCTATCTGCGCGACTACTGGGTGTCGCGCGTGCGGGATTTCAAGGGCGTGCAGATTCTGACGCCGGACGAACCCGGCGCCTACGGCTCGATCACGTCGTTCCGTCTCGCGGGCAAAACGACCAAGGCGGATAACGTCGCGATCGTCAATCGCATCTTCGACCGGCACAAGGTCTTCACGACCCAGCGGGGCGGCGTCGCTGCGGGCGATTGCGTGCGGGTGACGACGTCGCTATTCAATCGCCCGTCGGATCTCGACCAACTTGTCGCCGCGCTAAAGGACATCACGAACTCCTGATCGCGACCAGCGGCCGGTGGTCAGTCGCCAGCAAGCAAGCGGCACGCGCAATAACCGTCGTCCACCGGCCGGCGTCGACAGACACCCTCTTCCATTTCACCGATACATCGCATGAACACTTCCCGCATTCCATTGCACGTCGCCGTCTGCGCGGCGGTCGCGCTCTCTGCCTGCGCGCCGCTCGAGCCGCACAAGGAAGTCATCTCGACGAAGAACGCACCGTCGGCGATCGGCCCTTACTCGCAGGCGATCCGCTCAGGCAGCACCGTGTTTCTCTCCGGGCAATTACCGATCGACCCGACCACCAACGCGCCGGCCATTACCGCGAGCATCGAGGACCAGACGAAGCTCGTGCTCGATAACCTGCGCGCGGTGCTGGCCGCGAAAGGCATGACGCTCGACGACATCGTGTCCACGCAGGTGTACATGACCGACCTGAACGAGTTTCCCCGGATGAACGCCGTCTACGCGACGTACTTCAGGGACCAGCCGCCAGCGCGCGCGACGGTCGGCGTGTCGCGGCTCGCTCGCGATCTGAAGATCGAAATCTCGGCGGTCGCCGTCAAACGCTGAGCGAGTACCCCGCTCGCTTGACTTCTTCTTTTTGACCTCCGACACTACCTACCAGTTGATAGGTCGTGTCGGCCTATACCTGATTTTCCTTGATGCGCCGGCACCCAGCACACATTCAAGCCTCCCGCTTACGCACGCAAAAATGAAGCATTTCAGCGAACTCACATCGTCGGCCACGCGCATCGTCGACGCGGCCGAGGGTTTGATTCAGCACCTGGGTTACAACGGCTTCTCCTACGAAGACATCGCCGTTCAGGTCGGCATCCGCAAACCAAGCGTTCATCATCACTTCGCGACCAAGGCGGAACTGGGCGCGGTCGTCGTGCAGCGCTACACGCATCGCTTTCGCGAGGCGCTGTTACGTATCGAAGGCACAGTCATTCATGCCCCGAATCAGTTGCGAGCCTATGTCGATCTGTTCGCGAAAACCTACGCGCAGGACGGCCGGCTCTGCGTGTGTGGAATTCTCGGCGCCGAATCGGAATCGCTTCCCGAGGAAATTCGAGGTGAAATCCATCGGTTCTTCGAGATCAATATCGTGTGGCTCAGCGCCGTCATCGAGAAGGGTTTGTCGGCGGGCACGCTGAAGTCCAGCCGCTCCGCATCCGAACTTGCCGGGGCGTTGCTTGCATTGCTGGAAGGCTCGATGCTCGTCGGCCGCGGACTCAAGGGCGGCTTCGATCTGCGCGCGGCGGCGGATGTGCTGATTTCATCGATGACCTGAATCCGCTCATCGCATTGGCCCGTTGCCTTCGGGCATCAGGCAGGCTCGCGACATCAACGCCAAACAGAACCGGACAACGCTGGCGGCACAGTCAGGCGCGCCTCAACTTCACAAACCGACCCTCACCTTTTCCCCACCCAGCCCGCAGGAGACCCTTCACCATGAGGCGAATCATTGCCCTCGCAGTCCTTTCCGCTTTGCACCTCCACGCGATGGCGGCGTCCGAGCCCGCCGTCGAGGCTAAAAACGGCATGGTCGTTTCATCGCAAAACCTCGCGTCCGAGATCGGCATCGCGATGCTGAAAAAAGGCGGCAACGCGGTGGATGCCGCCGTCGCGGTGGGCTACGCGCAAGCCGTCACCAACCCGTGCTGCGGGAACATCGGCGGCGGCGGTTTCATGACGCTGCATCTCGCCGACGGCCGCGACCGCTTCATCAACTTCCGCGAAACCGCGCCCGCTGCCGCCAGCGCCGACATGTACCTCGATGCCGACGGCAAAGTGCGTCCCGGCGAAAGTCTCTACGGCTACCGCGCGGTCGGCGTGCCCGGCACGGTCGCGGGGCTGGATCTCGCGCAGCGCAAATACGGCAAGCTGACGCGCCAGCAGGTGATGGCACCCGCGATCAAGCTCGCGCGCGACGGCTTCATCCTGACGCGCGCCGACACCGACATTCTGGATACCACCGTCCAACGCTTCCGCACCGACCCGGACGCCGCGCGCATCTTCCTGCGCCGCGACGGCACGCCGCTGCAACCGGGCGACCGCCTCGTGCAGCGCGACCTCGCGAAGACGCTGGAAAACATCGCGCGACGCGGTCCTGACGCGTTCTATCGCGGCCGCATCCCGCAAATCGTCGAAGCCGCGTCGAGCCAGCACGGCGGCCTGATCACCGCGGCGGATTTCGCCGCCTACAAGGCGGACGACACCGAGCCGCTGAAGTGCAGCTACCGCGGCTACGACTTCATCTCCGCGCCGCCGCCGAGCTCGGGCGGCGTCACGCTGTGCGAGACGCTGAACATTCTTGAAGGCTACGATCTGCGCGGCCTCGGCTATCACTCGGCCGCCTCCGTGCACTACATGACCGAGGCGATGCGGCACGCGTACCTCGACCGCAATACCCTGCTCGGCGATCCGGCCTTCATCAAGAACCCGATCGACAAGCTGATGAGCAAGGACTACGCAGCAAGCATCCGCACGCTGATCTCCGCCGACACCGCGACGCCGTCGAAGGACGTGCAACCGGGTTACGCGGTGCACGAGAAGCCGGAGACCACCCACTACTCGATCATCGACAAGGCCGGCAACGCCGTCTCGACGACGTACACGGTCAACGGCCGCTTCGGCGCGGTGGTAATCGCGCCGGGCACGGGCTTCTTCCTGAACGACGAGATGGACGACTTCACCGTCAAGGTCGGCGTGCAGAACCTGTTCGGGCTGGTGCAGGGGTCGCGCAACGCGATTGCGCCGGGCAAGCGTCCGCTGTCGTCGATGGCGCCGACGGTCGTCACGAAGGACGGCAAGGTCTTCATGGTGCTGGGCTCGCCGGGCGGCTCGCGCATCATCACGATCACGCTGCAGACCGCATTGAACGTGATCGACTACGGCATGGCGCCGCAGGACGCCGTCGACGCGCCGCGTATCCATCACCAGTGGCTGCCTGACGAAGTGGACTACGAAACGCAAGGCCTGTCGCCGGATACGCTGAAGATCCTCCAGCAGATGGGCTACAAGATGGTCGAGCAGACGCCGTGGGGCGCCGCCGAGTTGATCATGGTGGGGTTGCCGGGCACCGAGGCGGCGAGCCGCGTGAGTTCGGGCAACGATTCGTCGGTGTCGGGCCAGGTGCGGCCGGGCTTCGTGTATGGATCGAACGATCCGCGCCGGCCGGCTGGATCGGCGGTGGGGTATTGATCGAGCGGGTGATGGCGTAACCGTCGGCGTCGGCCCCGGCGGGTCTGGTTGACCGCACAACGTCGAAAGCAAAAAGGAAGAGGCGCCCGCCTCTTCCTTTTTTTCGTGCCGCCGTTCGCGCAGGCGTCGATGCCGTTAGACAACGGCTCGCCACGCGCACCCGTCAAGCCTTGAGAAACTGCTCCCGATTCCCCAGCCATCGCGCCAGGTGCTGCATCACGACCTCGGGATACGTCTCCAGCAATACGGCCGCCGCTTCGCGCGCCGGTTCGATCAGCCACTGATCGTTTTCCAGATCGGCGAAGCGCAACATCGCCGCGCCCGACTGCCGCGCGCCGAGAAATTCCCCCGGCCCGCGAATCTCCAGATCGCGCCGGGCGATTTCGAAGCCGTCGGTGGTCTCGCGCATGGTCTGCAAGCGGGCCCGCGCGGTCATCGACAACGGTCCGGTATAGAGCAGCACGCATACCGAGGCGGCGCTGCCACGCCCGACCCGTCCGCGCAACTGATGCAACTGCGCGAGGCCAAAGCGCTCGGCGTGCTCGATCACCATCAACGACGCGTTCGGCACATCGACGCCCACTTCGATCACCGTCGTGGCGACCAGCAACTGCACCTCGTTGCGCGTGAACGCGTCCATCACCGCCGCTTTTTCCGCCGGCGCGAGCCGCCCGTGCACCAGACCCACTTTCAGTTCCGGCAGCGCGGCGATCAGCGTCTCGTACGTCTCCACCGCGGTCTGCAATTGCAGCGTCTCGCTTTCCTCGATCAGCGGACACACCCAATACACCTGACGCCCCGTCAACGCGGCCTCGCGCACGCGCCCGATCACCTCTTCCCGGCGCGCGTCGGACACGAGCTTGGTCAGGATCGGCGTGCGGCCGGGCGGCAATTCGTCGATGGTGGAGACGTCGAGGTCCGCGTAATACGTCATGGCGAGCGTGCGCGGAATCGGCGTGGCCGACATCATCAATTGATGCGGCTGGAAGTCACGCGCGCCGTCGGCGGCATGACGCGCCTTGGCGCGCAGCGCGAGCCGCTGCGCGACGCCGAAGCGATGCTGTTCGTCGACGATCACGAGCCCGAGGCGCGCGAACTCGACCGTGTCCTGGATGATCGCGTGCGTGCCGATCACGAGTTGCGCGGTGCCGAGCGCAGCGGCTTCGATCGCGGCGCGTTTTTCCTTCGTCTTCAAACTGCCCGCCAGCCACGCGACGCTCACGCCGAGCGGCTCCAGCCAGCCGCGCAGTTTGCGCGCGTGCTGCTCGGCGAGGATTTCGGTGGGTGCCATCAGCGCGGCCTGATAGCCGGCGTCGATCGCCTGCGCGGCGGCCAGCGCGGCGACGATCGTCTTGCCGCTGCCGACGTCGCCCTGCAACAGACGCTGCATCGGGTGCGGCTGCGTCAGGTCGAGCGCGATCTCGCCGCCCACGCGCTCCTGCGCCGCCGTCAGCGAAAACGGCAACGCTTTCAGCAGGCGCGCGACCAGCGCGGCTTCATCACCGAGCTTGCGGCGCGGCATGGCCGGCGCGGCGCGCGTGCGGCGTTCCTCGTGCGCGCGTTTGAGCGACATCTGCTGCGCGAGCAGTTCCTCGAACTTGATGCGCACCCACGCCGGATGCGTGCCGTCGATCAGCGCGGTCTCGTCGGACTGCACGCCTGGATGATGCAGCGTGCGCACCGCGTCCATCAGCGCGGGCACGCCAAGCGGCGCCATGTACGCGCGCGCGACCGGCTCGGGCAGCAACTCCGGCAGCGCGGTGCGCGCGAGCGCGTTATCGATCGACTTGCGCAGATAGGCCTGGGTGACGCCCGCGGTGCTCGGGTACACCGGTGTCAATGCTTGCGGCAACGGCGTATCGACATCGACGACACGCACCGCCGGATGCACCATCTCCATGCCGAAGAAACCGCCGCGCACGTCGCCGCGCACGCGCAGACGCGCACCGATCGCCATCTGCTTGACCTGCGAGCCGTAGAAGTTCAGGAAGCGCAGCACGAGTTCGTCGCCGTGATCGTCGTGCAGCTTCACCAGCAACTGGCGACGCGGACGGTAGGCGATTTCGTTGTCGAACACCACGCCTTCGGTTTGCGCGATGCCGCCCGGCAGCAGGTGGCCGATCGGCGTCAATTGCGTTTCGTCTTCGTAGCGCATCGGCAGATGCAGCACGAGATCGATGTCGCGGGTAAGACCGAGTTTCGCGAGTTTGTCGGCGGTTTTTTCGGCGGGCCTGGCGGTCGATTTCGCGGCGGATTTCGCGGCGGATTTCGCCGTCGATTTGCTGCCCGATTTGCCGCCCGATTTGCCGCCCGATTTGCCGGTTGCGTCGCTGGCCGGGTTGTCCGCGAGGTCGTCGGCCATCGGGTCGGCGGATTTCGCGGCCGGCTTCGCCGCTGGTTTCGCGGACGCCCTCACGCCCGGCCGGCCGGGCGGACGATCGCCGAAGATCGCGTCCGGCTCGGCCGCGCGCGGGGGTTCGGGCGCGTCGGCAGGTTCGAGCGGGGCGGCTGATTCCGATACCGGCGCATCGGCGTGAGCGAGCTTGCCCGCTACGGCGCGCGCTTCATGCGCGTCACGCACCTCGCGCACCTCACCCGCGCCATCCGCCCCCGCCGCCGGCTTGCCGCGCGACGCGCGGCGCCTGGGCTCGGCGGTCGCATCGTCGGTGGCTAAGGGCAATCGGCGGTCGGACAAAGGCATGGGCTGCTTCGCAAGTACAATATCGGCTGTCAAAGGGTAGCGCCGCCATCCAGCGCGCGGGCTCGCGGGCTGTTCAGGCGTCCCGCAATCATAGCCGCCCGGCTCCGGCTTCGGCTCAATTCAGTCTCACTTCGCTTCCAGTCGTTCGCATGTTTACGCTTTCCGATTTCGATTTCGATCTGCCGCCCGAGTTGATCGCGCAAGTCGCGCTGCCCGAGCGCAGCGCCAGCCGTCTACTCGAAGTGGACAACACCGTCTCCGCCGACAGCGCGCGTCTGATCGACCGTCCGTTCACCGCGTTGCCCGAGTGCATCGCGCCCGGCGACCTGCTGGTCTTCAACGACACCAAAGTGCTGAAGGCGCGCTTCCACGGCGTGAAGGCGAGCGGCGGCAAGGTCGAGGTGCTGGTGGAGCGGCTCACCGGCGAACGCACCGCGCTCGCGCAGATTCGCGCGAGCAAGAGCCCGCAGCCGGGCACCACGATCCGTCTCGCCGACGCCTTCGACGTCACGCTGGGCGAACGCGTCGAGCCGTTCTACACGCTGCATTTCCCGGACGACTGCCTGACGCTGATCGAACAGTTCGGCCGCCTGCCGCTACCGCCGTACATCGAGCACGATCCCGACTCGACCGACGAAACCCGCTACCAGACCGTGTTCGCGCAAAATCCCGGCGCGGTCGCCGCACCCACCGCCGGCCTGCATTTCGACGAGGCGCTGCTCGCCCGTCTCGACGCGCAAGGCGTGGAACGCGCGACGCTGACACTGCACGTCGGCGCGGGCACGTTCCAGCCGGTGCGGGTCGAGAACATCGACGAACACAAGATGCATAGCGAGTGGTACCACCTGCCGCAATCGCTCGCCGACAAAATCGCCGCGACGCGCGCGCGCGGCAACCGCGTGATCGCGGTGGGCACGACCTCGATGCGCGCGCTCGAAGCCGCCGCGCGCGACGCCGAGGCCGCCGGCCGTCCGCTCGGCGCGGCCAGCACGGAGACCGACATCTTCATCACGCCGGGCTACCGGTTTCGGGTGGTCGACCGGCTCGTCACCAATTTCCATCTGCCCAAGTCGACCTTGCTGATGCTGGTGTCGGCGTTCGCGGGCGTGGAGACGATCCGCGCCGCGTATCGTCACGCGATCGAACAGCGGTACCGCTTCTTCAGTTATGGCGACGCGATGCTGCTGACGCGGCGCGACGGTTGAGGCGCTCGAGGCGCCCGACTCGCGTGAAGCGCCAGCCACCGCTTCGCGCCCCATGAGTTTTTCGCAGTTCCCCTGCCGCCGCGAGCTTGCCGGCGGCGTTTCATCATTTGCGCCGGACTGTTTTCCGGTAGCACAGGAGTTAATTCATGACCCTTGGTCACCCATCGCCGGAAGCGACGCACACGCCGCCCGGCAACGGCCTCAAATTCGAACTGCTCGGCACCGACGGCCAGGCGCGCCGCGGCCGCGTCACGCTGAATCACGGCGTGGTCGAAACGCCGATCTTCATGCCGGTCGGCACCTACGGCACGGTGAAGGCGGTCCAGCCGCGCGAGCTGGAGGAAATGCACGCGCAGATCATCCTCGGCAACACGTTTCACCTGTGGCTGCGCCCCGGTCTCGAAACCATCGCGGCGCACGGCGGCCTGCATCGCTTCATGGGCTGGAACAAGCCGATCCTGACGGACTCCGGCGGCTTCCAGGTGTTCTCGCTCGGCGATCTGCGCAAGATCACCGAAGACGGCGTGACCTTCGCGTCGCCGATCAACGGCGACAAGCTGTTCCTGTCGCCGGAAGTGTCGATGCAGATCCAGAAGGTGCTGAACTCGGACATCGTCATGCAGTTCGACGAATGCACGCCGTACGCGACCAACGACGTGCCGACCTCGCACCAGGAAGCCGCCGATTCGATGCGCATGTCGATGCGCTGGGCGCGCCGCTCCACCGACGAATTCAGGCGTCTCGGCAATCCGAACGCGCTGTTCGGCATCGTCCAGGGCGGCATGTTCGAGGATCTGCGCGACGAATCGCTGGCGGGCCTCGCGGAGATGGACTTCCACGGTCTGGCGATCGGCGGTCTGTCGGTCGGCGAGCCGAAGGAAGACATGATGCGCGTGCTGAACCACATCGGCCCGAAGCTGCCGGCCGACAAGCCGCACTACCTGATGGGCGTCGGCACGCCGGAAGACCTGGTGGCGGGCGTCGCGGCGGGCGTCGACATGTTCGACTGCGTGATGCCGACCCGCAACGCGCGCAACGGCTGGCTGTTCACGCGGTTCGGCGACATCAAGATCCGCAACGCGACGCATAAGAACTCGCTGCGCCCGCTCGACGAGCAGTGCGGCTGCTACACCTGCCGCAACTTCACCCGCGGCTACCTGCATCATCTGCATCGAGTAGGGGAAATCCTCGGTGCGCAGCTGAACACGATCCACAACCTGCACTACTACCTCGAACTGATGCAGGAAATCCGCGACGCGATCGACGCGAAAATGTTCGAGCCGTTCCGCAAGCGCTTCCATGAAAACCGCGCGCGCGGGGTCGAACAGGCCCCCTGACAGGCGATCGGGCAAAAGACCGGCCACGGATTCTCCCGAGGAATCCGTCGGCACGGCGCCGAAAACCTTACAATAAACTTTCGTCGATGCAGGGAAACGGCATTAAACGGTTGATCGCAAAGCCGATTCGCCGCGCCGACGCCTGTCGGGCCGGTGGTAGAATAACCGGCTGATTTTTTTGATCGTTTTGTTTGATAACGGAGAGACCAACGTGTCGTTCATTTCCAATGCCTTCGCCCAAGGCACCGCAGCAGGTGGCGTTGAGTCGAACCTGATGAGCTTCCTGCCGCTGATCCTGATGTTCGGCGTGCTGTACTTCATCATGATTCGCCCGCAAATGAAGCGCCAGAAGGAACATCGCAACATGCTCGCCGCGATGGCCAAGGGCGACGAAGTGGTGACGAACGGCGGCATCGTCGGCAAGGTCACCAAGGTGGGCGAAGCTTACGTCGGCGTCGAGATCTCGGAAGGCACGGAAATCACCGTGCAAAAGGCGTCGGTCACGACGATTCTCCCGAAGGGCACGATCAAGTCGCTGTAAGGCCTGCTCTCTCGCGTCCGGCGCGGCCTCGCCGGCGATCCACGCAACGCAACGCTGAATCGCCCGCGCTCATCGCCGGACGCATCGCTTCCACGCCAACCTTCCCGTTGGACCACTCATGAATCGTTACCCCCTCTGGAAATACGCCGTGATGCTGGTGGCTCTGGTCATCGGCCTCGTGTACACGCTGCCCAATCTGTTCGGCGAAGCGCCGGCGGTGCAGGTGTCGAGCGGCAAGGCAACGGTCAAGCTCGACTCGACCACGCTGTCGGCAGTCGAAGCCGCGCTCGCCGCGAATCAGATCAAGCCGGACGACGTCACGTTCGACAACTCGTCGACCAACGCGAACATCCGCGTGCGTCTGCCGGACACCGACACGCAATTGCGCGTGAAGGACCTGCTGCAAAAGTCGCTGAATGCCGATCCGACCGACCCGCAGTTCGTGGTCGCGCTGAATCTGCAAAGCGCATCGCCGCACTGGCTGACGGCGCTGCACGCGCTGCCGATGTACCTCGGTCTCGATCTGCGCGGCGGCGTGCACTTCCTGCTGCAGGTCGACATGGCCGGCGCGCTGAACAAGAAGCTCGATTCCGACGCATCGGATGCGCGCACGCTGCTGCGCGACAACAACATCCGCGACGGCGGCGTGAACCGCGTGAACCAGACGGTGGTGATCAACTTCGCCGACCAGGCCACGGCGGACACCGCGCTCAAGCAGTTGAGCCGCGGTATCGGCGAACTCCAGTGGGCGTCGCAGAACGGCGCGGACGGTGGCGTGCAGCTGGTCGGCACGTTCACGCCGGCGGTGCAGAAAACCGTGCAGGACGCCGCGCTCAAGCAGAACATCACCACGCTGCATAACCGCGTGAACGAACTCGGCGTCGCCGAGCCGGTGATCCAGCAGCAAGGCAGCGACCGCATCGTGGTCGAACTGCCGGGCGTGCAGGACACGGCGAAGGCGAAGGACATCATCGGCCGCACGGCCACGCTCGAAGCGCGTCTCGCCGATCCGGTGAACACGCATCCGAACCCGGGCGATCCGGTGCCGCCGGGCGACGAACTGTTCACGCAAGGCAACCAGACACCGGTGCTGCTGCGCAAGCAGATCATCTTCACCGGCGACCGGATCATCGACGCGTCGGCGGGCTTCGACGAGCATCAGCGTCCGTCCGTCAACATCCGTCTGGATTCGGCCGGTGGCCGCGCGGTGCGCAGCGTGTCGCGCGACAACATCGGCAAGCCGATGGCGATGGTGCTGTTCGAAAAGGGCAAGGGCGAAGTGCTGACGGTGGCGACCATCCAGTCGGAACTGGGCGACCGCTTCCAGATCACCGGCCAGGCCACGCCGCAAGGCGCCGCCGACCTCGCGCTGCTGCTGCGCGCCGGTTCGCTGGCCGCGCCGATGGACATCATCGAGGAACGCACGATCGGCCCGAGCCTCGGCGCGGACAACATCAAGAAGGGCTTCCACTCGGTGGTGTGGGGCTTCGCGGCCATCGCCGTCTTCATGATCGCGTACTACATGCTGTTCGGCGTGATTTCGGTGATCGGCCTGTCAATCAACCTGCTGCTGCTGATCGCCGTGCTGTCCATGCTGCAGGCCACGCTCACGTTGCCGGGTATCGCCGCTATCGCGCTCGCGCTCGGCATGGCGATCGACTCGAACGTGCTAATCAACGAGCGTGTGCGTGAAGAACTGCGCCACGGCGCGCCGCCGCAACTGGCCATCCAGAACGGCTACGCGCATGCATGGGCGACGATTCTCGACTCGAACGTCACCACGCTGATCGCCGGTCTCGCGCTGCTCGCCTTCGGCTCCGGCCCGGTGCGCGGCTTCGCGATGGTCCACTGTATCGGCATCCTGACGTCGATGTTCTCGGCGGTGTTCTTCTCGCGCGGCCTCGTCAACCTCTGGTACGGCGGCAAGAAGAAGCTGAAGTCGCTGGCGATCGGCCAGGTGTGGCGTCCGGATACGGCGCCTGCCGGTGCGGCCGCCTACCTCGGCAACGACGACGCCGATACCGACACGGCGCAAGCCGTGGCCGCGGTCGTCGCCAAGCCGAAGGCGAAAGCCGGCGGTGCGGCCCAGGCCCGTGCCGGCAAGCCGACGGTGCGTCGCCGCAATGCGCCGGACGCGTCGAATACGCCGCAGAAACCGGGTTCATCCCGCTGAGTCCCGGAGAACAAGACCATGGAATTTTTCCGTTTTCGTAAAGACATTCCGTTCATGCAGCGCGCGTTGGTGTTCAACGCGATCTCGCTGCTGACGTTTGTGGCCGCTGTGTTCTTTCTGCTGCATCGCGGCTTGCATCTGTCGGTGGAGTTCACCGGCGGTACCGTGATCGAGGTGCAGTATCCGGGCGCCGCGCCGCTCGAACCGGTGCGCGGCAGTCTCGCCAGGCTCGGTTATGCCGACGCTCAGGTGCAGAACTTCGGCACCTCGCGCGACGTGCTGATCCGTCTGCCGCTCAAGCAGGGCTTCACGTCCGCGCAACAGAGCGATCAGGTGATGGGCGCGCTGAAAACCGATACGCCCGACGTGCAATTGCAGCGCGTCGAGTTCGTCGGTCCGCAGGTCGGCAAGGAACTCGCTACCGACGGCCTGCTCGCGCTCGCGTGCGTGGTAGTCGGCATCGTGATCTACCTGTCGTTCCGCTTCGAATGGAAGTACGCGGTAGCCGGCGTGATCGCCAACCTGCACGACGTGATCATCATTCTCGGCTTCTTCGCATTCTTCCAGTGGGAGTTCTCGCTGTCGGTGCTCGCCGCGGTGCTGGCGGTGCTCGGCTACTCGGTGAACGAATCGGTGGTTATTTTCGACCGGATTCGCGAGACCTTCCGCCGCGAACGCAAGATGACCGTGATCGAGGTGATCAACCACGCGATCACCAGCACGATGTCGCGAACCATCATCACCCACGGCTGTACGCAGATGATGGTGCTGTCGATGTTCCTGTTCGGCGGCCCGACGCTGCACTACTTCGCCCTCGCGCTGACGGTCGGTATTCTGTTCGGTATCTACTCGTCGGTGTTCGTCGCCGCGGCGCTCGCCATGTGGTTCGGCGTGAAGCGCGAAGACTTGCTGAAGGACAAGAAGCAAGGCGTCGATCCGAACGATCCGAATGCGGGCGCGCAGGTTTGATGTGGCAACGGCTAATCAGTCGCTAGCGCACATCGAGCATTAGCGTAGACGCGCAAAACAAAAGGCCGGTTCTTCTCGAACCGGCCTTTTGCGTTTACCGCTTACCGTTCACCGCTTACCGCGCGTATCGCCACTGGCCTGTCGCCACGACCGCCTTTCGCTCAACGGAACCCCAGCTTGCGCCGCGCCGCGAACAAGGCCACCAGGCTGATCGCCGCCGCGAAAATCATATAGAAGCTCGGCGCCGCCTTCGACCCCGTGACGTTGATCAACCACGCGATGATGAACGGCCCGAACCCGCCGAAGACCGTCACCGCGATGTTATAGGCCAGCGACATGCCGGTCGTACGCGTCTGCACCGGAAACATCTCCGACAGCAAACCCGGCAGCGCCGCGAAGTAGCCGGTCATCAGAAAGCCGAACACGATCTGCATCGCCATCAATGTGCCGAAAGTCGGATGCGCGATCAGATACACGAACGCCGGATTGATCAGAATGAGCAGCAGCAGCGCCGAGGTCAGCATGATCGTGGTGCGCCCATGCCGGTCCGACAGATGACCGATCACCGGCGAAAACACCATCTGGATCAGCCCGGTCAACGCGATCGCCGAGAAGGCCACCGAGGGCGCCAGCCCCAACTGCTTCACCCCGAACGTCGGCATGAACAGCACGAGATAGGTCGACACGGTGCCGAGCACCACCACGCCGATCGCGATCAGGAGCCGCAGCTTCTGGCTTGCGAAGGTGTCGCGCAGCGGCGTCGTCGTGGTTTCGGCCGCGAGGAATTCGGGCGTTTCGTCGAGTTTGGTACGGATGTACCAGGCCACCGGCCCGATCAGCAAGCCGAAGAAGAACGGCACGCGCCATCCCCACGACGCCATCTGATCCGGCGAGAGGCCGCCCGTCAGCAGCACGCCGAAACCAGCGGCCAGCAAGGTGGTCAGCCCCTGGCTCGCCACCTGCCAGCTGGCGAAGAAGCCGCGCCGCCCCAGCACGTGTTCCGCGAGAAACGCCGTGGCGCTGCCGAATTCGCCGCCCGCCGAGAAACCTTGCATCAGCCGGGCGAGCACGAGGATCACCGGGGCGGCGAGGCCAATGCTCCGGTAAGTCGGCAGCACCGCGATGATCAGCGTGCCGCCCATCATCAGCAGGATCGACAGCGTCAGCGCCGCCTTGCGTCCGGCGCGGTCCGCGTACGCGCCGATCACGATCGCGCCGAGCGGCCGCATGAAGAACGACACGCCGAACGTGCCGAGCGTGAGCAGCAGCGACACCGTGTCGTTGCCCGCCGGGAAAAACAGCTTCGCGATGATCACCGCGAAGAATCCGTACACCACCAGGTCGAACCATTCCAACGCGTTGCCGATCGATGCGGCGACCACCGCGCGCCACGAATTCTGCCGACTGCCCGCGAGGCTTGCTGCTGTCGTTGCGTTCATCCAGATCTCCAGTTCGCGCGAGTATTTTTGACTGTAGGCTTAATGCCTGGTCCTGCCCGGTCCTGCCCGAATGGATGCGCGCACAACCAGATCGGTGCCAGCGCTCTATGTACCCGAAAAATTAAAACGAGGCGAGCGGCACATTCCCGATGCTCGTCGCATAGGCTTGCCCGCAGGCGCGTGCAACGCCCGCCGGCAGCGCCGTAGTCAATAAAAAAACCGCTCCGGCGCCGAAGCGGCCGAAGCGGTTTTTGTTGCGTCGCAGCGCGACGCCAGCCCGGTCAGGCGATCGCCTGACCGATTACCGGCTCACCCGGTCACTGCTTGATCCCTTCCGACTGGATATGCAGCCTGGTATCCATGTTGAAGCCATATTTGGCGCCGAAATCCATCCCGTAGTCGGCGCGGTTGAAATGCGCGCTCGCTTCCACGCCGCACACTTCGCGCTTGAGCACCGGATGCTGCATGCACTTGAACGAATCGATCGTCAGGTTCAGCGGCTTGGTGATGCCGCGAATCGTCAGGTTGCCGATCACTTCGACCGGCTTGTCGCCGTCGAACTTGATGTCGGTGCCCTTGTACGTGACCGACGGATACTTCGCGACGTCGAAGAACGCGTCCGTTTTCAGATGCTCGTCGAGCTTCGTGTTGCCGGTGTCGACCGAAGCGGGATCGACCGTCACGTCGACGGTGCCGGTTTTGGCCGCGCGGTCGAGCGTCACGGTGCCCGAGCTCTTCGTGAACTTGCCGCGCCACACCGACAGCCCGCCGAAGTGATCGGCCTCGAAGCTCGGATAGGTGTGGGTCGGATCGAGCTGATAGGTATCGGCCGCGAAGGCGCCAAGGGAAATCGACGAAGCCAGCGCGCCGGCGGCGATCAACAGGGATTTTTTCACTTCATGCTCCTGGGTTCGGGATGGATCGTGTGAAACCGTGGGATCTAGCGACCTTCAAAGGTCACTTGCGTGCCGCAACAATGTGAAACTTGATGACCACCTCGTCGGCGACCACCGACGTGTCCTTCCATTCGCCGGTGCCGATGTCGAACTGCGAGCGCTTGATCGGCAACGCGCCGTCGAAGACCTGCGCGCCGCCCTGCTGCGTCACCGTGACCGGCACGACCACCGTCTGCGACTTGCCCTTGATGGTCAGCTTGCCGGTCACCTTGAACTGGTTGCCGCCGGCCGGCGCGATCGCGCTCGACACGAACGTGGCGCTCGGATACGTCTTCGCGTCGAACCAGTCCTTGCCGCGCACCTGGTCGTTATAGCTCTCGTCGCCGAGGTCGTAGCTACCGACGTCGATATTGAACTGTGCGCTGCCGTCCGCAGGCTTGGCCGGATCGAACTTGATCTGCGCGGTGAATTTGCCGAACTTGCCTTCCACCGGCACGTTCATCTGTTTCGAGGTCGCCGTGACCGAGCTTTTCGCGACGTCCACCTGGGCGAGCGCGCTGCCGGCCGCGGTCAGCGAAGCCGCGGCGAAAGCGGCGAGCATGTAGCGATAGAACGAGACCTTCATGGTTATCCTTATTTGAGGAAAGGGAGCATGCGCGACAACAGCCCGTCGCGGTCCAGCCATTGATGCTTGAGCGCAGCCGCCACATGCAGCGCGACCAGCACGAGCAAGGTGTAATTCAGCGCGATGTGAACGTTCTTCAACAGTTCCTTCAGATGCGGGTCCGGCGCGATCAGACGCGGCAGCGGAATCAACCCGAGGTAGACCACCGGCACATTCGCGGCCGAGCTGTACAGATAGCCCGACGCCGGAATCGCGATCATCAGCACGTACAGCAGCAGATGCACCAGATGCGCGGCGCCACGCTGCCAGGCGGGCATGCGGCGCGGCATCGGCGGGGCGGCGTGGGTCGCGCGCCAGAGGATGCGCAGCACGGCGAGCGCGAACACCGTCACGCCAATCCACTTGTGCCAGGAGAAGTAGCGCAGCTTGGTGGGCGTGAAACCGGGGATGTCGGTCATTACCCAGCCGAGTCCGAAGCCGCACACGATCAGCAGCGCGATCAGCCAGTGAAAGGCGATGGCGGTCCGCGTGTACGACTCCCGGCCGGCGAACGAAGGATTGAGTGCCATGACAGGTCAACGCAAGCTAAGAGAAGTAAACGGTGCGAACCGCCCGGTTGTTCCCGGCGCCGCCGCGTGCGGCATCGGCTTGTACGGCAGGCGGGAACGGCAATTGCATAGGCCAAGGCCGCATGCTACCCCAAGCACGAAAAGCTGGCTGTGGGCGCGGCGCGGATGGGCCGGTGCGAATGCACCCCACATTGAACAATAAGGGACGGAGAGTGTCACAAGGGATGCCTGATAGCGACCAAAGCGGTAAGAAGCCGCGCTATAAGACGACATGGTGGCGCGAGGCCAGCCCGGCGGAACCCTTCCCTTGCCGGTCTGGCCGACGATCGGCCGAGGCGCCGCCGATACGATCGGGGGTCGCGTTTGGTACTATTGCTGCACCCTTTTTTCCGCATGTTCTTTCGCTGGTCCATTTACAGCGTTTCACCAGCCTCGCCATAAACCGGCATAGCCCCGCTCCCCTTGACCGTTAGCCCTCTGCCGAATGGAACATGACAACCTGATCGCGTGCCATGAATGCGATACGCTGTTCCGCAAGCCCCGGCTTGTCGGGCGCACGTCCGCGCGCTGTCCGCGCTGCGGCGCGACGCTGTATCGCGGCGTTTCGCGCCGGCTCGACAAGATCAGCGCGATGACGCTGGCCGCGCTGATCACCTTCCTGATCGCGCAGGGTTTTCCGATCGTCGAACTGGAAACCAACGGCATCACCTCGCAGACCACGCTGTTCGGCGCGCTGGTCGCGCTGTGGGGCGAGGACATGCAGATCGTCGCCGTGATGGTGTTCTGCTCGACCATCCTGTTTCCGCTGACCGAACTCGTCGCGCTGCTGTACGTGCTGATCCCGTTGCGCGCGGGCTATGTGCCCGCCGGCTTCAATCGCGTGTTGCGCGCGATCCAGTTCGTGCGGCCGTGGGGGATGATCGAAGTCTTCATGCTCGGCGTGCTCATCACGATCGTGAAGATGGTGAGCCTCGCGCGCGTGATTCCCGAAGCCGCGCTGTTCGCGTTCGGCGTGCTCACGCTGATGTTCGCGGTGGTCGTCACGTTCGACCCGCGCATTCTGTGGGACCTCGCCGACGAACTCGGCGACCTCGGCCAGCGTCCGCTGCCGCGCACCTCCGCCGATAGCGCGGCGGTGGCCGTCAACACGCAGGCCGGCCCGCCCGCGCCGCCCGAGATACGCGACGCCGACCACCCCGCGACGGGCGACGCGTTGCCGCCCGGCCTCTCGCCGGCGCCGCCGACGCCCCGTGAAGGATGAGCCCGCGATGAAATACATCACCGCGAAACGCGCCGGCCTCCTGAGCTGCCACGCATGCGGCCGGGTCGAGCCGCGCATCCGTTCGGTCACGCCGCAGCACTGCGGACGCTGCGGCGCGCGCCTGCACTCGCGCAACCGGGACAGCCTGATGCGCACATGGGCGCTGCTGATCGCCGCCGCGCTGCTGTATATTCCCGCGAACCTGCTGCCGGTGATGCACACCGCTTCGCTGCTCGGGTCCGAGGACGACACCATCATGAGCGGCGTCGTGTACTTCTGGACCTCGGGCGACTGGCCGCTCGCGGTCATCGTGTTCATCGCCAGCATCATGGTGCCGATGCTCAAGCTGAGCGTGCTCGCGCTGCTCACCATCACCGCGCAGCGCCGCTCGCGCTGGCGGCCGGAGCAACGCACCACGCTGTACCGGATGGTCGAGCGCATCGGCCGCTGGTCGATGCTCGACGTGTTCGTCGTCACGCTGACCGTGGCGCTGGTGCGCTTCAAGTCGCTTGCCGTCATCACGGCCGGACCCGGCGCGATCGCGTTCGGCTGCGTGGTGATTCTGACGATGATGGCATCCATGCAATTCGATCCACGGCTCATCTGGGACAACGTGGAAAGCCGTACCCAAAAACCTCAGGACCCCGATCATGACTAGCCCGCAAGGACCGACGCCCGCTTCCGATGAGGCGCCGCGCAGCGATTCGAACGGACCGAAGCTGCCGCCTCAACTCCCGGACCCCGACATCGAGCCGCGCAGCCGCTGGCTGCCGTCACTCGTCTGGGTGATTCCGCTGATCGCCGCGCTGATTGGCATCGCGCTGGTGATCAAGTCGGTGACCGAGAAAGGTCCGACCATCACCATCAGCTTCATCAGCGCCGAGGGTCTCGAACCCGGCAAGACCAAGGTCAAGTACAAGGACGTCGACGTCGGCTCGGTGAAGACCATCACGCTGTCGAAGGATCTGTCGCACGTGCTGGTGCAGGTGCAGTTGACCAAGGAAGGCGAGGACTTCGCGGTCAAGGACTCGCGCTTCTGGGTGGTGCGTCCGCGGGTCGGCGCGAGCGGCGTGTCGGGCTTGACCACGCTGCTGTCCGGCGCGTATATCGGCGCGGACGCCGGCCATTCGCCGGATACCGAAAAGAACTTCGTCGGCCTCGAAACGCCGCCGCCGATCACTGGCGACCAGAAGGGTCACCAGTTCATCCTGCACGGCGATTCGCTCGGTTCGATCGACATCGGCTCGCCGATTTTCTACCGGCGCGTGCAGGTCGGCCAGGTCGTGGGCTTCTCGCTCGACAAGGACGGCACTGGCGTGACGATGCAGGTGTTCGTGTCCGCGCCGTTCGACCAGTACGTCGGCACGAACTCGCGCTGGTGGCATGCGAGCGGCGTCGATCTGCGGCTCGATTCGAGCGGCTTCAAGCTGAATACGCAGTCGCTGGCGACGGTGATCGTCGGCGGTTTGTCGTTCCAGTCGCCGCCGGGCCAGGGCGTGGGCGCGCAGGCGCCGAACAACATGACGTTCCGGCTGGGTTCGGACGAAGCCGACGCGATGCGCGAGCCGGACGGTGTGCCGTTGCGCGTGGTGATGAATTTCAATCAGTCGCTGCGTGGTCTGTCGGTCGGCGCGCCGGTCGATTTCCGCGGCATCGTGCTGGGACAGGTGACGAACATCAACATCGATTACGACCCGAAGACGCGCAACTTCACGATGCCGGTGACGATGAATCTGTATCCGGACCGGCTCGGCAAGCGCTTCCGCGAAACGGCGCCGGCACCGGGCACGCTCGCGGGTCAGACCTTGCTGCAGCAACTGGTCAAGCACGGTTTGCGTGGCCAGTTGCGCACCGGCAATCTGATCACGAGCCAGTTGTACGTGGCGTTGGACATGTTCCCGAAGGCGGCGCCGGCGACGGTCGACGTGACGAGCGATCCGCTTGAGCTGCCGACGATCCCGAACACGCTCGACGAGCTGCAACTGCAGGTGGCGGACATTGCGAAGAAGCTCGACAAGGTGCCGTTCGACCAGATTGGCGACAACCTGAACAGCGCGTTGAAGAACGCGGATCAGTTGTTCACGCGACTCGACAAGGAAGTGGTGCCGCAGGCGCGGGACACGCTGGCGGCGGCGAAGCAGACGTTCGGTTCGGCCGAGGCGACGTTGCAGCAGGATTCGCCGTTGCAGTCGGACGTGCATCAGGCGTTGCAGGAATTGACGCGGACGTTGCAGTCGCTGAATGCGTTGTCGGATTATCTGGAGCGTCATCCCGAGTCGCTGTTGCGCGGTAAAACAGGAGATAAACCATGATGTTTGACCGGCTTTCCCGCTCGACGCGCGGGTTTGTGCGCGGGGTCGTTGGTGTTGGCGCTTTGGCCGGAATGGTGTTGGCGGCGACGGGGTGTTCGTCGCCGGCTAGCCGGTTTTATACGTTGGGCGATGCTGGGGCGACGGGGGCGGCTACGGTCCGGAGTTCGGCTGCGCCGGGCTGGTTGATCGAGGTCGCGCCGGTGGATGTGCCGCCGGCGGTCGCCAAGAATCAACTGGTTGTGCAGACGGGGCCGACGCAGGTCAAGGTGCTTGAAGAGCAGCGCTGGGCTTCGTTGCCGGGGGATGAGATTCGGCGGGCTTTGTCGACGAATCTGACGCAGCAGCTCAATACCATCGATGTGTATGGGACCGCTCGCGCGGATGGGGTGCCGGTTTATCGCGTGAGCATGAATGTGCAGCGGTTTGAGTCGTGGCCTGGGTCACATGCGCTTATTGACGCGGTCTGGAGTGTTCGGGCTGTGCGGAGTGGGGCTGTCATGACTTGCCGGAGTGTTGTGAGTCAACCTGTCGGTGGGTCTTATGACTCCGTCGTTGACGGGCATCGGAAGGCTTTGATGCAAATCTCCATGCAGGTTGCTGGGGCTGTGCGGGGGATGGTTGCGGCTTCGCGTGGTGTGGATTCGCAAGGGCGGGGGGTTGGGGTTGGGGTTGGGGTTGGGAAGGCTTCGCAGGTTGTTGTGCCGGGGTGTCCTTCTGCAGGTGCTGATGGGGGTTGAAGTTGGAGGCTTTTTTTTGCCTGTGCGGCGCTTTGGTGGTTTGACTGATGGGGTTGGCCTTTCCTTGTTGTCTTAGTGGTCTATTAGCGTCGCCCCTGTGCGGGGCAGGCACTTACTTTCTTTGCCGCCGCAAAGAAAGTAAGCAAAGAAAGCGGCTTCACACCGCTAATTCTTAAGCGGAGCCCTCGCACAGTCCCCGTAGTGGTGCATCTGGAATCTGCGTTCTCGCACATTCCGCGTTCGTGACACAGCAGTCATTCCTCCGGCGACGCTGCGCGCGCCGTGCGCCAGCGCTGGGGGCGCGGGTTCGCTTTGCGAATCTCTTTTAGTGCGCCGTCGCCGTGCGGCGCGTCGGAATTTTTGAGCGGGTTCGGCGGCTCGGCCCCGGCGATGTGCTCGCCGTAGCGCCATTTTCTGATGCCGCCTTCGCCAGCAATTTCGTCGCGTAGCGTGCAGTCAATTGCGTCTGCGGAACGCCTCGCGCATCCAGCGCAATAATGCCGTACAACTCACGGTCGACGTCCACTTCGCGTCGGTACGCTTCGCCCGTTTCTATCCATAAACCCAACAACGTCCTTTGTCGCGCTCGCTCATCCATCGTCGTCGCTGGGTTCTGGTAGATCGACGTCGCCAACGTCAACAAATTCTCCAATTGCTCACCATGACGCTCAATAAGCCGAAACGCCGATAACGCCAGCCTCTCGTATTGATCCCCATCAACAGGCGTACGCCCTCTACCCCCCGATCGAGCTTTCTTCGACGTCTTACTCATCTGCGATCTCCCATCTCTTACTCAGATCGCCCAGCATCACTTCAAAAATGGGTGAGCGGGCACATTGACGGGATTAGCAGACCGGTACGTATCACCAAAAACCGGCGAGCCGCGAGGCTCCCCCACCAAGGCCCGCCCAATGTAATGAGACGTGCAACGGCAGCCGCACATCTGCATGAGCAAACCTGCGGGGCGATA